>JAXIPC010000257.1:0-36705 GCA_045403135.1 Gemmatimonadales bacterium | reverse complement strand
CCGGTGACCGTGTACTCGCTTGCCTACTATCCGCACAACATCCATTTCCTCGCATTTGTCTCGACCATGGCTGGGCGGAGCGCCCAGGCAATCGAGGCCGCCCAGGCGTTGAAGGCAAAGGTGAATCTCGACGTGGCGCGGCAGGTGTTCATGCTGCAGGAGATGGTTCCCTACCATGTGCTCACCCTTACGACATTCGGGCGATGGGACGAGGTGCTCGCCGAGCCGCTTCCGCCCTCTGACATCCGTATGCCGCTCGCCATGGCGTACTACGCGCGTGGAGTCGCCTATGCAGCGAAGGGACGGTTCACCGAGGCGGGCACGGCGCTGGACACTGTGAAGGCAATCGACGCGGCCACCCCAGCCGACGCGCCCGCGAAAACGTCTGTCTCCATTGCTGTTCACGCCCTCATGGGGGAGATCGCGACGCGGAGCGGCAAGCTCGATGAGGGAATCGCTCACTTTCGCGGGGCGCTCACAATAGAGGACGCCGGTCTCTACTTCGAGCCACCCAAGTGGTATTACCCGATCCGTGAGTCACTCGGCGCGGCGCTGTTGAAGGCCGGTCGGAGCGCCGAGGCAGAAGCCGTCTATCGTGAGGACCTGAAGCGGTTTCCTGAGAACGGATGGTCGCTGTTCGGTCTTACCGGTGCATTGAGGGCACAAGGGAAATCCGCCGAGGCGGCAGCGGTGGAGAAGCGGTTCTCGAAAGCCTGGTCGGCAGCCGACGTCAGACTGACGGCGTCGCGTTTCTGATGGGCACTGTTGGAGGCCTCTCCTAGGGCGGAGGGTCCGGTCCCGCGGGCCGACGGTGGTGACCGTGAAAGCGTTTGGTTGTCTTGTTGCACAGGGGCATCGTTGTCGCCTCATCGTGTAGGATGAACCTACGTCGGCCGTGGGTTGCACCTAACGAGCTGTCAGAAACGGGCGTCGAGCGAGAGGTGTGAGAGAGATGGTCGGGGGCCACCAAGGAAGGCCACGAATTCGGGCGCGCTACCGCCGTCCAGCGCGTACTACGCCCGCAGCCGCACCAGGATCGCTGCACCGGCCACCAGCATTGCCACCGCGCCGAAAGCCGTCCCCAGACTCGCCGCATCGGCGATCGCGCCCGCGCCCAAAGCCCCCACGGCATAGCCCAAGTCACGCCAGAACCGGTACACGCCGAGCGCCGAGGCCCGCCAGACCGGCCCCGCCACATCGGAGACCAGAACCTGGAGGGTCGGGTAGACCATCCCCGTTCCAATGCCGGTAAGGACCGCCGCGACTAGATAGTCCAGGTAGTCGGCACCGACCGCGAATCCACCGACCCCCAGCGCCTGGAGGAGCAAGCCGACCACGATCAGCGGCTTCCGCCCGATCCGGTCCGAGAGCGGACCGATTACGAGCTGGCTGACCGCCCAGACCGCCGGGTAGAGCGCCGCAACCACCCCGACCCGGCCAATGGGAAGCCCCTGCCCGGTGAGGAGAATGGAGAGAAGCCCCCAAAGCGCGCCGTCTTTCAGGTTCGTCACCAACCCGGCAAGGCTCGCGGCCGACAGTGTCGGATGCCCGAGTGTGGACAGGTACGCGACACGGAGGAGAGACGCCGGGTCCACGCTGCCCGCGATCCGGTCGCTCGTTCCGTCCACCGGGCTCGGACGCGTCTCGCGAGTGAACCACGAGAGCACCAGGCCACCTGCCACCAGGCCCAGCCCCACGTAGAACGGCTCCGGCCGAAGGCCGTGCGCGGACGCGATGTACCCCGTCAGCGCCGCCGCCGCGGCATCCCGGAGTAGCCGGCGAACTCGTTCCAGCCGATGACGAGACCGTGGGTGCGCGGCGGCGTCAGGTCCAGCTTCATCACGATGGTCATTGACCACGTGAGCGCCTGGTTCACGCCGAGCAGGACATTGGCGACCAGGATCCACGACCAGGTCTCCGCGTGCATGAGGAGCAGTGGGACCGGGACTCCAACGAGCCATCCCAGGAGCAGCACCGGACGGCGGCCCCAGCGCTCGGAGAGGCGTCCCGCGAAGAAATTCACCAGGGCCTTGGTCGCACCGAAGGTCGCGATGAACGCGATGGCGGCTTCCTTCGATGCGATTCCGAAATCGGCTCCTGCGATGAGCGGCAGGACGGTTCGTTCGATGCCCACCATGCCGCCGACGAAGCCGCTGGTGAGGACGAGCAGCAGGACGGCACCGGCATGCTCCCCCAGCCCGTGGGAGGTTGCCGAAGTACGAAGTCGCAAGGGGGTCACCGGAGGCTACGAAACGGCACAGCGATTGGCCCCGGCCTCCAGCGCCTCGAGATTTGCCGGGCGTTCCGCGCCCGCCTCGTTCAGGCGGACGATCTCCCGATGATTGGCGGGCGTCGGTGGTAGGCGGCCCAGCACCCACTCGGCGAAGCCATCCGGATCGGAAGGTCCGGTTCCCCCAAACCAGCGGATGAGTGCGTCGTTCTCCGTTCGCAGCTCGCCCAGGGTGGCGGCGACCGGCCGACCGTCAAACAGCACGGGCCGATCGGCGTGGCCGGGGAGAATCAACGTCCGGTCCCGAAGGGCGAGGATACGGGTCAGCGAGGCGTGCAGCCATCGTGCCCTCGCCGCAGCCTGCGCGTTAGTCGCTTCGAGGTCGGGTCGCCCCACGGCGCGCAGGAACAGCGTGTCACCGGTGAAGAGCACACGGTCATTCAGCCGATAAGAGGTGCTCTCCGAGGTGTGCCCAGGGGTCGCGAACGCCGTGATCGTCGCGCTCCCCACGGGGACTTGGTCGCCGTCGTGGAGCGGCTGGTAGGCATATTGCGCCCGCTCCTGGGCCGGGAGAAAGAGCCGCGCCCCGGTCAGTCGCGCCAGCTCACGGCTCCGGGAGAGATGGTCCGCCTGAATGTGCGTGTCCATGAGCGTGGTGATCCGCCAGCCCCGGTCCTCCGCCAGCCGGAGGTAGACGGCCGGGTCAACCGACGGATCGATGACCGCCGCCTCCCCACTCGAACCGATCACATACGACAGACATCCCTTGCCGGTACGGCGAACCTGGATGACGGCGACCTCCGGCTCCGCGATAGGGACCTCCGCGTGGTTCCACGCCTGGCTCCACGCGCTCATTCCTCCTTCGAGATAGAAGGCCCGGTGCCCCCGCTCCGCGAGATACCGGGCCGCGGCCTGGGCGACCAGGCCCGCCCGGCACACGGCCACGACGGGGGTAGTCAGCGGCAGGTCGAGCTCGCTGAGGGGCGTCGGATCACCTCGTTTCAACGCGTCGTACGCGTCGGCATGGACGCTGCCGGGGATCCACCACTCGGCCCGGTCGGATTCCGTCCTGATGTCGAGCACCGTGACGGGGGAGCCGGTCTCGAGCAGCTGTCTCAGGTCTTCGGTGGGCGTGGCCCGGGGGAATGCGCCCATGATTGGCTCCGGGTTCCGGGGGCTTGCGTGGACTCAGGTTGGCATATATTCTAATGATCGTTAGAATGATGGTCAATAGCTGAATGGCCTCGCTATTCGCCCGGTGCTCGAGTTCGAGGCCGGGCACATCACCGGGGAACGCGAGTGACGAACCACTGACACGGAGGGTACGCACCATGACGCTCGGGTACATGGCCGCCCTCCACCCGCAGTTCGAGGCTCGCGGCTGCCGGGTCATCGGGCTCAGTGTGGACCCGGTCCCCAGCCACGAGTCGGTTGTCCGCGACCTCCTGGTACATCCGGAGGATCTCGTCCTTGAGGACAGCCTCGAGGGATTCCTGGGCTGGGGCTGCCTGTGGCATGGGGTTCTCCGGCGCGTGTTGGTGGACATTGCCGAGATCGTAGCGAGCGGTCGGGAAATCGTGAACTCGCCCCGCCTGACGCTCCCGATGCAATCTTATATTCTATATATTGTTGGAATATAGCCGGCTTCCCCCTCCCTGTCGAGGCCTATGCCACGCAACCGGAATTTCAAGGACGCGCTGTACCGGCAATTCGCCCGGGTGGGGCATGCCCTGGCCAGCCCGACGCGGATCGAGTTCCTCGACCTCCTCGCCCAGGGAGAGAAGACCGTCGAGGCGCTCGCCGAGCAGGCCGCGGCCTCAGTCAAGAACACCAGCGCCCATCTCCGGGTGCTCCGCCAGGCCCGGCTGGTAGAGACCCGCCGCGACGGTACGTACATGCACTACCGCCTGGCCGACCCGGAGGTCTTCCGCCTGCTCCAGACCATGCAGGCGATCGGGCAACTCCGGCTCGCCGAAGTCCAGCAGGTCGTTCACCAGTATCTGGACGGACGAGACCGATTCGAGCCGGTCTCGCTTCGGGACCTTCGCCACCTGCTGCGCGAGGGCGAGGTGACGGTGGTGGACGTGCGCCCGTCCGAGGAATTCGAGGCCGGGCACGTCCCGGGCGCGATCTCGCTGCCCGTGGCGGACCTCAGGCGCCGTCTTCGCGAGATCCCGAAAGGCCGCGACGTCATCGCATACTGCCGGGGACGGTACTGCGTTTTTGCCCTGGAAGCGGTCGCGGTGCTGCGGCAGCACGGGTATCGGGCCCGCCGAGCCGAGGCGGGCCTGCCGGACTGGAGGGCCGCCGGATGGCCGGTGGAGCGCGGGGCATGACCGTCCGGCAATTCCTGCACACCGATCAGACGTGATACATCCGGACGCTGGGCTCGCTGTGGCCTGCAACGCTATCGAGGCCGTCGCTGAGCCCCCAGCTCGAGGCCGGTAGGCACCAGTCACCGCAATGGCATTTGCTTTGGGAAACCGTCCATGACGGCAACTCCGAAACGGACCGTCACTCTCACTCTCTTGCCAACGCCTCTCACGATTCTGCAACTTGGGCCCACGGCGCCGGTTCCTGAGTGGACCACGGCGGCCAAGTCTTTCCTCTCGGTGACGCGAACCCCCGAGGAGCTATCACTGGTGGTGGAGGTCGCTTCCCTCCCCGCCGACGTCCGCGTCGAGACATCCTATCTCGCGTTTCGCGTCCTCGGTCCGCTGCCGCTCGAGCTGGTTGGCGTCCTCGCGGCGGTCGCGGCGCCATTGGCGGCGGCCGGCGTCCCGATCTTTCCGATCGCCACGTACAATACGGACTATGTACTTGTCCGGGAGGCAGATGCTGGCGCGGCCTGCCAAGCGCTGGCGGCGGGTGGCCACCAGGTTGTCCCGTTGGGATCGCACTTGCCGGCCTGATCGCGAGGTGAACGGTTCATGCCCGCTTCCCTGATCGACACGGCTCGCATTGCCATCCGGAAGGGCGACTGGAACGCCGCCGCCCAAGCCGCCCGTCGTTCCCTCGAACACGGTGAGACGGCGGAGGGTCACGAGCTCCTCGGACTCGCCTCCTGGTGGCTGAACGACGCCGATACCCTGTTCAGCTCCAGGGAGCGCGCCTACCGGCTTTACCTCGACGGGGGGGAGGTCCGGCGCGCGGCGCGCATCGCCACCTGGCTCGACTGGGACACTCGGGCGTTCCGAGACGAGCCGGCGGTGGCGAATGGGTGGCTTCGCCGGGCCCGGCGACTCCTCGAAGGGCATCACGACAGC
The DNA here is from genome assembly GCA_045403135.1 of Gemmatimonadales bacterium. Classification (GTDB taxonomy): domain Bacteria; phylum Gemmatimonadota; class Gemmatimonadetes; order Gemmatimonadales; family GWC2-71-9; genus JABFSM01. The sequence goes on along the minus strand of JAXIPC010000257.1, from coordinate 31,209 downwards.
GCCGAGTACGGCTGGCTCCTGCTCCGCGAGGCGGACGCCCGCATGCCTCGGGACGCGGTGGCGGCGGCGGCCGGGGCCGCCGACGCGGCCGCACTCGGCAGGGAACACCGGGATCCCGACCTCGAGTACATCGCCCTGTCGCTTGAAGGGTTGGCCCTCGTGGCGGCCGGACGGGTGGCGGAGGGCATGCAGCAGCTCGACGAAGCCACCGCCGCCGTGGTGGCCGGCGAATTTGCCGACCGCAGTGCCGCCGGCGTCACCTGCTGCCATCTAATAAGCGCCTGCGAGATGGTCCGCGACTTCGACCGGGCCGGGCAGTGGTGCGTCCGCGTCCGCGAATACTGCCGCCAGTGGAATCACCCGGCGCTCTTTACCGTCTGCCGGACCCAGTACGCCGGTGTTCTGGTTTCGAGCGGCGACTGGGCAGCGGCCGAGACCGAGATCGCCTCGGCGGTCACCGAGCTGGCGGAGCGGCGCCCGGGCTGGACCTCCCTCGGCCAGCTCCGCTTGGCCGATCTCCGGCGACGCCAGGGGCGTCTCGACGAGGCCGCCGCCATCTTCGACAAGCTGTCGACGACGCCGGACGCCGGGCTCGGACTCGCCGCGATCGCTCTCGAGCGCGGTGTCCCCGCCGAGGCCGAACGGCTGGCCCGCCGGGTACTCCGGCAGGTGCCGCGGAACAACCACACGGCGCGGGCAGCGGCACTGGAGCTGATGGTGCTGTCGGCCTCGGCCGGGGGCCGGGCGGAGGCCGTGAACGCCGAGCTGTCCGAGCTGGAAGTGCTGGCGGCCGGGGTCGAGTCGCCGGCCATTCGGGCCAGCGCCAGACTTGCGGCAGCCGGCGTCGCCGCCGGACGGGGCCGGTCGCAGGAGGCCCGCAACGCGTTCGAGGAAGCGGCATCGCTCTTCGACTCGGCCGGCGCGCCGTACGACGGACTCCGGGCCCGCCTGCTGCTCGCCGAGCAGCTGCACACCGCGGGCGCGGTCGAGGCCGCCGCCGCCGAGGCCGCCGCCGCTGCCCGGCAGGCACGGGAGCTGGGCGCCCGAAGCCTGGAACAGCGAGCCACTGCGCTGGGCCGATCGCTGCTCGCCAAGCCAGGCCGCCAGGGATCGCTCACTTCCCGCGAGCGTGAGGTCCTCGCCCACGTGGTGCGCGGGTTGACCAATCGACATATCGCGGGCCGTTTGGGAGTGAGCCAGCACACTATCCATCGGCACATCGCCAACATCTTCACCAAGCTCGGTCTCTCCTCCCGGACGGCGGCGGTGGCCTTCGCGCTCCGACACGGTATCGGCTGACATGGCCCGAACGGGCCATGCCAGCCGGGTGGCCCGTTCGAGGGAGGCGTGGTATCGGCGATACGGGTATTGTGCCTCCTCTTCTTCGGGAGACCCCAATGTCGAGCGCCACCCGCATCGTCGCCCTTCGCTACGCCATGATCGCGACCGGCCTCATTCTCGTCTTCGGGATCTATCGGCTGACTCAACTCTGGCCAAGTGGGTGGAGCTGGGGCGCGGGGCGCTCCCACTACATCGCGATGATCATCGGCGTGTACGCCACGCTGGGAGCATGTCTCATTGCGGCAGCTAAGGATCCGGCCGAGACTGGTCATTTCCTGGGTGACTTGCCGGCCCGCCGCGCGGCCTGAGGCGGAATTCCCTATGGAGGAACCGATGCTCCTGGACCCCACGCGGCAGCAAGCCACCCTCGAGCGAGTCACCGAGGTGGCGCTCTCGTTTCTCGAGTCGCTCGATACCGCACCGGTGTGCGCCACGACACCGCTCGCCGAGCTGCGGCGGCGCTTCGCGCGGCCACTGCCCGAGGAGGGGGTGGACCCGGTCACGGTGATCGACGAGCTCGCCCGCGACGCGGCCGGCGGCCTCCTCGGCACCGCGGGCGGCCGCTTCTACGGCTGGGTCATCGGCGGGGGGCTTCCCGCCGCGCTGGCCGCCGACTGGCTCACGGCGACGTGGGACCAGAACGCGGGCCTCTATGCCTGTGGGCCCGCGGCTGCCGTTGTCGAGGAAGTCTGCGGCGACTGGCTCAAGGACGTGCTCGGTCTCCCGGCCTACGCGTCCTACGCTCTCGTGACCGGCTGCCAGATGGCCCACGTCACCTGTCTTGCCGCGGCAAGGCACTCGGTGCTGGCCCGCGCGGGGTGGGACGTCAATCGCGAGGGGCTCGCCGGGGCGCCGCGCCTGCGGGTCCTCACATCCAATGAGGTGCATGGCACGGTCACCCGCGCGGTGAAGCTCCTGGGCATCGGCACTGCGAACATGGTAGTGCTGCCGAGCGATGCGGCGTCGCGCCTCACGTCGCAGGTTCTGGGCGAAGCGCTGGCACGCGAACCCGGGCGGCCCACGATCGTGGTGCTCCAGGCGGGCGACGTCAACTGCGGCGCCTTCGATCCCTTTCCCGAGCTCATCGGCCTCGCGCACCGCGCCGGGGCGTGGGTGCACATCGACGGCGCCATGGGCCTCTGGTGCAACGCGGTTCCGGAGCTGCGTCACCTGCTCACGGGCGCCGAATTCGCGGACTCCTGGGCCACCGACGGGCACAAATGGCTCAACGTCCCGTACGACTGCGGGTACGCCTTCGTAGCGCACCCGGAGCACCACCGCGCCGCCATGGAGCATCACGCGAGCTACCTGGTCCACGCGGACGACGGGCGCGACCAGCTCGACTGGACACCGGAGCACTCGCGCCGGGCCCGCGGCTTCGCCACCTGGGCGGCCCTGCGGGAGCTGGGACGCAGCGGACTGTCCGATCTCATCGCCCGCTGCTGCCGCCATGCGTACGACCTGGTGACTCGCATCGGCGCATTGCCGCACGCACGGGTCATGTGCGTCCCCCAGATCAACCAGGGGCTGGTGCGCTTCTACGACCCGCGGCCCGGGGCCACCGCGGAGGACCACGACCGCAGAACCGACCAGGTCATGGCGGCGATCAACGGCACCGGGGAGGCGTTCTTTACCGGAACCACCTGGCGAGGCGAGCGTTGCATGCGGGTTTCGGTGTCCAGCTGGCGTACCACCGCCGACGACGTGGACCGCGCCGTGGCGGCGGCCGCGCTGAGCGCCGGTTGATCATGGACATCCTCCAGGCGATTGGCAACACCTCGATGGTGCGCCTTCGCCGGGTGGTTCCGCCCCATTGTGCGGACATCTTCGTGAAGCTGGAGTGGGAGAACCCCACCGGCAGCATGAAGGACCGGATGGCGCTGGCCGTGATTGGGCGGGCCGAGGAAGACGGTCGTCTGAGGCCCGGAGACACCGTCGTCGAGTACTCCGGCGGCAGCACCGGGGCGTCGCTCGCACTGGTCTGCGCCGCCAAGGGCTACCGTCTCCGGGTGGTTACTTCCGATGCGTTCAGCCAGGAGAAGCGGGATCACATGGCGGCGCTGGGTGCGGAGCTGACGCTCGTTCCTAGCGAGGGAGGCCTCACCACCAGGAAGCTGATCCTGGACATGATCGAGGCGGCCCGAACGCTGAGCCAGGAGCCTCACACCTACTGGATCGACCAGCTCAACAACCACGACAGCATCGCGGGCTACTCCTCGCTCGGCGAGGAGATCTGGAGTCAAACGAACGGGGAGATCGGCGCCTTCGTTCACTCCGCGGGCGGGGCGGCGTCTGCTCGTGGGGTCGCCACGGTGCTGAAGCGATACCAGCCGGCCATCAGGATCGTCGTCGTCGAACCGGCGGAATCCGCGGTGTTGTCGGGAGGCCGGGCCGGGGCTCACAAGATCGAAGGCATCGGGATCGGCCGCACTCCGCCACTCTGGGACCCGGCGCTGGTGGACGAGATCCTGCCGGTCAGCACCGATGACGCGGAGGCCATGGCGAGACGCCTAGCGCGGGAGGAGGCTCTCTTCGCCGGGACGTCGTCCGGTGGAAACGTCGTCGCCGCGATTCAGGTGGCGGAGCGGCTGGGACCGGGTGCCAAGGTGGTCACCCTGATGGTCGACTCGGGCCTCAAGTACCTGAGCACCGATATGTACAAGAGCAGGTAGTGCGGTTAGCGATCTCCGCACCAGGACTCGGCGATTCGGAAGTACAGCTCCGCCGCGGATTCCAACTTCGACACCTGGATGTACTCATCGGTCGTGTGCGCCTGCGCCGGCTCGCCCGGACCAAGTATGACCGTGGGGACGCTGCCCAGGGCCGGCGTCAGGACCGAGGCGTCGGTGAAGTACGGCGCACCCTGGGGACTCCCGCCCACCAGGTCGAACACCTCTCGGACCCATGGATGATCGGGGTCGGTCTCCACGCTCCCGGCCCCCTCGAGTCGCTCGATTTGCACCTCTCCACCGCACTCCTTCAGCAATTGGTCCCTGATCGATTCCTCGGTCTGTCCGGGGAGCATGCGAATGTCGACCCCGAGCCTGGCCCTGTCCGGAACCGAGTTGATGTTCATCCCCCCCTCGATGGTGCCGATGTTCAAAGTGGGAGCGCCCAGCAGCGGGTGGCTGGGCACGCCAAAGTCCAGGCCGCGGAGCCGGATAACGATATCGGCTGCCTTGTGAATGGCGTTGTCGCCCCGTTCCGGCATGGAGGCGTGCGAGGCCAGCCCGCGGGTCGTGATCGCAAAGCGAACGCATCCCTTGTGCGCGATCCACGGCTCGTTGCCGGTCGGCTCTCCCACGACGAGCGCCCCGGCCGCGTCCAGCGCGCCGACGGTCTCCGCCAGGTGGCGCGCTCCCTGGCAGGAAGTCTCCTCGCCCGCGGTGAGAATCAGGGTGATGCCCGCCGTCCGCCGTGGCAACTTCGCCACCCGCTGCGCCATGACCGTCATGGCGGCCACCGCCCCCTTCATGTCCGAGGCGCCGCGACCAAAAAGCTTGTCGCCGATTACCTCGCCACCGAAGGGATCATGGTCCCACTTGGCCGCGCCAAGCGGGACGGTATCGAGGTGTCCGGTGAAGCAGATCGGGGGCTTGGCGGTGCCGGCTGGCAGGCTCGCGACGAGCGAGGTGCGCCGTTCCGCGAAATCGAAGTACCGCGTGGTGAAGCCCGAGTCCTCCAGCAGACGTCCCAGATGCCGGACGCACGCGGCTTCGTTTCCCGGGGGATTGACGGTGTTGAACGCGAGCAGCTGCCGGGCCAGGGCGACGGGGTCCCAGCTCATCTCGGCCACAGGTTTCGCTTCATCTGTGGGCCCCCAGTCATGACGCCCGAATCTCAGCGCTTCTCGATCGGCACGAAAGGCCGTTCTTCCGGGCCGGTGTACGTCTGCCGCGGCCGGGCGATCCTCTGTTCCTTGTCCATCAGCAGCTCCTCCCACTGCGCCAGCCACCCGGGCAGCCGTCCAACGGAAAAGAGGACCGTGAAATAGTCGGTGGGGTACCCCATCGCCTGGTAGATCAGCCCCGAATAGAAATCCACGTTCGGATACAGCTTACGCTTGATGAAGTACTCGTCGGAGAGCGCGATCCGCTCCAGCTCCAGCGCGATTTCCAGCTTGGGATTGAGCCCGGTCTGCTCGAAGACCTGGTCGGCCACCTTCTTGATGAGCTTGGCCCGCGGGTCGTAGGACTTGTACACCCGGTGACCGAATCCCATCAGCCGGCCCTCGCCCTGCTTCACCTTCTCGATGAACGCGGGGATGTTCTTCTTGTGGCCGATCTCCCCCAGCATCTCGAGAACCGCCTCGTTGGCCCCGCCATGGAGCGGGCCGTACAGCGCGGCAATGCCCGCCGACATGGCCGAGAAGGGGTCGACGTGAGAGGAACCGACCGAGCGCACCGCGCTGGTGGAGCAATTCTGCTCGTGGTCGGCATGCAGGATCAGCAGAATTTCGAGCGCGCGCTGCAGCACCTTGTTGGGCTCGTGCTTGCCGCCGATCGAGAACATCATGTTCACATAGTTCCCGATGTAGTCGAGGTCGTTCCGGGGGAACTCGTAGGGAAGGCCGCGGGAATGCCGGAAGCAAAAGGCCGCGATGGTGGGCATCTTGGCCATCAGACGCACCCGCTGGATGTACCGGTTCGCGGGATCCTCGATGTGCTTGGCGTCGGGATAGAACGTGGACATCGCCCCGACGGTCCCCAGCAGCATCCCCATCGGATGAGCGTCGTACCGGAAGCCCTCCAGGAATTTGATGACATTGGTGTGGACGTAGGTATGGAACTTGATGTCATTTTCCCACTTGCTGAGCTGGTCACGATTGGGCAGCTCGCCCACGGCAAGCAGGTAGGCGACTTCGAGGAAGCTGGCCCGCTCGGCCAGCTGCTCGATGGGATACCCGCGGTAGCGAAGAATCCCCTTCTCGCCGTCGATGTAGGTGATGGCGCTGCGGCAGGCCGCCGTGTTCATGAAGGCGGGGTCGTACGTCATCAGGCCGAAGTCGCCCTCGCCGGTCTTGATCTGGCGCAGGTCGATGGCCCTGATGGTGCCTTCGGAGATCGGCAACTCGTACGTCTTGCCGGTGCGATTGTCGGTAACGGCGAGGGAGTTCGTAGCCACGGAGAGCGTCCTTACTGTTTGAAGCTCACAACCGCTGCGGTTTGCGTGCGACAATTGTAATATCCCCGTGGCCGTTTCCGCTGGACCGCGCCAGCCGGTGGGGGTGATCAGGCCGTCGGCAGGGTCACGGTGCAGGTCGTTTCGAAGCCGCCGCGAGTATTGTACACCGTGCGCACCGACAGCTTGCGTGGCGCCAGCAACCGGAACAGATCCTCGGCGATTCTCGCGGTGGCGTGCTCCTGGAACACCCCCACGTTGCGAAAGCTGGTGACGTAGTACTTGAGGCTCTTGAGCTCGACGCAGCGACGGTCGGGAACGTAGCTGATCGCGAGCCGGGCAAAATCCGGCAGGCCGCTGTAGGGACACACTGCGGTGAATTCCCCGGTCTCAGTAACGATCTCCTGGGCCGGTCCCTCGTAGTCGAAGGCCTCCAGGACCGCCACGTCGATGTGTTCCGGGCCCACGAAGGGGAGGGTCCTGCCTTCGGCGGTCGGCAAAATCGGGCTCCTGCTCGAGTCGTCCCCAATCTAGTCCATCGATCACCGGGATATCAGCAGGTCCCGGAGCAGCCCGAGCCGGTCGCGCGCGCTCGACACCATGGACTGCGCTTCCGGGTCGGCGTCATTCCAGAGTTCGATGAACCGGGTGTACTGCGGGCGGCGTCCGCCGGCCGCCCAAGGGCGTCGAGGATCTCGGCGCGGTGCAGGTGCGCGGGAGCGAGGAAAACCAGCTCGTAGGGTGAGAGCTGCGCCATCGGGTCGTACCACGGCAGTGCCTACTCTACGCGCCCCAGCTCCTGGAGCAGCTCGGCGCGATGAAACCGCTCCAGCGTGCGCGCGAGCAGCGGCGATTCCAATTCCGCCCGCGTCGCCGTGGGCCGGATGTCTTCCAGGAGCTTGAGGGCAGCCTCCGGGTGACCCTGTGCTCGGGCCACCATTGCTCGTAGTCCCAGGGTGAGATCTCGCACCAGGCTATTGGCGTACGCGGGATGCGGCAGCCTCTCCAGCTCACCCGCATAGCGTGTCGCTGCGTCGAGCTCACCGGCCCGGACACTGAGCACGCCGAGCAGGTACCGCTGCAGCTGGCTCAGCGAGTCGCACCATCCCCTCCTCCAACCACGCCTCCTGGCCCTTGAGCACGCTCTGGGCGAGCCGGTAGGTTCGGTCGTCGTCGTTGTGGAACACGCTGCCGAAGAGCTGGTTCACCTTCCGGCGGCTTTGGCGGCTGAACACGTCGGCCATGCGGACCGGACCCCGATTGGCCGGGTCTTTCTTCGCCAGCATCATCGCCCGGCTGCAAGCCGCGCTGATCGCGAGCAGCTCGGCGCCGACCTCCACGTGGCGGAACAAAACCGCCTGCTTCTTCTCGAGCTTCGGCCCGAAGCGGACCATCGCATGGAAGAGGCTCCGTGCCAACCTGCGCGACTTCCGGTTGACGAAACGCAGGTGCGGGGCCAGCGTCCCGAATTCGGCATACCGAGGCCAGCGCCCCCAGCCGAACCACTGCTTGGGATACCACACGGCATAGAAGAGCGCCGCGCGGAACAGGGCCTTGAGCTTGGTTGCACCGCTCGATTTCGGGTTGACCAGGTCGCCGGCGACGTCGAGGTGGGTGTCCACCGCCTCCCGCGCGATGAACAGCCGCATGATCTCGCTGGAGCCTTCGAAGATCAGGTTGATGCGCCAGTCGCGCATCATGCGTTCCACGGGATCGGGCCGCTCGCCCCGGCTCCGCAGGGAATCGGCGGTCTCATAGCCGCGGCCGCCCTTGATCTGCAGCGTGTCGTCCATGATCCGCCAGCCGATTTCGGTGTTCCACATCTTGGCGATGGCAGCTTCGAGCCGGATGTCGGTGCCGGGCCGGTCCGCCAGCAACGAGCCGAGCTCGGCGATTGCCTCCATGGCGAAGATGTCCGCCGCCATCCGGCCGAGCTTTTGGGCAATCGCGTCGTGCTTGCCGACCGGCTGGCCCCACTGGACCCGCTCCGCCGCCCAGGTGCGGGAGATCTCCAGCGCCCGTTTGGCGCCCGCCACACACCCCGCCGGAATCGTGAGTCGGCCGGTGTTGAGGGTGATCAGCGCGAGCTTGAGTCCCTTGCCTTCGCCCCAGAGCAGGTTTTCCGCCGGCACCTTCACGTCATGGAACCGCAGCAGACCGTTCTCGATGGCCTTGAGACCCATGAAGTGGAGCCGCTGCACCACCTCGACTCCAGGCCAGTCGGTCTCGACGATAAACGCGGTGATGCCCTTTGCCCCGGTGCGCGCCATCACCAGCATGACCTCGGCAACGGTGCCGTTGGTGCACCAGAGCTTCTCCCCGTTGAGAATCCAGTGGGTGCCGTCTTCCGAGAGCTTCGCGGTCGTCGCCACGCCGGCAGGATCGCTACCCACGTGATTCTCGGTCAGCGCGAACGCCGAGATGGCGCCCCGGGCGATCATCGGGAGGTACTTCTTTTTCTGTGCCTCGGTGCCGAAGAGTTTGAGCGGGACCGGCACGCCGATGGACTGGCTGGCCGAGAGCAGGGCGGTGAGGCTGCCGTCCACGCTGGTCACCAGGCTGATGGCACGGGTGTACATCAACTGCGACAGGCCTAACCCGCCGTACTGCTCGTCGATCTTGATGCCGAAGGCGCCCAGCTCCCGCAGTCCCCGGATGACCTCGGGCGGAATCTTTCCCTCGCGGTCGATCCGGTCGCTATCGACGTTGTCGCGGAGGAACGCCTCCAGTTTGTCGAGAAACGGCTGCGCCTTGGCGACGTCCTCGGGCCTGGGCTCGGGGAAGGGGTGGATCAGGTCGAGCCGGAACCGCCCCTCGAACAACTCCTTCACGAAGCTGGCGGACCACTCGACCTCGCGCGCGGCTTCGGCGACTTCACGCGCCTCCTGTTCCGTCGCCATGACCGGTCTGCCCTGGACCGGGGACTTCTCGAGTGGGGGCTTCATCACGTCGGTCATGATCAGGTCCAGGTGGAAGTGTTCGCCGAGCGCTCGCGCAGCGCGCCGAGCAGCAGCGTGGTGATGTGGCGCTTGCGCTGTTCGGCAAAGTCGGGCGCGGTCGGATCGAGGCCCACGGCCTTCATGAAGGTCTGGCCGTGCACGATGGGGAACCAGGTCAGCGCGACCAGCGACAGGAGCAGGTGCGCCGCCTCGGCCGAATCCGAGATGTCGAGACCAAGCTCCTGCTGGAAGGCCGCCAGTGCCTCCTGCCACACCGCGAGGCGGAGCGGCATGCCCGTCAGCACGGTTCGGTCGGAGAGGGCTTCCCGCTCGATCAGCCGGACGAAATTGGGGCGCGCGGCCACGAAGTCGGCATAGTCGGAGACAGCTCCCGCCAGGACGACCTCGGGTGTCTGGCCGCTGGCCAGCGCCCGCTCCTTGCCTTCCCGGACGGCGCGACGCACGTCGGCAAAGCAGCGCTCGAGGACCGCGCGGTGGAGATCGGCCTTGGAGCCGAAGAAGTAGCCCGGCGTGGCCCGCGAGACGCCGGCCTGCTTGCCCACGTCCGACAGCGAGGTCTCCTCATATCCCTTTTCGGCGAAGAGCTGCTCCGCCGCGTCGAGAATGAGCTCACGGGTCCGCTCGGCATCGCGGACCCGCTCGCGCGAATCGGGTTTGGTCGGTTTGCGCATTCGTCGTTCTCCCCACCCGGCGATGACCATCTACTTGCTGGACGTCTAGCAAGTTAATTGCCAACCCTCAAACTGGCAAGGGCAGGGGTGATCGCTTGGCCCAACGCCTTAGATTGGGGCGTCTTAGCGTCTTAGCGTCTTAGCGTCTTAGCGTCTTAGCGTCTTGCCACACCGCCGCATCCTCCTCGCCGACTGCGACGCGATGTTCGTCGCCGTGGCCCGCCTCGTCGATCCGGACGGGGCGGGGAAGGCGCGTCTGTTGGTGGTGGGGGGCCATGCCAACAGCCGCGGCGTCGTCTGCTCCGCTTCCTGGGAGGCCCGAGCCTTCGGGCTCCGCGCCGGGATGCCCATCTCCCGTGCCGCGCGACTCTGTCCCGACGCCACGTTTGTTCCGGTGCCCGGCAAGGAATGCGGTGTCAAACACCGGGAGATCCGGAAGGTGCTGGACGAGTGGGTGCCCGCGGTGGAGCCGGCCAGCATCGACGAGTTCTACCTCGATCTCTCCGGCACCGAGGCGGTCTATCACGGTGAGCCGCTGGCCGAGACCGCGCGCCGGATCCGCGACGACGTCCTGGCCCGCACCGGGATGACGCTCTCGATCGGCGGTGGTACCAACCGGTTGGTGGCCAAACTCGCCGCTGAACGGGCCAAGCCCAGGCCCGCCACCGGGGCCACCGGCGTGCTCATCGTGGCGCCGGGCGAGGAAGCGGCGTTCCTCGCCCAGCTCGCGCTGGCGGAGATTCCCGGCGTGGGGCCCCGGCTCCAGGCTACGCTCAAGCACTACGGGCTGGTACGAGTGGCCGATGCCCTCCGCATCGATGCCGGGACCTTCGAGCAATGGCTCGGTCCCCGCTCCGGCCGCTGGTTGTTCGAGCGGATCCGGGGGCGAAGCTCCGACGATGTCGAGCCGGACGGCGCGTCCCGCTCGATGAGCCATGAGGAGACTTTTTCCAGAGACCTGACCTCCGACGAGGCGCTCGAGACGCGGCTGCTTCGCCTGGTCACATCCCTCGCGGCTGAGCTCCGCGCAGACCAACTCTCGACCCGATGCATCACCGTGAAGCTCCGCGATCACGACTTCAAGACCCGCCAGGCCAGCCGCACGGTTCCCCGCCCGCTGCGCACCGACCGGGCCCTCTACACCGTGGCGCACGATCTCCTCGCCGGCCTCCGTTCCCGGCGACGCACCGCCGCCCGACTGCTCGGCGTGGCCTTCTCCGCCCTGTCCGCCGGGGACGGGCTGCCGCAGCTCTCGCTGTTGCCGGAGACGGGCACCGGCGACGAGTCGCCCCGCGACCGTCGGCTCGCCACCGCGGTGGACAACATCAATCGGAAGCTGGGAGAGAAGGCGATCGGTCCGGCGCGGCTGGTGAAAGAGCGCGGGCGGCCTAGATGAGGTGGATCGCGGTGGCCTTGACGGACACCACGATCGAGTCTCCCGGGACCAGGGCGAGCTCGTCCGCAGTGGCCGTGGTTACCGCCGCGGCCAGCGCAACTCCCGAGACGTCGACGTGCACGTGGGCCACCGCCGATCCGTGCTCGACCCGGATGACTGTCGCGGCGAGCCGGTTTCTCGGCGCGGGCCCCGGCGTACTGCTCTTGCTTACCAGCAGGTCGGCGGGGCGCAGCACAGCGTAGGCCTCTCCTTCGCGCTCGGCCACCACCTCCAGCACCAGGGATCCCGAGCGGAAGCGCGCCGCGAAGGGCTTCACGGCAGCGGGGTCCGGACTCGCGCGCTCGACCACGCCGCGCAGCACCGTCCCGGTTCCGATGAACTCCGCGACGAACGGTGAATTGGGGAACCGGAAGACACTCTCCGGCGACCCCGACTGAGCGATGCGCCCGCCGGCCAGGACGGCGACCACATCCCCCAGCCGCATGGCGTCCTCGAAATCGTGGGTGACCTGGAGGGTGGTGACGCCCTCCCGCTCGTGCAGGACGCGGAGCTCCCGCCGGAGCGCCCGGCGGGTGGCGGGATCCACCGCGGCGAAGGGCTCGTCCAGGAGGAGGATGCTCGGCCGGGGTGCCAGCGCCCGGGCGAGGGCGATCCGCTGCTGCTCCCCGCCGGAAAGTCCCTCCACCCCGCGGTCCAGCAACGGCGTGAGGCCCAACATCTCCGAAAGCTCCACGATCCGCTGATCCCTGACCCCTGACCCCTGACCCCTGAGCCCGTACCCGATGTTCTCCCGCACGCTGAAATGGGGAAACAGGTGATAGTGCTGGTACACGAAGCCGACTCGGCGGGTTTCCGGCTCGGCCCGGCTCACGTCTTCTCCACGCAGCAGGATCCTGCCCCGGCGGAGCGCCACGTGTCCCGCGACCGCCTCCAGGAGCGTCGTTTTGCCCGAGCCGGTGGGTCCGATCACCAGACCGTAGCCGCCGGACGGCACCTCGAGCGAGACATCCCGAAGGGAAAAACTCCCCAGCGAGACCGCCACATCCTCGAGCCGGATCATCGGCGGTCCCCCGCATTCCGGTCGGGCGCGAGCAATTGCACCAGCAGAAACACCACCAGCGCCATCAGCAGCAGCACTACCGCGGCCGGCACCGCCGCGGGCAGCCCGAACAGGGTGAAGCGGTCGTAGATGAGGATGCTGGCGACTTTCGGATTGAACGTCAGTATCACGATCGAGCCGAATTCGCTGACGCTTCTTGCCCAGGCGAGCACGGCGCCGGCGAGCACGCCCCGGCCGGCCAGCGGCAGCGTGACCCGCCGGAACGCCCCCCAGGCTGTGTCGCCCAGGGTGCGGGCCACCCGCTCGAGCTTCGGGTCGACGGCGCGAAAGGCCTCGCGCGATGCGCTCACGACGATCGGCGCCGACACGAAGAGCATGCCGGCCACGATCCCGCCCACGCTGTTCACGATCTCGAGCCCCACATCGGCCAGCACCCGTCCGATGGGAGACTGCCGGCCCAGAAACAAGAGCAATGCGATGCCCGCGACAGGATGCGGCACCACCACCGGCAGCTCCACGATCCCCGCCACGATGCGCCGCCCTGGAAACGGCACCCGTGCCAGCAGGTATGCCAGCGGTACTCCCAGGACCAGCGAGAGGAGTGTGGCGATCGACGCGGTGACCACCGTAAGCCAGATGGAGGCGACCAGTTCCGGGTCGCGGAACGCCTGACCCAGACTGGCCGGGTTGGCCTGTATCAGCAGCCGCACCAGTGGCCCCGCCACGAAGAGCACCAACAGCGCGGCCAGAAGCCACGCGACCAGAGACCAGCGGGAATGGCGCTCGATCATCGGTAGAGAAGATAAGAAGGCAAAGAGACAAAGTGGCTAGACCTTGCCTCCTCGCCTCCTAGCCTCTTAGCCTCTTAGCCTCCTCCTTCACCGGCCCGCACATGCGAATCGCTTTTCTCGGACTCGGCGCCATCGGCCGCCCCATGGCGGCCCGGCTGGCCGGACTGCACCAGCTGACCGTCTGGAACCGGACCGCCGACCGCGCCCGGACCTTTGCCACGGAACATGGCGCACGCGCGGCGAGCTCGCCCCGGGACGCGGCCTCCGGTGCCGAGGTGGTGATCACCTGCCTGCCGACCTCGCAGGACGTGGAGCGGCTGCTCGACGGTCCCGACGGTCTCGAAGCGGGGCTCGCCCCTGGAGCGCTCTTTCTGGATTGCACTTCGGGCGACGCGACCACGAGCCGCCGCATTGCGGCCCGGCTGGCCGGCAAGGGTGTGGCGTTCGCCGACGCGCCGGTGAGTGGTGGCACCAATGGCGCCGCAGCAGGAACGCTCACCGTCATGGTGGGCGGCGACCCCGAGACCTTCGAGCGGGCCGTGCCGGTGCTTCAGGCGTTCGGCAAGCGCATCGCGCATCTGGGCCCGCTCGGCTCCGGGGATGCCATGAAAGCGGTCAACAACACACTCCTGGGCGTCAATATCCTGGCCCTGGCCGAAAGCCTGACCGCGCTCGTCAAAGCAGGAGTCAACCCGCGGGTGGCGGTGGAGACCCTCAACGCCTCGAGCGGACGATCGTTCGTCAGCGAGGGGCTGGTACCCGATCGCGTGCTCACGGGCGCCTGGCCCACGACCTTCCGCCTGGCGCTGCTCGACAAAGACGTCGGCATCTGCCTCGGCATGCTCGCGGAGCTCGGTCTGCCCGCGCCGCTGCTCAACAAGGCCGGCGAGCTGCTGCACGAAGCCCGCGCCGCCCTTGGGGAGGAAGCGGACTACCTTGGTCCGATCCGGCTTCAGGAGAAGCGCGCGGGCGTCGAGGTCCGCGGGTGAGGCCGCCGGGGCTTGCCCCCATCGGGAGCACTCGCCAGCTTCCGCGCACATGATGGCACCCGAGCCGGGCTCGAACACCTGGGGCAGCACCCTTCCCGTCCGCGCCGAGGTGCTGGTAACCGGCGGACGCTCGCTCATCGGCTTTCTTCATCTCCAGCCGCACGCCCTGTTTCATTCCGGACCGGAGACGCCGGAAGATGTGCTCAACCGTGACGAGGCCTACTTCCCGCTCACGTCCGAGAACCAGACGATCTTCCTGGCCAAGAGCCAGGTCATTGCCGTCACCGTGAGTACGGTGCAGCCGGTACGCGACTTGGACCGCGTCGAGGCGGCGCGTACGCTGGGTATGCAGGTCGAGCTCTCCGACGGCAGCGAATTCGTCGGCGCGGTCACCTCGGAGCTTCCACCGGATCGGGGTCGGGTGTTGGACTATTTGAACCACGCAGCCGGGTTCTTCTGCCTTGTCGATCAGGATGCGATGCGGTTCGTCAACCGTCTCCACGTCCGTCTCGTCGCTCCTCTGGATTGAGCCGACCGTGCCCCGTCTCGACCGCTTTTTGACCGCCATGAAGCAGCACGGAGCCGACTCGCTCCGGCTGGGCCCCGGCAAGCCGGTCCGACTGGCTCGGGCTGGAGTCTACCAATCGGTCACCAAGGATCCACTCACCGGGACGCAGGTCACCGGCTTGCTCAAAGAGATCGCGTCCCCCGCGGTCGCTGCCCGCATCGTGGCCGAGGCGCAGTTCACCTTTGGCTATGACAGTCCGATTGGCCCGGTCGAGGTGACGCTAGCGCCGGAGGACGGCGGCTGTGGCGCCACGCTCCGGGCCGCAACGGCCGTCGCCCCCGCGACACGGGCCAGAGAGCCAGACCTATCGGGACCGAAAAGGGAGATGGAGCGCCTGCTCCGCCAGCTGGTCGAGTCGGGTGGATCCGATCTGCATCTCGGCACCGACTCGATCCCCATCCTCCGCAAGGACGGTGAGCTGTTGCGGCTGGAAGAGCCGCCGATCGACGGGACGCTGCTCGAGCTCCTGCTCCGCAGCATTATGGATTCGGAGCACTGGCAGATCTTTCAGCGCGACAATGACGTGGACTGGGCCTACGAAGTCGAGGGCGTCGCCCGGTTCCGCTGCAACGCGGGTCGCGAGCGTCGCGGCGCGCTGGCGGTGTTCCGCCAGATTCCCGCCGAGGTTCGCACCGTCGAGGACCTGGGCCTCTCGCGCGAGGTGCAGAGCCTCTGCGCGCTCAATCGCGGTCTGGTCCTGGTCACCGGACCGACCGGCTCCGGAAAATCCACCACCCTCGCGGCCATGGTGGATCTGATCAACCGGACCCGTTCCGATCATCTCATCACCATTGAAGACCCGATCGAGTTCGTGCACCAGAGCAAGCGGTGCCTGGTAACCCAGCGCCAGGTCGGGATTCACACCAAGTCGTTCAAGGCGGCGCTGCGGGCGGCGCTGCGCGAGGATCCCGATGTGGTGCTGGTGGGCGAGATGCGGGATCTCGAGACCATCTCCATTGCCATCGAGACCGCCGAAACCGGGCACCTGGTGCTCGGGACGTTGCACACGACCACCGCCGCCTCCACGTTGGACCGGATCATCGACCAATTCCCCACCGACCGGCAGCCGCAGATCCGGGTGATGCTCTCGGAGTCGCTGCGAGGCGTGGTGGCGCAGGTGCTGTGCAAGAAGGTCGGGGGGGGACGGGTGGCGGCGCGCGAGGTGCTGCTCTCCATCCCGGCGGTGTCCAACCTGATCCGGGAAGGGAAGACGTTTCAGATCCCCTCCATCATGCAGACCAACCGCAAAATCGGCATGGTGACGCTGAACGACGCGCTCCTCGAGCTGGTGGAGTCGGGCGCCATCGAGCCGCGGGAAGCGTACCTCAAGTCCGCCGAGAAAACCGGACTGCTGGCCTCGCTCAAGGCCAAGGGCGTCAACACGAGTTTCCTGGGCGAGGCGTGAGCGCGCCGCTCCCGCCCCCCATACTCGTCCTCGTCGGTCCGCAGGACATCGTCAACATCGCCGGGGCGATGCGCCTGGCCAAGAATTTCGGCATCGAGCAGGTGCGACTGGTGCAGCCCCACGTCTTCGATCCCTGGCGGATCGAGGGGATCGCCCACAATACCGCCGACCTGGTGGCCCGGATCACCCTGCACGACTCCTTGGCGGAAGCCACCCACGACTGCGTCTACCTCGCCGCGCTCACCGCGCGGGAACGCACCGCCAAGCGCAGCGTGCTCCGGCCCCGTGCCGCGGCGGAGGAGCTCGCGGCGCGGAGCGCCCAGGGACCAACGGCGCTGGTGGCCGGGCGGGAGGATCGCGGCCTCACCAACGAAGAGCTGGATCACTGCCACGCGTTGGTGACCATCGCCACGGTACCGACGTACCGCTCGCTCAATCTGGCTCAGGCGGTGGGCATCCTGCTCTATGAGGTGTGGCTCGCCCGTGCTGGGCAGGAATCCCCGCTCAAGCCGCCGCGCCGGGAGGCGCCCGCCGCGCCCAGCGGACGGATGGAGCTGCTGTTCCGGGACTGGGAGCGCGCCCTCTGGGCCATCGACTTCTTCAAGACCCGGCGAACCGAAGTCGTGATGCGGTCGGTGCGGGAGGTGTTCTTCCGCGCCGATCTCGACTGGCGGGAAGCCTCGCTCTTCCGCGCGATGGCTCTCGAAGAGGTGCGCTACATGGAGCGGATGGGGACGCCGTTCGAGGTCCCGGAGCGACTGCGGGAGGTGGGGCGGTTGGTGGAA
The DNA here is from genome assembly GCA_045403135.1 of Gemmatimonadales bacterium. Taxonomy (GTDB): domain Bacteria; phylum Gemmatimonadota; class Gemmatimonadetes; order Gemmatimonadales; family GWC2-71-9; genus JABFSM01. Next base: position 14,122 of record JAXIPC010000257.1, on the reverse strand, counting down.
GGGGTCAGGGATCAGGATTCAGGAGACAGGGATGAAGCCTTACCCCCTGACCCCTGAATCCTGACGCCTGACCCCTGTCATGGTGGATGCCCCGCCGCTATTTTCTCCCCCGTCCCGCGTTGTGGCGGCACGACTTGCGCAACGGGGCCCCTCGTGAAAGATTTCACAAATACGCCGCCGCGTCCTCCTCGCGGCACGCGGCAGCATGAGGCACGGTCGCTCACCTCTCGCGACGGATAGCTCGCATGCGGAAGCTGGTGATCATCGGTGGAGTCGCGGGCCTGGTCGCCATCGGCGTGCTGGTCCCTGCGCTCACCCTGACCGGTGCGCAGCCGCAGCCGGCGGCCGACTCCACGACGGCGCCCCGACTTGCGGTGGCCGACTCGGCCAATCTCAGGGGCCCCCGCCAGCCGATCTTCTTCCGGCACGACATCCATGCTGGCCAGGTCAAGATCCAGTGCCAGTACTGCCACTACACCGTCGACAAGTCCTCCGAGCCGGGGATTCCGTCGGTGGAAACCTGTATGGGATGCCACATGGTGGTGGGTGGATCCGATTCGACCCACCGCGCCGAGATCCGCAAGCTCCGCCAGTTCTGGAACGACCGCGCCGACACCGCCAAGCCGAAGCTCGAGTGGACCCGGATCCACACGCTCGCCCGGCACGTGCATTTCCCGCATATGCGCCACGTGAAGGCCATGGGTCCGAACGCCTGCCAGACGTGTCATGGCGACGTGGCCCGGATGCCACAGGTGTTCAGGGTGAACAACGTGAACAACATGGGTTTCTGTATCAGTTGTCACTTGCAGCGGAAGGTCACGCGGGACTGCACGGCATGCCACTTCTGAGGGTGACATGAACGACGAAAGCCAGGGCATCGATCGCCGCCGCTTTCTGACGGTGCTCGGCGTCACCGGGGCCGGCACCGCCGCGCTCTCGGGATGCTCCACCGGCAAGGTGGAGAAGCTCATCCCCTATCTGGTGCAGGACGAGGACCAGGTCCCGGGGCTTGCCACCTGGTATGCCAGCACCTGTACCGAATGCTCCGCCGGCTGCGGCGTGCACGTCAAAACTCGTGAGGCGCGGGCCATCAAGCTGGAAGGCAATCCCGCCCACCCGGTCAACGCCGGCACGCTCTGCCATCGCGGCCAGGCCGCGCTCCAGGGGCTGTACAATCCCGGCCGCACCAGGGGGCCGATGGTCAAGGAAGGCGCGGCCCGGAAGGACCTCACCTGGGACGATGCCATCGGGCGCCTGGCGCAGCAGGTCGCGGCGGCCCAGGGCAAGGTGGCGGTGATCAGCGGGGCGGGGCCGGGGACCTTCTCTGATCTGCTGGCCGCGTGGACCACCGCGCTGGGCGGCCGGATGGTGCGGTACGAGGCGTTCGACCGTTCGCCGGAGCGCGCCGCCAACCGGCAAGTCTTCGGGCTGGACGAGCTGCCGGTGTACGACTTCGCCCAGGCGCGCTTCATCGTCTCCTTCGGCGCCGACTTCCTGGAAACCTGGGGTTCGGTGGTCGAGCAGCAGCGCGGATTTGCCCAGGCTCACGGCTTCAACGGCCAGGGCATGGCCAAACTGGTGTATGCCGGCCCGCGGATGAATCTCACGGCTCTCAACGCCGACCAGTGGCACCCGATCACCCCCGGCACCGAGGCGGCGCTCGCACTTGGCATGGCCAACGTGATCCTGTCGGAACGGAGCAGCGCTCCCGCCGATGCGAATGCGCTGGCCGCCACTCTGTCCATCTGGACGCCGGAGCGGGTGGCGGAAACGACCGGCATGACCGCCGAGTCGGTGCGGCAGCTCGCGCGCGAGTTCGCTTCCGCCGGCCCGGGCCTCGCGGTAGCGGGTGGCATCGGCGCGCAGCATCGCGGTGCGATCGAAGTCGCCGCGGCGGTCAATCTGCTCAATTACGTCGCCGGCAACGTGGGCCGGACGGTGCGATTCGGGGCGGGGCTGCCAACCACCGACGGCTACGGCGCGATGGAGGAGCTGATCGCCGCGATGAATGCCGGTCAGATCAGCGTGCTCCTGGTACACGACGCCAACCCGGCCTACACACTGCCCAAGAGCGCCAGGTTCGCCGAGGCCATGGCCAAGGTGCCGTTCAAGGTGAGCACCTCGCTCTTCCTGGACGAGACCGCCGCCGCGTCCGACCTCCTCCTGCCCAATCATCACGCACTGGAGCGCTGGGACGATCTCGCGTCCCGCGCCGGAGTGCGCGGGCTCATGCAGCCGGTGATGACCCCGGTCTTCAAGACAATGCATACGGGGGACGTACTGCTCAAGGCGTCGCAGAAGGCGGGCGGGGTGCTGGCCCAGTTCAACGCCCCGTCGTTCGAAGCCCACCTCAAGCAGCGGTGGGGCGGCCTGGCCCGCAGCGGCGACGCGGCTCAGTTCTGGCGCGATGCGTTGCAGCGCGGTGGCCTCTACGAGAACCCGCCCGCGGCTTCCGCCGTTCGCCTTGCGCTCAACCTCCCGTCCTCCCGTCTTCCCGCCCTCCCGACCTTTGACGGGAGTGGCGAGTTCGTGTTCCTGCCGGTGCCGTCCTCGATGTACCACGACGGTCGGGGCGCCAACCGGCCCTGGCTGCTGGAGAACCCCGACCCCGTCACCAAGATCACCTGGGGCTCCTGGGTCGAGCTGCACCCGGAAACCGCGCGGCGGCTCGACGTGCGCGACGGCGAGGTGCTCCGGCTCCGGTCGCCGCACGGCGAGGTGGCGGTGCCCGCTTACGTCTATCCCGGCGTGCACCCCGGCGCGGTGGCGATGCCGCTCGGCCTGGGCCACACCGAGTTCGGCCAGTACGCCACGGGCCTGGGTGCCAACGCGCTCGATCTCCTGGGGGCGCAGGGCGGGAACGGCTTCCTGCCCTACGTGAGCGTCAAGGTCGACATCGAGAAGACCCGCGAGTACCACCAGCTGGCGCGGACCGACGGCAACCCGCGGCAGCTCGGCCGTCACATCGCCGAGGCGATGCCGCTCGACCATGCCCAGAAGGGCTGGACCGTCGAGGAGTCGCTCCGGCAAGAGGGCCACGAGCGCCACGAGGTCAACACCGAGCGGGAGCATGTCGCCCTGGAGGGCTTTCGCGAGAAGCAGGTCGAGAAACAGAAGCTCGGCGCCTACGCGGAGGAGCATCCTCGGTGGGGCATGGCAATCGACCTGGCCAAGTGCACCGGCTGCTCGTCCTGCGTCACCGCGTGCTATTCGGAGAACAACATCCCCTGGGTCGGCTACGAGAACGTGACCCGCGGCCGCGAGATGAGCTGGATGCGGATCGAGCGCTACTGGGAGGGCGGCACCGAGCCGGGCGAGGCGTTCGGGGCGCGGGTCATCCCGATGCTCTGCCAGCACTGCGAGAACGCCCCCTGCGAGCCGGTGTGCCCGGTCTACGCCTCCTATCACACCGCGGATGGCTTGAACGGCCAGGTGTACAACCGCTGCGTGGGGACGCGCTACTGCAGCAACAACTGTCCCTACAAGGTGCGCTACTTCAACTGGTTCCCCTACGCCAAGCGGTCGTTCGAAGAGCCCCTCAACCTGCAGCTCAATCCCGAGGTGACGGTGCGGGCGCGCGGCGTCATGGAGAAGTGCACGTTCTGCGTGCAGCGGATCCGGGGCGCCCAGCATCAGGCCCGGCTGGAGGATCGGCCGCTCCGGGACGGTGACGTCGTGACGGCCTGCCAGCAGGCCTGCCCATCGGGCGCGATCGTCTTCGGCAACGTCGCCGATCCGGAGAGCCGGGTGGCCCGGGCCAAGGAGAACCACCGCGAGTATCACGTGCTGGAGGACACCAACGTGCGGCCGAGCATCACCTATCTCGCCAAGGTGCAGGCATGACCGCGATCGTGCACGAGCCGCACCGGCCCAACCAGACCCACGCCGAGGTCACCCGGGACGTCCTCGCGACCCTGGGCACGCCAAGCCGCGGCTACTACCTGGCCCTGTTCGGGGCGATCGGGATGTTCCTGGTCGGGCTGCTCACCTTCGTGATGCTGCTCAAGGACGGGCTGGGGTTGGCCGGGTACACGCCGCCGGTGATGTGGAGCGTCTACATCACACTTTTCGTGTTCTGGATCGGCATCGGCCACGCCGGCACGCTCATCTCGGCGATCCTCTTCCTGTTCCGCTCGCCGTGGCGCACGGTGGTGTACCGCTCCACCGAGGCGATGACGGTGTTCGCGGTGATGACCGCGGCGCTCTTCCCGATCATCCATATCGGGCGGCAGTGGGTCTTCTACTGGCTGTTGCCCTATCCGAACGAGCGGTTCCTCTGGCCCAACTTCAAGTCGCCGCTCCTGTGGGACGTCTTCGCGATCACGACCTACTTCACGGTCTCGACCACGTTTCTCATCGTGGGCCTGATCCCCGACGTCTCGGCGATCCGGGATAAGGTCACCGGCTGGCGGCACAAGGTGTACAAGATGTTCTCGCTGGGGTGGACCGGTGCGGACAGCCAGTGGAGGCACTACAACAAGGGCTATATCTATCTGGCCGCCCTCGCCACGCCGCTGGTGCTGTCGGTCCACTCGGTGGTGTCGTGGGACTTTGCCATGGCCATCGTCCCGGGATGGCACGGGACGATCTTCGCGCCCTACTTCGTCGCGGGCGCCATCTACAGCGGCATCGGGATGGTGCTGACGCTGCTCATCCCGCTCCGCAAGGTGCTCAAGCTCGAGCACATGATGACGGACTACCACTTCGACAATCTGGCCAAGCTGACGCTGCTCACCGGCTCGATCCTGTTTTACGCCTACGCAATGGAGTACTTCGTCGCGTGGTACAGCGGGAACCCGTTCGAGCAGGCCACCTTCTGGCGGCGGGCGTTCGGACCGATGTGGTGGGCCGGCTGGTCAATGATCATCTGCAACGCCTTCGTGAGCCAGATGCTCTGGTTCAAGAAGATCCGCACCAATCTCACGGCGCTCTTCATCATCTCGATTTTTATCAATCTGGGAATGTGGTTCGAGCGGTTCGTGATCATCGCCTCGTCGCTCAGCAACGACTACCTACCCGGCGCCTGGCAGAATCCCGCGGTCACCTGGGCGGACTGGGGGATCCTGATCGGCTCCTTTGGCTGGTTCTTCATGTACTTCCTCCTCTTCGCCCGCACCTTCCCGATTGTGGCGATCCAGGAGATCAAGGAGATGATTCCGTTCCCCCGGAAGCACGGAGGAGGGCACTGATGGCTCGAAAGCCGGTGCCCGGCGTGCTCGCCTCGTTCCTGCAGGTGGACGCGGCGGTCGACGCGATCACCGGGCTCAAGTCGAGGGGGTTCCGCGACCTGACGGTGTACACCGCGGCGCCCAACCACGAGATCGACGCGGCGCTCGACCATCCGGTGAGCTGGGTGCGGCTGTTCACACTGATCGGCGGGCTCACCGGGGTCACCGCCGGATTCGCCATGACCATCTGGATGTCGAACGACTGGCCGCTCCTGGTGGGCGGCAAGCCGATCGGTACTCCGGTGCCCTACGTCGCGATCGCCTTCGAGCTGACCGTCCTCTACGCGTCGCTCTGCACCGTAGCGGGGATGATCATCCTCTCACTGCGCAAGTCGCTGAAGGGCCGGCCTTACCATCCCAGCTTCAGCGACGACCGGATCGGCATCTTCGTGCCGTGCGGGCCGGACCAGGCCCCGGCGGTGCGCGACCTGCTGGCCCGCGCGGGCTCCGAGGAGGTGACCGTCCATGCCGCGTAGACTGCTCGTCGCGGCGGCCGCGCTCCTTCTGGGCGGCTGCGACTGGTACTACAACACGGTGCCGTCGCCCGACGACCTGATGGCGGCGGTGCCGTGGTTCGACCACATGATCAAATCGCGCGCGGTGCACCCGTACCAGCGATCCGACATACCGCGCACCACGGTGCCCGGCACGGTGCCGATCACCGGCAACGAGCCGAACGATTCGGCCCTGTTCAAGAGCGGCAACGCGACGCTCGCGGACCGTCTGGTGAACCCGACCGAGCCCGCGGCTACGCTGGTCCGGGGCGACACGCTCTACCAGACCTTTTGCTCGGTCTGCCACGGTCAGGCGGGGGTGGGAGACGGACTGGTCCGGGTCGGGGCGCCGTCGCTGCTCACCGAATCGGCCCGGGCCCGTTCCGACGGGTACCTCTACAGCATCGTCCGCTACGGGCGGGGCGTGATGCCGCGCTATGGAGACAAGGTGTACCTCCGCGAGGACCGCTGGGCCATCGTGAACTACGTCCGCAAGCTCCAGCGCGATGCCGCCCTCGTCCTGCCGGCGCCCGGTGTAGGAGGGGCCGGTCGATGACCGACCAGGACATGCAGCGTCTCGCGGCAGGGTCGGTCAGCGGGCGGTACCAGTTCTTCATGGGGGCGGGCGCGCTTTTCACCGTACTGGGTCTTCTGCTCTTCGTGCTGGCATTGATGGGAGAGAGCGATGTCAGGGCGTGGCACGCGTTCCAGGTCAACTGGCTCTACTTCACCGGGCTGGCCGCGGGGAGCCTGGCCATCGTGGCGGTGCACAAGGTCGCCAACGCCAAGTGGTCGGGCGTGATCATCCGGTTCTCCGAGGCCACGGTGTATTTCGGCGTCGTGTCGGTGATCGGGGCCGCGCTCATCTTCACGCTCGGGTATGAGGCGATCTACGGACAGATGCAGGGCCAGCTCCATGGGATGTCCCACGGCAAGGCGCTCTGGCTGTCGCATGGCTTCATGGCGGCGCGGGTGATCGGAGGATTGGTCGCGTTGTTCATGGTGGGGTGGCTCCTGGTGCGAGCCGACGTGCTGCCCGACATGCTGGCGGTTCGGGACCATGTACAGGATGGCCGGCGGGCGCTCTACGACCAGTGGACCGCGAGCCACGATGCGTCGCCGGCCGGAGCCGCGCGGAACGAGGCGCGGATCCATCGGCTGGCGCCGGGCTACATCGTGCTCTACGCCCTGGTGGCCACCATCGTGGCGTTCGACGGCATCATGGCGCTGCAGCCGCACTGGTTCTCGAATCTGCTGGGCGGCTGGTATTTCATGGGGTCGTTCCTGGGTGGGCACACCCTGCTGGTGCTGCTCCTGTTCTACGGGCGCCGCCAGCTCGGCATCCAGGACCTGGTGACCCCCAAGCAGCGGCACGACCTGGGCAAGCTCTGTTTCGGCTTCACGGTGTTCTGGGCTTATCTGATGTGGGCGCAGTTCCTGGTGATCTGGTACGGCAATCTGCCGGAGGAAACCGGGTTCGTATTCGCCCGGCTCTGGGGTCCCTGGCGCCCGATCGGGACGGCGGTGCTGCTCGGCATGTTCATCATCCCGTTCTGGGGGTTCATCTCGGTGGCGGCCAAGACGTCGCGGTTCTTCCTGCCCTTCTTCGCCATCATCAGCCTGGCGTCGCTCTGGCTGGAGCGCTACCTGCTGGTGACGCCGTCGGTGACGGTGGAGGCGGGGCCGGCGTTCGGGCTGCCGGAGCTGGGGCCGTTGCTCCTGTTTCTGGGTGCGTTCCTGCTGGCGTACGGGGTGTTTGCGCGGACCTTCCCGATGGTATCGCCTCGGCTCGCGGCGATTACGCTCGCGAAGGAGCAGGGGCACTAAAGTCATCGCGAGGCCCGCAGGTGTCACTGCGAGGGCGCGAAGCGCCCGTGGCAGGCCGAAGCGATCTCGCTGAAACGACAACGGCCCCGCGGCGATACGGGGCCGTTTTAATTCTCCCCCCTCGAGGCCGGGCTACCGAATCGTCGCCACCTTCGCCAGCGCATTCAGCGAATCCACCGTCAACCGCCCCGTCACGGTCAGGATCCGGATGCCCCGGCGGGTGACGCCATGCACCTCCACATAGTCGGGGGGTGTCCGGCTCGCGGCGCTCGCGAACACGTCGGGCGCCGACTGCCGCTGCAGCAGGTCGAACACCTTGGCCACCGGGCCCTCGATGCTCTGGATCACCTCACCGGTGCCGTCCTGCTGCGCCACGATGACCGTGGGCCGCTCACCCCCCGAGCCGGGCTGGAGCAGGACACCGATCACCGGCATCCCCTCGATGAAGGGCAGGCCGCTGCCGGCGATCTTGAGCGCCTCTTCCCACGACACCCTCCGCCAGATCCGCTCGAACGACGAGACGGTCTCGAGCCGGGGAGCCGGCGCGGGCGGATCGAGCGACTCGCGAGTGGGCAACACCGAGGAAACGAGCTGCAGCACCGGCGCGGGCATGATCGCCGCCTCCGGCTGCCGCACCGTAACGGACCGAACCGACGATCTCCGCGTGCTCCGCTCCGGCACGGTCACCGGCCGATCGGCGGGCACGAAGTCGGGGGCCGGGGCGATCGTCACCAGCGGCACGGCCCTCATGCTGAGATTGGCCGCCGCCAGCGTGTCTTCCACCGTGGCGATTGGTTCGGGTGCGCGGGGTGGGTCGAAAACGCTCCGTCCCGCCCAGCCGGCGCCGATGGCCACCATGATGCCGGCCGCCCACCTGGCCGACCGGCGGAGGCTCCGCTGCAACCGCGAAAAGTGCGGCAGTCCGATGCGCCGATCTTCCAGCGACGCGTAGGGCGGCGGAATGATCAGGGCGCGGGGCGTCAGCGTCGCCAACAGCGCGGTGGTGCGGTCCCGCATGGCCGCGTGGGCGTCGCGGTTGTCACTGCACCGGGCGCAAACCGCCAGGTGGGTTTCGATCTCGACGCACTGCGACCGGCTCAGCGCCTGGTCGAGATATGCATGCAGCTCGTCGTCAGGAACGTGCCGCGTCAGCCGTATATTCAGTTCTGTCATAGGCCTCAATGAGTCGCTTCCGTGCCCGGGCAAGCGTCGTACCAACCGCGCCCACCGCGAGCCCCGTCTGCGCCGCAATCTCCGGGTAACTCAGTCCGCCATCCCACAACAGGAGCACATCTCGGTCCCGATCGGTGAGGGTAGCCAACGCGCCGCTCACCTGGGCCCACCGCTCGTCCCGCTCCACCGTTTCGTCCGCCGACGCATCCGGCGTCGAGAGCGGCACGGGATCGTCCTTCAGCAGGGTGAGGTGTTTCTTGCGCCGAATCGCGGCGCGCGCCTCATCCCTGGCCAGATTGGCCGCCACCGCAAATATCCACGCCCGGGGCTTCTCGGGCCGGTGGGCCATGGCGCGGATGAACACTTCCTGGGCAAGATCCTCGGCACGGTCCGCGTCCCAGATCTTCCGATACAGGAAACGGACCACCGCCGCATAGTGAGTCGTGTAGAGACGCTCAAGATCGTCCATGAGGTCGGTTTCCCCTCGTGATATGTCGTGTTCCCAAGGCTATAAGACGAGCCCCGGATCATGTTGTTGCACATTAAGAAGGTATCATGTTTGGGGTGGATATGGGAGGGCGGTCGGGCGGTCGGGCGGTCAGGCGGGCCTTACGACCGCCCTTCCGCCTGTCCGCCTGTCCGCCCTGCGAACACACACCCCGGATGCATCACCTCTCCCCCCTCGGGCCACTGGGTGCAGAGATCCGGCTTGGCGGGCCGGCCATCGGGACGAGTCCGGCCGTGCAGGGAGCAATGCACCCCGTCATCCAGCAAGAAACCGCACGCCGAAATCATTTCCGCGTTCATGGAAAAGGGACTTTCCCGGGAGATCTTGCAGAGATAGGGCGACCGCCGGCTCCGGATCAGCGCCTCGAGTCGCTTCTCGCGCGTGGTGCACATGATCTCAACCTGTAAATCTCGACAGCAGGCGGCACCGCGGCGATTGTCCGCCGTGCGGCAAGGCGCCCCCGCGCAGGGATTGGTGCCGTGGTGAACCGGGAGGGCCCGCGGGCGCTGTTCCGGCTCGGGTAGGCTGCGGCTGGCGAGGTGGCCCGATTCTACGATGCGGAACCGATTCGGGCCGAGCCGTCGGGGCGCGGGGGGCGGTGGAGCCTTCGGTGGCCCTGCACTGGAATAGCCATGAGCCGCGCAGGAGGACGTTGCCCCGTTCTGGGAGAGAAACCGGCAGGGCACCAGGAGCTCCGCGGCGATGTAGAGATCCTCGTCGTCCTCCCACAGGTCCGAAAGGAAAGTGATGCGCTCGGTGTGCCCGAGGAGCCAGGTAGCCTCGTGGTCGCCCGAGCGGGGTCCGTCGTCTAACGTGGTTACCCGGAGGATGACCCGGAGTCCTCGACAGTGGGCGCCCATGGCCCGACAGGGTGGCGCGACCGCGCCCGCTGGGGTTAGCATCCCCGCAAAGATATCAGGAGGTGAGGGATAGATGGCATTCCGCACCTGCGGCATGTATATTTGTGAACTTGTTCACAAGCGTTTTTCGGTGCGGTCATCCGGGCGACACCGAACCGAAATCACTCACAATCATCAACCAGGTCTGGGAGGCGGGAAGGCATGAAGAACATCGCGGTAATGGCTGGGCTGGCCCTCGTATTGTCCGCGTGCGGCGACAAGAGTGGAACCCCGGCGGCCGATACCACCGCCGCTGTGAGTCCTCCGCCTGCGGCGGAAGCGGGCGCGACCCACACCGTCAACATGGTGATGGAAGGAACGACCTACAAGTTCGTCCCGAACGAGCTTTCTGTGAAGGTCGGCGATGCGGTCGTCTTCACCAACGTGAGCGGCGGCCCGCACAACGTCGCCTTCTGGGCCGACAGCATTCCGGCCGGCGCCGGGCCGGTCCTTGCGGCGCAGATCACGGATGGTCTCGGACCGCTCAGCACCGCGCTCGTGATGGATCCCAACGCGACCATCACCATCTCGTTTGCCGGCGCACCGACCGGTGAGTACAAGTTCACCTGCACGCCGCACCAGGCGATGGCGATGAACGGGAAGATCACCGTCACGCCGTAACACGGCGGTAAGCGGTGAGCGGTAAGCGGTGAGAGGGGGCTCCGGTGTTCCGCGGGGTCCCCTTCTTACGTTGACCGCTCACCGCTCACCGCTCAGCGCTCACCAGCAGAATCACGGCGCCTGCCACCAGCACCCCGGCCAACACGTCCACCCCGTAGTGCCTCTGGCAATACACCACGCCCACCGTCAGCAGCACGGTTGGGGCGCCCAGAATCAACCCCAGCCGTGGCGAGCCAATCGCCGACATCACCGACGCGGTGATCATTCCAGCCACGTGGGACGAAGGGAAGGCCGCGCCGTAGGCGCTTCCCCCTGACAGGACCCCGTAGACCAGCCGAGCGGCGCCGCCCTTCCACAGGAAATACACCCCCGAAGATGACAGCCTCCCAGCGCTGGACCGTGGCGTCGTGCGTCGCGACGCCGCCGTGGTCGGTTCACCCGGTCGACCGGGCGCAGGGTCACAACCAGCCTGCGCCGCGGTACCAGTGGGCGGTAGCTTCGGCACCCGCGGTGAGATCGTGTTCCGCACGCCAGCCGGTGGCCGCCTCGAGCGGCGCCGGATCGGCGGTCCAGGCGGGGGCGAAGAAATCGTGGGTTTTGTCGGGGGTGAGGAGGGTTGCCCGACCGCGGATCCGTGCCACGCTATGGGTGAGCGAGAGCGCCGCGACCGCCGACCAGCGGGGCAGGCGAATGAGTCGCGGACGAGTGCCGACCGCGCGTCCTATCGCTTCCACTAGCGACACGCTGCTGAGGACCTCGGGATGACAGGGGTAGAAGATTCGCCCGTTCGTGTCGAAGCTCGCCCCCGTGGCCGCGAGCGCCATCGCCAGGTCGGGCCCGTACACCAGCGACAGCTCCTGATTGCCGTCACCGAAAACCGGCACGAGGCCCAGCTTGGCCGCTCTGAAGAGCCGGAACATTTCGGTGTCGAAGGGACCGTACACCGCCGGCGGACGGACGATGGTCCAGGGAAGCCGGCCGGCCCTGACGGCCTCCTCTCCGGCCAGCTTGCTCCTTCCGTAGGCGGTGACCGGACGCGCCGGCTCGGCGCCGGTGAGCCGGCAACCGCGCGGAACCGGCCCGGCGGCCGCCATGGACGACACCAGAACGATCCGCGCCGAGGAAACGTCCGCGGCCGCGGAAACGACCCGGGCCGTGCCGTCGCGATTCACCGCGAGAAACTCGGCCTCGGTCCGAGCCGCCACCAGGCCGGCCAGGTGGTACACCACGTCTTGATCTCTTGCCGCCTGCCGGAGGCCGGCGGGATCGCCCAGATCTCCCTGGATCAGCCTGACCCCGCGCTCGGTATAGCCTCCGGCCCTGGCGAGGCTGCGAACCAGGGCGGTGATGGTGTCGCCGCGGCGGAGCAGGGCATCGATCAGGTGGCGGCCGACAAACCCGGTGCTCCCGGTGACCAGCGCTTTCATATGGGGCGATCGAGCAGCCGGTACGTCTTGTAGACGGTGAATCCCATCTTGACCAGCCCGGCGTTCATCGCGGGATTGTCCTCCAGAATCCAGCCGGCCTCACCCCAGCTGTAGTTCAGCATGCCGCCCCGGGTCCAGATCCAGTGATAAAGCACGGCGTCGATCCCCTTGCCGCGATACTCGGGCAGCACGCCCAGCAGCGTGATGCGCAGCCGGTACACCCGGTTGGTCTTGAGCCTCCACAAGAGCTTGAGGATTACCGGGAACATCCGGCCGGAGCGATTGGCGGCGAGAATCGAATTCAGGTCCGGTAGCGCCAGCGCGAACGCGATGACCTTGCCGTCTTTCTCGACGAACGGCACCAGGCTTGGCACCACCACCGGCTTGAATTGCGCCGCCAGATGATCGATTTCGTGATCGGTCATGGGGACGAATCCCCAGTTGTGCTCCCACGCCGTGTTGTAGAGCGCCTTGACCCTGTCCACCTCGGCCTTGAAGTCGTTCATCCGAAGCGGGCGCACCGTGATCCCCAGCCGCTCGGTGATGAGCTGCGTGGCCCGGGTCAGCCGTTCTGGCACCGGGATGACCTGTCCCTGCTGCCTCCCGTGCTGATAGACCAGCAGATTCCTGGCCGTGGTGAACCCGGCCCGCTCCAGCAGCGAAAGGTAGTACGGCGGGTTATGCGGCATCATCAACACCGGCGGGGTGTCGAACCCCTCTACCAGGAGTCCCGATTCGTCGTTGGTCGAGAACGACGCCGGTCCGCGCATGGTGTCGAACCCGCGCGGCCCCAACCACGCAGCGGCGGCGCTGAAGAGGGCGTCGGCCACGGCCTGGTCGTCCACCGTCTCGAAGAATCCGAAGAATCCGACCTTGTCGCCGTGGGTCTGGTTGTGCAGCCGGTTGGCGATTGCGGCAATGCGGCCGACCACCTGCCCGCCGCGCTCGGCGAGAAAGTATTCGGCGTCGGCGTGCTCGAAGAAAGGGTTTTTGGTCCGAGAGAGGAGGAGCTTCACGTCCCGACGCAACGGCGGGACCCAAAGCGGGTCCCGCGCGTGCAGCTGATATGGAAAGTCGATGAAGCGGCGGAGGTCCCGGTTCGAGTGAACCGGGATGACCGACACCGCCTGGGTCAGATGACCCCCAGCTCCTTGCCGATCTGGCCGATGGTCTCGACGCAGTAGTCGATCTGGTCGGCCGTGTGGGTGGCCATGACGCTGGTGCGGAGCCGGCACTGCGACGGTGGCACCGCCGGCGGGACCACCGGATTGGTGAAGATTCCGGCGTCGAACACCTTCCGCCACATGATGAGCGTCTTGTCCAACGGGCCGATGAGAATCGGGACAATAGGTGTTTCCGACGGACCGGTGTCGAAGCCGATGCTCCGGAACCCTTCCTGCAACCTGCGGGTATTGGCCCAGAGCGATTCTCGGCGCTCGGTGTCGGTGCGCAGCACCTCGAGTGCGGCGAGTACGCCCGCCGTGTTGGCCGGGGGGAGCGACGCCGTGAAGATCAGCGGCCGGCTGTGATGCTTCAGATAATTGATGACGCTCCGCGAGGCCGTCACGAAGCCGCCGATGGACGCGAGCGACTTGGAGAAGGTGCCGGCGATGATGTCCACCTCGTCCGACAGGCCGAAGTGGGCGGCGGTCCCGTCTCCCTTGGGTCCCAAAACGCCGATGGAATGAGCGTCGTCGATGGCCAGCGCGGCGCCCTGCTTTCGGCACGACTTGAGCAGACCGGGGATGTCGGCGATGTCTCCCTCCATCGAATACACGCCGTCGACGATCACCATCTTCCCGATGCCGGGGTGCTGCTCCAGCTTGCGGTCCAGGCCGGCCAGGTCGCCGTGGTTGAAGCGGACCGTCTCCCCATCGGACATCTTGGCGCCGTCGACGATGGACGCGTGATCGAGCTTGTCGAGGAACACCACATCTCGCCGGCC
>JAXIPC010000133.1:0-7235 GCA_045403135.1 Gemmatimonadales bacterium | reverse complement strand
GCGGATTCGCCGCGGAAGGTGGCGAGGCGCTCGAAGGTCCGGATGAAGGTGTCCTGGGTGTAATCGGCGGCAAGCTCGCTGTCGCCTACCATGCGGTAGGCGAGCCGATACACCCGATCCACATGCGCGTCGTACAATTCGCGCTCGGCACCCGGGTCACCCGCCAGGACGCGGGTGACGAGATCTCGTTGTTCCACCCGGCTCCGGACTCAAAGGGGTCGACCCTATTCTGTGGCATGGGACAGCTTGGCGCTAGAAAGGGTTGCTTGTTGGCTATGGGCTATGGGTAGGGGCGGTGGGTGGGAACACGGGCTGAATGCGCCAAGTGACCCATTGCCCATAGCCAGTAGCCCATAGCTTATATATGAATATCTGATTCAGTTATTATTGTATTATGTCTCGAATCAGGCCCCACGACCGTATCGACAAAATCGCCGACGCCGCCACAGAGATCTTTATCCTGTACGGCTACGCCCCGGCCAAGATGGCCCAGATCGCCCAGCGCGCGAAGGTGGGCCCCGGAACGATCTACCTCTACGCGGCCGGCAAGGAAGCCCTCTACGATCTGGCCCTCCGTCGTGCCCTCGAGGACCCCACGGTCTGGTCAATTAGCCTGCCTCATCCGGCCCCCGCGCCGGGGGCGGTGGCGGACGCGGTCTGGCGTTGCCTGCAGAATGTCGCCCACTTCCCGCAGCTCTGGCTGGCAGCCGAATCCTCGTCTTCGAGGGACATCACCTCCGAAGTGCGCGGCATCGTTCTCGAGCTGTATCGGTGGCTCAACCGATACCGTAGGGCCATCGAGCTCATTCAGCGGTCCTCCGGGGACTGGCCGGAGGTGGCGCAGATCTTTTACCGGCGGTTCTGGCGAGGCGGCATCCATCGGGTGGCGGACTATCTGAGGCGGCGCAGAGATGAGGGAACAATCGACACGCCGAGGGAGAGTGTTGCCGCCGCCCACCTCGTGGTGGAGTCGCTGACCTGGATGGCGGTGCACCGCGAATGGACCCCCGGGGGGCCCCCGGTGACGGAAAAGGCGGCGGAAGAGATCGCGGTGGGGATGCTGGTCGCGGCGATCTGCGGCCGGGCCTCTTGATGCGCTCGAGCGTCGCTTGCTCGTCAGCCACGGTGCCCTCCAGATTGGTTGAGGTTTGGAATCAAGGGCTTTTCAGGAGACTTCTGCGATGGATCTCGGCGCCGCCTTTCTTGCCCAATCGCGCGAGTACCTGACCGCACACTATCTGCCGAAGATCGGCGCGGCGGTGCAACCGCTGGCCGAGCCGGACCTCTGGTGGCGTCCGAACGACGCCTCCAACAGCATCGCCAATCTGATGTTGCATCTGGCGGGGAACATCCGGCAGTGGATCGTCGGCGGCGTGGGAGGCGCGCCCGACCGCCGGGAGCGCTCCGCGGAGTTTGCCCGACGCGATGGGCTCCTCAAGGACGAGCTGCTGACCACCCTGTCGGGGGCGGTTCATGACGCCGACGCGGTCCTCGCCCGGATCAGCCGCGCCGCCCTGTCTGAGCCGCGCACCATCCAGGGCCGCGAGGTGACGGTCTTCGCGGCGATCTATCATGTAGTCGAGCACTTCGGGATGCACACCGGACAGATCGCCTACATTAGCAAGCTGCGCACAGGGGAGGACCTCGGCTTCTATCGGATGGAGGGTGGAATCCCCCGGGCCGCCTGGCCCGGGCACCCAAAGGGAGGGAGTGCGTGACCTAAGGAACCTGCCCCCACATCGGTCCGAGGTACGCCAGCAGTCCCGCGTAGAGCGCGATCCCGTCCCACAGGTTTTTGATCCGCAGGTTCTCGTTCTCGGCGTGCTGATTGTTGTCGTGATTTACGATCGGCACCATGATGAGCGTGGCGCCCAGCACTTCCTTGAACTGGTAGAGCGGGAGGCTTCCACCCAGGGGCGGCTCCACGACGACAGGCTCGCCCAGTGCCGCTTCCGCGGCGCGAATGACGGCGCGGGACACCGGCAGACCGAGCGAGGTGCTCGTAGAGGGATAGCCGCCGTCGCCCGTCACCTTGATGGTGCGGGGATGGGCACGACGGGTCGCCGAGTCGGGGTCCTGGTGCACCACGTGATAGCCCCGCTTCACCAGATGCGCCTCGAGCAGCGCGCGCACCCGCTCCGGCCGCTGGTCCGCCACCAGCCGGAAATCGAGATACGCAGTCGCTTCGGGAACGATCACGTTGGCGGCCGCGGCGCCGGTTCTCCCGCCGGATACCCCGCTCACATTAAGTGCCGGCCTGGAGACCTGCTCCGCCAGCCCTGCGCCGGACCCTTCGGTTCGGCCGAGCCGGAGATCGGCCGCGAGCTGCGCGTCCATCTTGGGCATCGCGGCGAGTGCCGCGCGCTGTTCCGCCGAGAAGGGCAGCACGTCATCGTAGAATCGGTCGATCAGGATCTTGCCTTCCTCGTCGCGCATCGAGGCGATGAGATGCGCCAGCATGACGTTGGGATTCGGCGCCCAGTTGCCGTAGTGACCGCTGTGGAGCGGACGCGCGGGGCCGTACACCGTGAGCTGAATCCCCATCACGCCGCGCACCCCGAAGGACACCTTGGGTTGCCGGCTCTGGTGCACCGGTCCGTCGCCGAAGAGCCAGAGGTCCGCCTGGAGCAGCTCGGCGTGGCGCGCGAGCATCTGCCTGAGATGCTCGGAGCCCGCCTCTTCCTCGCCTTCAAAGAAGAACTTGAGATTCACGGAAGGCCGCTGGCCCAGCGCCCTCAGGGCGTCGATCGCCGTGAGCATCGCGACAATCGGCGACTTGTCGTCGCTGGCCGAGCGGGCATAGATCCGCCACTCCGGATTGAAGCGCCCGCCTGGGGCGGGAAAGGGGATCTCCCTCGCGCCGGCCGTGAGGGCCCCGTCCCGGAGCACGACCGTCCACGGCGGGGTGGTCCACCGCGTCGGATCGACCGGCTGCCCGTCGTAGTGGGAGTAGAAGACGACGGTCCGCAGGGCGCCGGGAGTCAGCAGCTCGCCATAGACCGCGGGGGGTGATCCCGGCGCTTCGAGAATCCGGGCCGTGGCGCCTCGGCGCTCGAGCATCGCGACGATCAGCGCCGCATTGCGCCGGATGTTGACGGAATCGCTCGCGAGGTTGGGAATCGCCAGCAGCCGGGTGAGCTCGCCCACGATTTCGGTCTCTCGGGGCACGCGCCACGCGGCGATGCGCCCGCGGAGCGAGGTGTCTTGGGCCAGGGGCCGGGGGCTTGGGGCTGGGAGCTGGGGGTTCGTGAGAACCAGCAACAGGGGGAGCAGCATTGTTTGTCCAAATCGCGGCGGTGAGTTCCGAGGTCGCGGGTATCTTCCCCCTTCCCGCTCCGCCCCGCAAGAGGATCACCCGATGACCGTTCGTCCCGAAGAATCCCTTGACCCCGCATCCTGGGACGAATTCCGCGCCCACGGACACGCGGTTCTCGATGAGCTGCTCGACTGGGTGCGCACGCTGCGGGAGCGGCCACCCTGGCAACCGGTCCCCGAGGAAGTTCGCGCCGGGCTCCGCCTCCCGATACCGCACGAGGGGATCGGGCTCGACGGCAGCTGGCAGGACTTCCGTCGGTCGGTCCTGCCCTACCCCTGGGGCAATGTCCACCCGCGCTTCTGGGGCTGGGTCAACGGGACCGGGAGCCCGAGCGGCGCCCTGGCGGAGCTGGCCACGGCGGTCATCAACACCAACGCGGGGGGCGGCCACCAGGTGGCGCCATATGTCGAGGAGCAGGTCATCGACTGGTGCAAGGCGATGGTCGGCTTTCCGGCGGACGCGAGCGGTGTGCTGGTGACCGGTGGCTCGGTGGCCAACCTCGTGGCACTCGCCGCGGCGCGTGATGCCGGTGAGCCGCGGATCAGCCAGGAAGGCGTGGGGATCGTGCCGGGAGGCGCCGTGTTTTATGCATCCGCCCAGACCCATAACTCGGTGGACAAGGCGGTCCGGCTGCTCGGACTCGGGCAACGCGGGCTGCGGTCCATTCCGGTGGACGCCGAGTTCCGGATCGATCTTGCGGCGCTCCAGCAGGCCATCGCGGAGGATCGCGGGGCGGGGCGGAAGCCGTTTTGCGTGATCGGAAACGCCGGCACCGTCAACACCGGAGCGATCGACGACCTGACCGCGCTCGCCGATTTGTGCTGGAGCGAGGGGCTCTGGTTCCACGTGGACGGCGCCTTCGGCGCGCTGGCCGCCATCTCGGAGCGCCTGAAGCCCTTGGTGGGTGGCATGGAGCGCGCCGACTCGATCGCGTTCGACCTGCACAAGTGGCTCTACATGCCCTACGATGTGGGGTGCGTCCTGGTTCGCAGTCGGGAAGCCCACCGGCGCCCCTTCGCCGCCAAGGCGAGTTACCTAGCCCGGGAGGCCCGCGGCGCGGCCCCCAACGACCACGACCCCGGTTCCCTGGGGCTGGAGCTCTCCCGGGAGTTCCGCGGGCTCAAAGTCTGGATGCTGCTCAAGGAGCACGGGCTGGCCAAGTACGCCCGGCTCATTGAGCAAAACGTGGATCAGGCCCAATACCTGGCGACGCTGGCCCACCGGCACCCGGAGCTCGAGCTCATGGCGCCGGTGCCGCTCAACGTCGTCTGTTTGCGTTACGTGGGATCGCAGGAGGGAGAGCGGCTCGACGCCGTGAACCGCGAGGTGCTGATCCGCATTCAGGAGCGGGGGATCGCAGTGCCGTCCGCCACGACGCTGCGCGGCCGGTTCGCGATCCGCGTGGCCATCACCAATCATCGCAGCAGGCGGGAAGACTTCGACGTGCTGGTCTGCGCGATCGCCGAAATCGGACGCGAGGTAGCGAAGGGCAGGTGAACCGGCTCAGCGGGTGAGCCGGCCGATCCGCCCTTCGATTCCCCCGGCCCAGCACAATTTTCCGGCGCAGCTCACGGTATTGAAGCCGGGGCCGTCGAGCCGGGTCCAGGTGCGGCCCTCATCCGGGGACCAGGCGCTTCCGCCGGGGCCGGCGGCCAGGTAGCTCCCGCCCCGCATGTGGACCACGCCGTATTGGACTCCAAGCAGTCCGGGGCTCGAACCGAGCCGCCAGCTTTTCCCGCCATCATCGGTCAGCAGCAGGTTTTCGCTCGACGCGGTCGGTTGCTGGTAATCGCCGCCCACCGCCACGCCGTGTTTCCGATCCTCGAAGGCGATGCCAAACAAACCTTTGGCTGTGCCACCGGAGGCCGGCGTCTCGAAGACCTCCCAGGTAACCCCGCGGTCGTTGGAGTGGAAGACCCGGGCGCGCGCGCCACCTCCGGTGGCGATCCAGACGTCGCGGTCGCCGTGCACCGTGATGGCGGTTCCGCTCGCGGCAAAGGCCGCTTCACCCGGCACCGCGGCCGGCAGACGCTCGACGGGAACCCGGTTCCAGTGCACACCGCCGTCCTCGGTCGTGATCACCAGGAATTTTCCGTCGAGCGGATCGCTGAACGCGATGCCACGCCGGGAATCCCAGAACGCCATCCCATCGAAGAACACGCCGGGGGTGGTGTTTTCGTACTGCAGCCGCCAGCTCCGGCCGCCATCCTCGGTGAAGTAGATGCGCGCCGCGGAAGGCGCCGAGAACGCGGTGCCGAGGGCCCAGGCCCGATGGTCGTCGAGCCCGCGCACGGCCACGAGGAAGAGACCGGATGCTCCGGGAATGCTGTCGGCGCGCCAGCCGATGCCGCCGTCGGAGGTGTGGGACACGACCCCGCCCTTGCCCGCAGCCCACACCACCCGCTCGCTCACCGCGTGGAGCCCGCGGAACTCGCTGCTGGTGCCGCTCTGCTGGAGGGTCCACTGGGCCGCGAGCGGAGTGGCCGAGGCGACCAGCGACAGCGTCATGCAGATCAGGCGCATCACGCGAGAAGCTAGTGGCGCGCCGGGACCGGCGCCATTCGGCCGGCTGGTCCCCTGACACGCCGGCCGCTCTGGACTTCCCCGCGTGGGGTGGTATCGTCGTGTCATGGCTAATGCTCCCTCCGACAAGTCCAGAGCCGTCGCCCTGGCCCTCTGCATCCCGCTGGGGGTCTTCGGCGCCCATCGCTTCTATGTCGGCAAGATTGGCACCGGACTGCTCCAGCTCTGCACGCTGGGCGGATTGGGCCTCTGGTACCTCTACGATCTGATCACGATCGCGACCGGCGAGTTTCGGGACGGCAACGACCGGCGCGTCAGGCTCTGGGATCCGGAGGACGCCAATGCCCTCACCCACGGTGTTCCCCAGGAGCTGATGGACGAAATCGAATCCCTGAGGCAGGACGTCGGCGAGTTGGCCGAACGGCTGGATTTCACGGAGCGGCTCCTGGCCGATCCGGCGCGCAGGGGCGCCCCGCCCGGCGGTTCCGCGGCATGATTTGGACCTGATCGAGCGGCTCCGCGCGGCCCTGGCGCCCAAGTACGATGTCGAGCGCGAGCTGGCCCGCGGCGGCATGGGCGTCGTGATTCTCGGCCGCCACTGCCCGCTCAACCGTCCGGTCGCGATCAAGGTGCTCCAGCCCGAGCTCGCCACGGCGACCGCAGTCGAGCGGTTCCGGGCTGAAGGTCGCGTGCACGCCATGATCTCCCACCCCAACATCGTGCGGGTCTACGACGCCGACGAAGTGATTGGGCTCCCGTACTACGTGATGGAGCTCATCGACGGGGAAACCCTGGCGGACCGGCTCCGCCGTGGTCCGCTTTCCGCCGATGAGGCGCTCGACCTCACCCGCGACCTGCTGGCCGCGCTGGGCGCGGCGCACGCCACGGGCGTGGTGCACCGCGACATCAAGCCGGCCAACATCTTCCTCCGCCAGGGGCAAACGCTGCTGGCCGACTTCGGAGTCGCGAGCTGGCGGTCAGGCAGCGACCCCGGCCTCACCACTCCGGGCCAGCCGCCCGGCACGCGACGCTACATGGCTCCCGAGGCGATCGAAGGCATCGACCCAACCGCTGCGGCCGACGTGTACGCGGCTGGGATGGTGATCTACGAAGCGTGTGACGGGACCCGTTGGCCGGCCTACCAGCCCCCCGGCGAGGCAGACTGGCGCAAGGTTCCGCCGCTGCTGGTGGCGCCCCTCAAGCGCGCCCTCGCGCTCGCGCCGGAGGAGCGCTGGCGGGATGCGAATGCGTTCCGGCAGGTCGTGACGCCCAGGCGGCGCGGGTTAGGATGGCCGCTGCTCGCGACGGGCGTCGTGCTCGCTGTGATTGCCGTGGCGCTCTGGTACTTTGGTCGCAAATCCGATTCCTCTTCTCGCCGCCAATCCGCTACTCATGC
>JAXIPC010000149.1:0-4915 GCA_045403135.1 Gemmatimonadales bacterium | reverse complement strand
TTGACGATCCGGCCCCCGCCGCTCGCGCGCATCGCTTTCACCGCCTCCCGGCAGCAGAGGAACGCGGTCACCAGGTTGAGCTCCCACTGGCGATCGAGGTCGGAGCGGGACGTCTCGGTGATCGGCTTGGCCTGGAAACCGCCGGCCAGGTGCACCGAAGCCCAGAGCGGCCGCACGCCGGCAAAGAACGCGGAGACCGCTGCCTCGTCGGCCAGGTTGACGCTGCCGGTGAACAGGACCCCGGGAGTCGGCGGGGTGACGACCGGTCCCAGAATCGGCAGGTGGCAAACGGCCCCGGCCGCGAGGAACGCCTGCACCACGGCCAGGCCCAGGGCACCGTCGCCGCCGGTAATGACGACGTTTCTGTCTTCCAGGCTCGGGGTCATGATGGGAATATATCGTCTGCCGACTGCCGAGAGCTCTAGCGACGTGACAGCGCTTTTTCGAGGGAAGCCGAGAGGGGGAGTAGTGGACGCTACGGAAGGATCGAGCGAACCGCCAATCCCGTCTGAATGAGGGTCTCGGCCTCACCGGAAGCGAACCGCCCGTCACCCCCGTTTGCCAGCGCGTGGAGGCCTCGGCCCAGGACGGGCTCGAGTAGCGTGAACGCCAGCTCCTCGTCTCGTCCATCGAGGAGCAAGTAGAACTCGCCGGCGGGAAGCTCCCCGGGCCG
The DNA here is from genome assembly GCA_045403135.1 of Gemmatimonadales bacterium. GTDB lineage: Bacteria > Gemmatimonadota > Gemmatimonadetes > Gemmatimonadales > GWC2-71-9 > JABFSM01. The sequence goes on along the minus strand of JAXIPC010000149.1, from coordinate 4,242 downwards.
GGCGACCTGATCCGCCAGGATCTGGAGCAGCACGATCGGGTCGTGCTGAAACCGGAGGACGCGCACCAGCGGGTTCGCGCCGAGGCCATGCGCCTCCGCTCCGTCCTTTGCATCGGCGAGCTCCCTTCGAAGCCGCCGACGAGGCATGAACTGCATCTCGGTGAGCGCCAGCTCGAACTCGAGCACCTCCGCGACATACGGCCGCTCGGCAAGATCAGACTGCGACCGCAGAAAGTCCGCAAACCGCTCAATCTCGGACTTGAACTCGAGGTCGGTCGCTCCGGGGAGACTCCAGAATCGCTCCATCAGCGGTAGTAGATCACTACCCAGCAGGAAACAGGTCAGCGGCAGGAGGGTGTATACCGGCGTGATGCGGTTCACTCGATAGAGCGTGCAGTTGACCGACATGCCGGGCTGCCGGATCACGCTGTCGATCCGCCGGAGCTCACGCGGCGACAGGTCGTACTCGGCGAGCAGGTCCTCCGGCCGGGAGCGCCAGCGCAGGCACCGCTCCGGCGAGGCGATAAGGTCGCAGAGTGCCCGCTGGAACTCACTCAGGGACATCGTCAGCGGTGCGCGTGCCAGACCTCGGCCGCCCTGGTGAGCTCGCCCCGTACCCCCTCGGTCTTCAACATCGGAAAATAGGAATCGTGAAATTCGAAGGTGATCCCGGCCAGATTCGGGGCGCTGGGGACGACCCGTTCCAACAGGCCCCACACCGGGTCAGCGACCGGGCCGGCATGCGAGTCAGTGTACATGCCCGCCATCTCGCTCCCCCCGGCGATATGGATCTCCCCTACCCTATCCAGCTCCAGCTCGTCGAGGAACGCGAAGGCGTCAAAGCCGTGATTGCGGGCGTTGGTGTACAGGTTGTGGAGATCCAGGAGCAGCCCGCAGCCGGTCCGTTCGCTCAACCGGTTAAGAAATGCCGGCTCGCTCATTTCCTGCTCGGGAAACTCGGCGAAGTACACCCCGTTCTCGATGAGGAACGGAATCGGGACCCGCCGGAGCACCCCTTCGATCCGGCCGGACATGAGGTCGAGCAGCTCCTGGTCATACGGCACCGGAACGGCGAGGCCGGCGTTATGGTCGTGCCCGCCACCGTCGGTGATCCGGACGAAGGATAAGTGCTCGCTGTGCCAGCGGTACTGATAGCGATCGTGCCATTCAGCCACGCGGTCCACCCGGGTCAGATCGAAGTCGCCGGCGCTGCCCAGCGAGAGCCCGGTGTGGTGGGCCACGATCGGCCGCTTCGCCGCGACCCCGTCGAGCACTTCCACCCAGGACTCGAGCTCGGCGTACTGCCCTTCACGATTGCGCCCGACCCAGAACATGTCTGGGATGATTTCGAGGTAGTCGACGCAGTCGAGATCCGTGCGGAGAAAATCCGCGAGCGCCGGGTTGTAGAGGATGCCGATCCCGATCTTGGCCGGGCACATTCGATGGCGCGCCCTGGTAGGCATAGTCCTGGCCCTTCCCTTCTTGGCTGTTGACTGGCGCTTCCCGCGAACCACCCCACCACGGAGGCCACCGCCGAGCGCGCTCCCGGCGGTGACCGTCCGGTTGGGGGCGATTCAGCGCTCCAAGACCTTCATCGAGTCCAGGTCCACGCGCAACACGTGCTCCAGCCGCTCGCGAATCACGAACGGCTCTCCCGAGAGACATGCGAGGCACCCACGGGGAAGCCGCTTCACGAGGTCAGTGAAGAGCGATGCATGAAGCTTGGCGAGCTGGCTCGCCTTGGTCCCGTGGGGAACCACGATCTCCAGCCTTCCGTATTCACGGGAATACTGCAACTCGGCTACGTTCGCAGATTTTTCCATTGCTGCCTCCTGTCCCCTCTCGGGGCGCTGACTGGACATGCACAGGTAGCGCGACACTTCGCCTTCGAGGCCCTGCGCGAACCCCTACGACGCGGTGGATGGTCCCGAGTCGGCGCGGGTCGCTTCGGCCGACAGATCCTCGCCAACCCGACGAGCTGGGCGAGCGCGGTACCACCCCGGTTTGGATTGAAGAAGGGAGTGTCGGACACCGCCACGTGGCTGATCACGCTCCGGGCAGCCGACATGTGGCACTCCGATGGGGAAGATTGTGACTCGGAGGATAGCGCTTTGCCTTCGCGGGGCAACCTAGCAGATCTACTAAGTCGTGTTCCGCGTCCCCTGATCAGGACATCCTCGCCACTTCTTGCGGTCGGTTGGGAGATCTTCGAGGCGGCGGGGTGAAGTGGCGTGGGTAGTCCTCATGAATATCCGATCCTTCCGATCGCCCATCACCTCCCGGCTCGGCATCGCGTCGGCGCTCGTAATGACGTGGACGACGGCCGCCGCGGCGCAATCAGCGCCGATTTTCGTCCCGGGGGCGCTCAAGCCGCACCAGCAGCTGGCGCGAGAGATCTACCAGGAGCTGATCGAGATCAAGACCGGCGTCACCACCGGCAACGTCACCCCGGCGGCGGTGGCGATGGCCAAGCGCTTCAAGGACGCCGGCGTTCCCGACTCCTACATCTTCGTGGGCGGGCCTCGGCCCGACAAACACAATGTGGTGGCCCGGATCCGCGGGCGAAGCAGCGGCCGCAAGCCGGTCATCCTGCTCGCCCACATCGACGTGGTGGAAGCGCTCAAGGCGAACTGGTCGGCCGATCTCGATCCCTTCGTCTTCACCGAGCGGGACGGCTACTACTACGGGCGGGGCACCGCGGACGACAAGGCCATGGCCTCGATCTTCGTGGCCAACGCCTTCCGGCTCAAACAGGAAGGCTATGTCCCCGATCGCGACATCATCATCGCGCTCACCGCCGACGAGGAGAGCGGCCCGGCGAACGGGGTGGACTGGCTGCTCAAGAACCATCCCGGGCTGGTGGACGGGGCCCTGGTGATCAACGAGGGCGGAGGTGGCACCCTCCGGAACGGGAAGCCGTTGTTCAACACGGGGGCGGTCATTCCTCGGTGCCCCGGGCCGACAACGCGATCTATTCCCGGCCCAGGCGCTGGGGAAGGTTTCGACCTACCAGTTTCCGATCAAGCTGAACGAAGTCACCCGGCAATTCTTCTCCAAGACCGCCGAGCAGGAGGAGCCAGCGATGGGCCGGGCGATGAAGGCCCTGGTGGCGAATCCCGGGGATCCGGGCGCGGGGTCGGTGGTGACCGCGGATCCCCGGTACAACTCCATGCTGCGAACCACCTGCGTGGCTACGGGCTTGAGCGGAGGCCACGCCACCAACGCGCTGCCCCAGCTCGCCGAGGCCAACATCAACTGCCGGATCTACCCCGACGAGACCGCGCAGCAGGTGCGCGACGCCCTGGCCCGGGCCATCGGCGACAGCGTGGTGGACGTGCTGGTGCGAAGCCAGCGGCCGCCCTCACCCCCGTCCCCGCTGCTGCCCGAGGTGTTGCAGCCGGTGGAGCGGATTACCCGGGAGCTGTTCGGGAACATTCCGGTGATTCCGGTGATGTCCACCGGCGCCACCGACTCGCGCTACTTCCGTCAGCAGGGCGTGCCCGCGTTCGGGGTGTCGGGACTGTTCCTCGACCCGAGCGTCGACGCGCGGGCCCATGGACGGGACGAACGGATGCGGATCCAGTCGTATTACGAGGGACAAGAGTTCTCATATCGGCTGACCAAGGCGCTGACCCAGGTGTCGGTGCCTTAGACCGCCAACAAGTCTACGGCCCCTTGATCAAGGATCCCAACGCGAACAGGGCTCTCGGATTCGAGAGCCCTGTTCGTGCTACACTGGTTTGAATTGCCTCGATCGATCAGTCGATTGGCGAATCCGGGCAGTGTCCGGGCCCAATTGCCCCTTCGTTGTAGGAGCCCAGGATGCCGGCCCATGCCGAATTGAAGCCGGTGCCCGTAGTGAAGAAGTTCTCGGCGCCGGCGATCGCGTCGAGCACCGACTGCGGCGCAGATGCTCCGTTCGCAATGTTCAGCACGGCCGCCATGTACTGATGAGCGAGCTGCAGGTAAGTGCTCGCAATCGGCGGCGACTGCTTGGGACCCTGGCCCGGGGCAATGCCCCAGATCTGGATCCAGGTCTTCCCGGAGTTGAAGAACGGGTTGTCGGGGCTGTTGCCGTCGTTCAGCCAGTTCGGATCGCTCGGCGCGGGGCCGTACGACGAGTGCGTCTTCCAATAGCCCTGGGTGAGGGTGCAGCCGGTCGTCACGGGCGTCTTCACATTCGTGAAGATGATGACGGAGCCAGTGCTCTCGCCCGCGAGCGATTGAACGACAGAACCCGTG
>JAXIPC010000222.1:0-11687 GCA_045403135.1 Gemmatimonadales bacterium | reverse complement strand
TGAAACCCCGGGAGATCGCGGTAGGGGATCCGTACGGCACCGGCGATCGCGTCGGCCAGCCCGCCTAACCCGGAACCGAGAACGATCGCGAGGGATGGCGTCCGCCCCCCCAATTGCGCCGTGATGATGTCGCGCGAGGCGATGATGTTGCTCACAGGAGAATCCCCGCGATCGTGGCCGACATGAAATTGGCGAGGGTACCGGCCAGCATGGCGCGAAAGCCCAGCCGCGCCAGGTCGGCTTTCCGGTTCGGCACCAGCGCGCCGATGCCGCCGATCTGGATGCCCACCGAGCTGAAATTGGCGAAGCCGGCGAGCGCGAACGAGGCGATGGTGAAGGAGCGCGGATCGAGGGTTTCCTTGAGCGGCCCCAGCTGGGAGAATGCCACGAACTCGTTCAGCACGGTCCGGGTCCCCAGCAGCCCGCCGATCACACCGCTGTCATGCCACGGCACGCCCATCGCCCAGGCGAAGGGACGGCCCACCCAGGACAGGACGGTCTGCAGGTTCTCGGGAAAGAAGGCGACGTGCGAGTGGATCCAGCCAAACAGTCCGTTGGTGAGTGCCACGAGCGCGATGAACGACACCAGCATGGCGATGACGTTGAGCATCAGGTGAAGGCCCTCGCCGGTACCCCGGGCGGCCGCGTCCACCAGGTTCACGTCGGTCTTCGGAATATCGAGCTTGACGTTGCCGTAGGTCTCCGGTATCTCGGTTTCCGGCTGAAAGAGCTTCGACATCATGATGGTGCCCGGGGCCGTCATGATCACGGCGGTCAGCAGGTGGCGGGCCTCGATCCCGAACGCGATGTAGGCGGCCATGATCGAGCCCGAGATATGCGCCATGCCCGCGGTCATCACGGTCATGAGCTCCGACATCGTCATCTTGGGGAGGAACGGCCGGATGGTGAGGGGTGCCTCGGTCTGACCCATGAAGATCGACGCCGCCACGTCCAGGCTCTCCGCGCCGCTGGCCCGCATGATCTTGCTCATCACCACCGCAAAGGCACGCACCACCAGCTGCATCACGCCGAGGTAATACATGATGGCGAACAGGGCGGAGACGAAGATGATCGCCGGCAGGATCTGGAAGGCGAAGATGACGCCGAGGCTCGAGTCGGGCTTGCCCAGCTCGCCGAAGACGAACGAGGAGCCGACGTAGGAGTAGTGCAGCACCGACGTGACGAAGGCCCCCAGGCCGCGGAACAGCTCCCGGCCGAACGGCACCCGCAGCACGAAGATGGCGAAGACGATCTGCAGCCCGAGGCCCCACGCCACCGTCTGCCAGCGGATCGCCTTGCGGTTGGCGGAGAGGGCGAAGCCGATGCCGAGGATCAGCACGATGCCGATCAGTCCGGTGAGCCGGGTGGTGAGCGGGATGGGCGCCGCGGAGGGCGGGAGGACGGGAGGACGGGACGACGGCAGGACGGTAGCGCTGTCGCGCGCCACGGTGTCCGGCTGCTGGGCCACGAGCTTGTTGATCCCGCGCCCGGTGGCGCCCGGAATCATCCACGCCCCGCCGATGCCCACCGCCAGCAACGCCACCGCGAGCACCCATCGCCAAAAGAGCGGAAGGGATTTCACAGGGCTTCCAGCTCTTCGCGCACGCGGGCCAGGAGCGCTTGCCGCTCGGGCCACGGCAGGAACGCGGCGGCAAAGGCGTTGAGGATCATCTGGTGGATCTCCTCCTCGGTGAAGCCGAGACTCTGGTGGGCCAGCCAGTACTCATCGGAGAGATAGACGCCACTCATCAGCCAGCTGTCGGTGCACAGCGTGACGGCGAGGTCGGCGTCGAAATAACCTCGCACCGGATGCTCCTCCGCCTTGCCGATCACCCGGGTCTGCAGGTTGCTGGTGATGTTGCTCTCGATCAGGATACGGCGATCGCGCACGAAATCCTGCAGGGCGGGATTCTCGCGCAAGCGGGTGCCGTGCCCGATCCGCATGGCGTGGCAGCGGCGGATGGCCTCCGACACCGAGGCCGGACCGTACGCCTCGCCGGCGTGCACCGTGATGCCGAGGTTGCCCGCGAGCGCCACGTCGAAGGCGGCGCCGTGCACGCCGGGGGGGAATCCCGCCTCCCCGCCTGCCAGATCGAACGCCACCACGCCGAGGGCCTTGGAGCGCACCGACAGCTCGGCGATCTCGATGGAGCGGTCAGGCGGGTAGTGGCGCAGCGAGCAGTTGATGATGCCGGTCCGCACGGGAAAGTCCCCCTCCCCGCGCCGGAAACCGCGATGCTCCGCGGCAACCACTTCGTCCATCGTCAGGCCGCCATGGGTAGACAGGTGCGGGCAGTAGCGTACCTCCAGATATCGGAGGTTGTCCCGCGCCGCGTCCTCCACCATCTCGTAGGCCACTCGCTCGATGGCATCGGGCGTCTGCAACAGCGCCACGGTGATATCGAACCGCTTGAGATAGTCCTCCAGGTTGCGCGCGTCGCTGACCAGCATGTGCCGCCGCAGCATCTCGGGATCGGTGCTGGGCAGCTCAACCTTGGCCTTGCGAGCGAGGTCGATCATCGTCTCCGGCCGGAGCGAGCCGTCCAGATGCACGTGCAGCTCGGCCTTCGGCAGCCGACCGATCCGGTCACGGGTGAGCATCGGCCTCTTCCTGGTTACGGCGTGAGCTCACCACCACCCGCAGAATGGCTCCGGCATGGACGGCCTGCCCTTCCTCAATCCGGATTCCCCGGCCGTCGGTGACGTAGGCGGCACCGGCCGCGAGCTGTTCGGCCAGGACCGGGTCGTGCCGCGCCACGGCCTGCGCCACCGTCTCTCCCGCCGGAAGCCGGATGCAATGCCCGTTCACGAAGACGGGGATGGTATTGCTCACGGGGTCACAGGCCCGAATCGGCTCTCGGACGGCGCCACGACCGGCTGGGGCATGGCCTTGAGGTAGGCGATCAAGGCTTCGAGATCGGTCTTGCCGGTTCGGTGCGAGGGGAGGGTGCGCAACAGGTTCAGCCCTTCCCCGCCCTCCTGAAGGAAGTCGCTCAGCGCGAGGACATAGGTTCGGGCCGGCTGGATGGCCGCGCCCGAGACGCTCCGCATCGAGACGATCCGGCTGCCGCGGGTGTTGGCGAGGTCGTAGCGCACCACCAGGCCGGAGAGATGGAAACGGGGCGCGCCGCCGCCCACCGCGAACTCCAGCAGGTCACCGAGCTGCCGTCCGGTGATCCAGACCCGGGTGATGTTGTTGGCGAACGGCTGCAGCTCGAAGAGATCACTGTAGGTGAGCCGGCCGGCGGGAAGGTCCCGGCGAATCCCGCCGTTGTTCATCAGGGCGAAATCGGTTCCCGGCGCTACCGCACGCTGCGCGTCCGCGATCAGGTTGCCGAGGGCGTTTTGCTGCCCGTGCCGGGTCAGCGAATCGCGGAGCTCAGCGACCGGCTGGCCGGCGATCTGGTCGACCATCGGCCGGTAGCGCGCCACGATCGCGGCGATCCCGCTGTCGGGCGTGACCCGATCGGCCCAGACCGTCTCCACCCTGACCTTCCAGGCGCGGGCGCCGTCGTCCCGGCGCACCAGGTCTGCGACGCCGTAGGCGGTGCCGTTGCTGCGGGCCTGAACGATCGGAATGCCGTTGACCACGGTGTTGACCAGGGAGTGGGTGTGACCGGAGATGATCAGCTGCACCATGGTGGAGTCGAGACCGCGCGCCAGGTCGACGATCTCCCCGGCGCAGGGCAACGAATCGCAGAAGGCGCCCTCGTGGGCCACCAGGATCGTGAGGTCGGGCCGCTCCGCCCACACCGCGGCCAGCACGTCGCCGATGGCGTCGGGGCCACGCTTCCATATCAGCCCCTTGGCCGCCCCGGCGCTCACCATCGCCTTGGTTCGCTGGGCCATGTAGCCCACCACGCCGATGCGAAGGCCGCCCCGGGTGAGGATCGTGTAGGGAACGGCCCAGCCGGGCCGCTTTCCAGTGAGCGAATCGAAGACGTTCGCGGCGAGCCAGGGATACTTCGCCTCCCTCATGCGGGCGCGCAGGGTGTCCACGCCCCAATCGAGCTCATGGTTCCCCACCACCGCGGCGTCGAGGCCGACGGCGTTCATGGCTTCGACCACCGAGCGCCCGTAGACGAGGTTGGAGCCGAGCGAGCCCTGCATCTGGTCGCCGCCGTCGAGCCGGAGCACCGGACAGCGGCAGCCCACCGCCGCGCTGTCGAGGGTGGCTTTGAGCACGGCGGCACCCCCGACCGGCCGCCCGTTGGACCAGCCGTACACCCGCGCGTCGAGGGCGCCGTGAAAGTCGTTGGTCGCGAGAATGCGGAGCAGCGTGGAATCCGCGCCGGCGGCCAGGCCCGCCACCAGCAGGCTTTCGAAGAGCATCCGCAATAATCCCTCGGGCGTAGGCGTTGCGCAATCACTGTCGCCTGGAGGGCGCTGGGTCTACCCAGCGCCGCCTGGAGAACCTTGCGTAGATTCGCCTGGACGTATATATGTATCGGCGAATATGACCAACCTCCCTCCCACCGAGCTGCTGCTGACCCTGGCCGAGCCGACCCGACTGCGGATCGTGAATTGCCTTGCCGCGGCACCGCTCTTCGTCTCGGACCTGCAGATGGTGCTCGACCTGCCCCAACCGACGGTGTCGCGGCACCTGACCGTCCTGAAGCGGGCGCGGGTGGTGCGGGACACGCCGATCGCGCAGTACGTCCTGTACCGGCTCCGCCAGGAGACCGGGCCGCCGGGCCGGTTGCTGGCGGCAGTGCTGGATGCGCTGGCGCATGACGAGACGATGCGGCTGGAGCGGCATCGCGCGCTGGACAAGAGCCGGGCCCATGGGCGGGGACGGATGCCCGCCGCCCCGGGCCGGATGGGCCCAACCCCCGCCGAAGCGGGGGAGGAGCGCAAATGACCAACCGCATCCTGGTGGTCGACGATGAGCCTGATATCACCGCGCTGGTGGCCTACCACCTTGCCCGCTCGGGGTACCGGGTCTCCACCGCCGCCAACGGGCAGGATGCGCTGAAGGCGGTGCGGGAGGAGCGGCCCGACATCGTCGTCCTCGATCTGATGTTGCCCGGCATCTCGGGCTATGAAGTGTTGCGCGAGCTGCGCCAGCGTCGGGACACCGCCGACGTCGGGGTCATCCTGCTCACCGCTCGGCGCGAGGAAGCCGACCGGATCAAGGGCCTGACCCTCGGCGCGGACGACTACCTCACCAAGCCCTTCTCGCCCCAGGAGCTCACCCTCCGGGTGGCGGCCCTGCTCCGGCGGCTGGCGGCGCCGGCGGTGGCGGCCGGATCTTCCCTGGTGGAGGGGCCGCTCACCATCGACCGGGGCGCCCACAAGGTCACCCTGCACGGCGAGGAGGTGCCGCTCACCGCCACCGAATTCAAGCTCCTGCTCACCCTCGCCGAGCGGCGCGGCCGGGTGCAGACCCGTCCCCAGCTGCTCGAAACGGTGTGGGAGGCGCAGGCGGACATCCAGACCCGCACGGTGGACATGCACGTCCAGCGGCTCCGCGGCAAGCTGGGCGACGTGGGCGACATGATCGAGACGATCCGCGGATTCGGCTATCGGTTCCGGAGCAGCGGTAAATGACGTTTGCCCGCCGGCTCATCGCCGGCACGATCTTCGTGCTGCTGGTGACGGTGCTGGTGCTGGTCGTGGCGGCGGAGCGCGGGCTCCGCGCCGACCTGGAGCGGGATGTTCAGGCGAACCTGGAACGGCAGGCGAGTCTGCTCCGCGAGGCGCTCCCGGCCGATTCGATGGCCTGGCACCAGTTCGTTGAACGATTCGGTGCCGCCGGCGCTGTCCGAGTCACGCTGATAGATGGGAGCGGGAGGGTCCGCGCCGACACCGACGTGTCCCCGGAGCAGCTCGCCGGGGTCGAGAATCACGCCGGGAGGCCGGAGGTTGCGGCGGCGCTCGCGAGTCGAGTGGGAGTGGCGACTCGCCTGAGCACGACCACCAGCATCGAGCAGATGTACGTCGCCGTGCCGGGCGGACCCGGGGTGATCCGCGTGGCGATGCCCCTGGATCAAGTCGACGCCGTGGTGGGACGAGCCCAGCGGTCGGTGCTGGTTGCGGCCCTGCTCGCCCTGCTGCTGGGAATCCCGCTGGCCTGGTGGGCCGGACGGTCGATCACCCGGCCGTTGACTGAGACGGCGGCCGCCGCCCGCACCATCGCCGCGGGAGGAACACCGCGGTTTCCCCGGTCGGGCATTCCGGACATGGACGCCATGGTCGCGGCGCTGCGCGGGATGCACGAGGAGCTGGACGCGCGGTTCGATTCCCTGCGCCGGAAGCAGGCCGAAACCAGCGCGCTGGTCAACACGATGGTGGAAGGGGTGATCTCCTGCGATCGACGCGGCCGGGTGCTCACGGCCAACCCGGCTGCGCGGCGGCTGCTGGGGTACGGCGCCGATCTGCCGCTTCCCGAGCTGCAGGTGCTCTTTCACCAGAAGGCGGCGCGGGAGGCGGTGGATGCGACGCTCCGCGGCGAGACCCTGCCCGACCGCGAGATCCTCCTCGACGAGCGCACCTGCCTGCTCAGCGCCCGTCCGCTTCCGGAAGGAGGCGCGGTCCTGGTGCTGCATGACCTCACCGACATGCGCCGGCTGGAGAACATGCGGCGCGACTTCGTGGCCAACGTCTCCCACGAGCTCAAGACTCCGCTGACGTCGATCTCGGGTTACGCCGAGACGCTCCTGGCGGAGCAACCGGCCGATGGCACGCCGCGCCGGTTCCTGGAAACGATCCTGACCAATGCGCGGCGGATGCAACAGCTGGTGGATGATCAGCTCGATCTGTCGCGGATCGAATCCAGCGGATACCGGCCCACCCCGAGCATGATCGAAACCGATGGAGCCCTGCGGGAGGCGTGGGAGGCGGACCCGGCCGCGGGCAACCACGACTTCGACGTGGCCATCGCGCCAGGCGCCAGGCAGCTGCTGGTAGATCCCGAGGCGTTTCGGCAGGTCCTCGGCAACCTCTACGACAATGCCCGCCGGTACACTCCGAAAGGCGGACGCATCACCGCCACGGCCTCGCTCGAGGCCGGGGGCGTCCGGGTGAGCGTCCAGGACACCGGCAGCGGGATCGGCCGGGAGCATCTGCCCCGCATCTTCGAGCGCTTCTACCGGGCCGACCCAGGGCGGTCCCGGGCCGAGGGGGGCACGGGGCTCGGGCTCGCGATCGTGAAGCACCTGGTCGAGGCCCACAGCGGCCGGGTCTGGGCCGAGAGCACGCTCGGTCAGGGGGCGTCGATTTCCTGCTGGTTCCCGCTCTAGGGAAGCGCTGAACAAGTCATTGCGAGCCGCCTTGGCGGCGAAGCCGAACCCCCAGCAGCACATCCGCGCCCCTCACGACGACGTTACACAGCCGTTACACGATCTTGTTATTCGTGTAACGGCGCGTGGCGTTCCTTCCCAGGTCTGAGCATGCCTGGACCGCGCGTGCGGTCTCCAACCAAACCGGGAGCGAGAGCGTGACCAGAAACCTGATCCGGAGTGGCGTGATTCTGACCTTGGCATTGGGTGGTGCAGCGAGGGGAGCGGCGGCCCAGGCGCCCACCGTCACGGTGGGAGGCGTGGGTTATGCCCAGTACTACTACAACCTCAAGGACACCGCGAGCCACGGCAACAACTTCGACGTCACCCGGGCCTACGTCAACGTCATCGGCAAGTTTGCCTACGGCGTCGGAAGCCGCGTCACCGCCGACATCTATCGCAACACGACCGACGGCTCCCTGTCCTACCGGCTCAAGTACGCTTTTGCCACGTGGACACCGGAGAAGAGCGCGCTGACCTTCAAGCTCGGCCAGATGCACACGCCATGGCTGGACTGGGAAGAGCACCTGTGGGATTACCGGATGCAGGGACAGCAGGCGGTGGAGCGCGCCGGCTACATGTCCTCCTCCGATTTCGGCGCCGGGGTGGACGGCAATTGGGGCTACGACAAGGTCAACATGCAGGTTGGCATCTTCAACGGCGAGAACTACAACCGTACGCCGGGCGACAAGGGCAAGGATCTGATGGGCCGGGTTTCCGTCCGCGTGCTTGCCACCGATGAGGGCGGCCGGGACGGCGGGCTTCGGTTGACCGGCTACGGGCAGATCGGCCGGCCCAACGGGGGCGGGACCCGGAACCGGGTCGTCGGCATGGTGTCCTACCGCTCGAAGATGCTGACGCTGGCGGGGCAGCTGGCCGCCACCAAAGACACCGCCCTCGGCCCGCCTCTGGTTGCGACCAAGAAGGGGCGGGTCATCAGCACCTTCGGCGTGCTGCGCATTCCCCCGACCTACAAGTTCCAGATCATCGGGCGGTTCGACTCCACCGATCCCAACACCTCGGCCAGCGACGATCGCACCAGCCGGATCATCGCCGGCCTGGCCTATCAGCTCTCCGGCAATCTTCGCGTCCTCGCGGACCTCGATCACCTGAGCTATCAGGGCGGCGTCACGACGCCCGCGCTCGAAGCGGTGCGGTCCCAGGCGCTCTTCCAGGTGCAGTTCACTTTCTAAGGAGATCCCATGCGTCGCTCCATCACCTTCATCGGATTCGCGCTGGCCGCGCTCGCGTGCGGCACGGCGGAGGCGCCCCCCGCGGTAGCGCAGTCGCTGACCGGGGCGGGCGCCACGTTCCCGAATCCGATCTATCAGAAGTGGTTTTCCGAGTTCAACAAGAAGACCGGCGTCCAGATCAACTACCAGTCGATCGGCTCGGGCGGCGGCATCCGCCAGTTCACCGAGGGCACCGTGGATTTCGGGGCGACCGACGGCCCAATGACGCAGGAGCAGATGAGCGCGGTCCAGGGACAGGTGCTCCACCTCCCGGCCGTCCTGGGCGCGGACGTGGTGACCTACAATCTCAACGCGATCGGGACGACCAAGCTCAAATTCGACGGAGCGACGCTCGCCAACATTTTCCTGGGGAGAATCACCAAGTGGAACGACCGGCTGATCGCCGCCACCAACCCCGGGGTCAAGCTCCCGGCCCAGGACATCATCGTGGTGCACCGCTCCGACGGATCAGGCACCACCTACATCTGGACCGATTATCTGTCCAAGGTGTCTCCCGAATGGAAGGAAAAGGTGGGGAACGCCAACTCGGTGAACTGGCCGGTCGGGCTCGGTGGCCGGGGCAACGAAGGGGTGACCCAGCAGGTGAAGCAGACCGACGGCTCCCTCGGGTACGTCGAGCTGATCTACGCCATCTCGAACAACTTGGCTTACGCCGAAGTCAAGAACTCGACCGGCGCGTATGTGACACCGTCGCTCGCCTCGGTGACGGCCGCGGCGGCCAGCGCCACGTTCCCGCCCAATACCGATTTCCGGGTTTCCATCACCAATGCACCGGGAGCCGAGGCCTATCCGATCTCGTCCTTCACCTGGCTGCTGATTCGCCCTGACTCGAAGGACGCCGTCAAGGCCAAGGCGCTCAAGACCTTCCTGGAATGGATGGTCACCGACGAAGCCCAGCAGATGGCCGCGGCCCTGCACTATTCGCCGCTGCCACAGCCGGTGGTGGGGTTGGTGAAGGAGCGGATCAAGACGCTCAAGACGCAGGGCAAGCCGATCGCGTGACCGACGCGACCGGACCGGCTCCCGTGTCGACCGTCGCCCGCCTGCAAGGCGCGGCGACTGGCGATCGCGTTTTCCGCATCCTGCTGACCCTCGGGGCGCTGGCCATTCCCACCCTGCTCGGCTTCCTGGTCTGGGAACTCTGGACCGGCTCTCAGCTCGCGGTCGCCAAGTTCGGTCTGAAGTTCATCACCACCAGCACGTGGGATCCGGTGGCGGGCCAGTTCGGGGCGCTGCCGCTCATCTTCGGGACCCTGCTCTCGTCGCTCATCGCCTTGATGATCGCGGTGCCGCTCTCGCTGGGCGTGGCCATTTTCTTGACCGAGTTCGCCCCGCCGGCTATTCGCCGGCCGATCGCCTTTCTGGTGGAGCTGCTGGCCGCCATACCAAGCGTCGTGTACGGGCTGTGGGGGATCTTCTTCCTGGTGCCGGTCTTGAAGGACTCGTTCTTTCCGTTCCTCCGGGACACGCTCGGGTTCCTGCCGCTCTTCCAGGGAACCATCTACGGCAATTCGATGCTGGCCGCGGGCATCATCCTGGCCATCATGGTGATGCCCTACATCATGTCGGTGGCCCGCGAGGTCATCGCCACCGTGCCGGGGAGCCAACGGGAGGCGGCGCTGGCGCTCGGGGCCACCCGCTGGGAAGCGGCCTGGACGGCTGTGGTGCCCTACGCCCGTTCCGGCATCGTGGGCGCGATCATCCTCGGGTTGGGCCGCGCCCTGGGCGAGACCATGGCAGTGACGATGCTGATCGGGAACCGCCATGAGATCGCCACGTCGCTGTTCGCGCCGGGTTACACCATGGCGGCCGCGATCGCCAACGAGTTCACCGAGGCCGACACCGACTTGCACCTCTCGGCGCTGGCGTATGTGGCGCTGGCACTCTTCTGTGTCACCGTACTGGTGAACGCCGCCGCCCGCCTCCTGATCTGGCGGGTGTCCAAGGGGCGGCCCAGCGGGGGAGCCGGGCTATGAAGCTGGGTTTCCGGCGCTGGAAGAGCCGCGCGATGGTGGTGCTGCTGGTGGCGGCCACCGTGCTCGCGGTGTTGCCGCTCTTCTTGATATTGGGCACGCTCATTGTCAAAGGCGCGGGGAGCATCAACCTGGACTTCTTCATCCGGCGGCCGGTGCCGGCGGGCGAGAGCGGCGGAGGGGTGGTGCACGCGATCATCGGGACGCTCATGATGGTGGGCACCGCCAGCCTGATGGGCATGCCCATCGGCATCGGCGCGGGGATCTTCGCCGCGGAGTTCCCCGGGGCGCGCCTCGCCACGGCCACCCGATTCATCGCCGACGTACTCAACGGTACCCCGTCGATCGTGGTGGGCGTCTTCGCCTGGACCTGGATCGTGGCCAAGCAGGGCCATTTCTCCGGATTCGCCGGGAGTGCCGCGCTCGCTGTGCTCATGATCCCCATGGTGATGCGCACCACCGAGGAGATGATCAAGCTGGTGCCCCATTCGCTCCGGGAGGCAGCGCTGGCACTGGGCTACCCGCGCTGGCGCACCAGCCTCAAGATCGTGGCGCGCACCTGCCTGCCGGGCATCGTCACCGGGGCACTCCTGGCGGTGGCGCGGGTGTCCGGAGAGACGGCACCGCTTCTTTTCACCGCCCTCGGCAGCCAGTATCTGGGCACCAACATCAACCAGCCGATGGCCGCACTTCCACTGGTGGTCTATACCTATGCAACCGGCCCCTACGACGACTGGCACCGCCTGGCATGGGCCACCGCCCTCGTCCTCATCATCGTCGTCCTCGTCCTCAGTCTCCTCGCCCGACTCGCCACCCGAAGCCGGTTCGATGGCCCCCGCTGAGGCGGCCAAGCCTCGGATCGAGACCACCGGGCTGACCTCGTGGTACGCCGAGGTGGCTGCGGTCAGGAACGCGTCGGTGCGATTCGCGCCCAACCAGGTGCACGCGTTGATCGGCCCGTCCGGATGCGGCAAGTCCACCTTCCTGCGCTCGCTTAACCGGCTCCATGAGGAAACCCCGGGAGCGAAAGTGACCGGACTGGTGCTGCTGGACGGCGAGGACGTCTATGGATCCAAGGTGGACCTGCGCCGGCTCCGGCGACGGGTCGGGATGGTGTTTCAGAAGCCCACGCCGTTCCCCACCATGTCGGTGTACGACAACGTCGCGGCCGGGCTCCGGCT
>JAXIPC010000166.1:0-3468 GCA_045403135.1 Gemmatimonadales bacterium | reverse complement strand
ATGGTGGCGAACCAGGTGTTCCCCTCCACCTGGAGCTTCTACACCAAGTATCGCTTTGGCTGGTCGGAGGCGATGATCGGCGCGTCGATGGCGCTGGTCGGCGCGATCATGGTCACCAGTCAAATGACCCTGCTGCGGTTTTTGGTGCCGCGGTACGGCGAGCGGCGGGTCGCGCTGCTGGGCATCACGATCGCCGGCATCGGCTACCTCGGCTTCGGTGCCGCCACTGCCGGGTGGATGATGTTCGCCTGGCTCTCTACCTGGTTCTTCGGTGCTATTGTCTTCCCGGTGACGAACGCCCTGATGTCCCGCCGAATCTCCTCCGAGGCGCAGGGTGAGCTGCAGGGCGCGGTCGCTGGGCTCGCCTCGCTTGCCGCCATCGCGGGCCCGCTCCTCATGAGCCAGCTCTTCGGTCGCTTCACGTCGCCGACGGCTCCCGCGCATGTGCCCGGCGCCGCGTTCCTTGCCGCGTCCCTGCTGACCTGGATTTGCCTGGGTGTCTTCTGGTCGGCAACCCGAGAGCCCGTGCCAGCCACGATCGCCGAGGTGACCTGATCTCTATGCGTCACGCCGTTCTCGGCGCGGGCGGGGTAGGCGGCTTCGTCGGCGCGGTTCTGGCGGGGGCCGGCGAGGGAGTGCAGCTCCTGCTCCGCGCCGAGTCGCTCGCGGGTCACCCGAAGAGTCTTACCCTCGACAGTCCCCTCGGCAATGTGACCGCGCCGGTTGTGCCGGCACTGGCGCTGGATACGGAGGTCGACGTCCTCTGGGTCACCACCAAGGCCACTCAGCTCGAGGCAGCACTCGACGCCGTGCCTGACCCGGCACTGGCCCGGATGGTCGTGCCGCTGCTCAATGGGGTGGACCACGTCGCGCGGCTCCGGGCCAGGTTCGGTGTTGAACGGGTGGTGCCCGGCACCATCGCGGGGGAGCTGGAGCGGACCGCCCCGGGGCGAATCGTGCTACGGTCGCCCTTCGTGCGCTTCGCCTTTGCGGCGGCCGGAGAGGAGCGCCTCGCCGGGGTGGTCGACATCCTCACCCGGTTTGGCTGCCCCTGCCGATTCGATGCCGACGAGCTCACGCTGCTGTGGCGGAAGCTGGTGATGCTGGCGCCGATGGCCCTGAACACCACCGCGGCGGGGCGGGCGGTGGGTGAGCTTTGGGCCGATCCGGAATGGGCCGCGCGCTTCGAGGCGGCGACGCGCGAAGCGTGTGCCGTCGCCCGCGCGGTCGGGGCCCAGGTGGATGCCGAGGAGACGGTGAGGATGTTGCGCGGCTTTCCCGGTTCGATCCGGAGCTCGATGCAGAAGGACGTCGCCGCCGGGCGCCCGCCCGAGCTCGACGCCATTGCCGGGCCGATTCTCCGGGGCGGAAAGGCGCACGGGATACCGGTTCCTATCACCGCCCAACTCGCGGCAACGATCACCAACCCGTGACGCGGCCCAGCCTGCGGCTGTCCGTGTTCCCCAAGGCGGGGGTTCGGA
Organism: Gemmatimonadales bacterium; assembly: GCA_045403135.1. Lineage (GTDB taxonomy): Bacteria > Gemmatimonadota > Gemmatimonadetes > Gemmatimonadales > GWC2-71-9 > JABFSM01. The sequence goes on along the minus strand of JAXIPC010000166.1, from coordinate 1,987 downwards.
AAGTATTCCTGTCTGGACCTAGGTCTCCAGGGGAATAATCTGGCGAGCTGCCCCTACCCGAAAGGGGGAGCCTGCCGGAGCCGGAGGCCAGGCCTCCCGGAGCCCGCAACGTTTCCTCGACTCCCTGCGTCCAAGTATCTATAGGCATTTCGCCTGTAGTCCCTGTTTTCGGACCCGGACCTGCCATGCCCCCTCGCAAAGCCTTCCTCCCGCTCCGGCCGGTGGAGACCCTGCTCCTCACCATGCTCACGGCCGGCGACCGACACGGCTACGGGCTCCGCCAGGACATCATCGAGCACACCGGCGGTGAGATCGCGCTGGAGGTGGGGAGTCTCTACCGATATATCCGCCGTCTGGACGAGGCCGGGCTCCTGGCCGAGGCTGGGGGAAAGCCGCCCAGCGATGAGGATGAACGCCGGATCTACTACCGGCTAACCGCGTTGGGCCGGCGGGTGCTCGCGTCCGAGATGCAGCGGCTCCGGTCGCTGTTACGGCTGGCGGAAGCGCGCCGACTCATTGCCCCGGACCGGCCGTGAGGGCACCCGGGGAGCGGCTCTTTCGCTCGCTGCTCCGTCTCTATCCAGCGGAGTTCCGCCGCCGGTACTCGGCAGGCATGCTCGAGTTCTACCGCGAGCGGCGCCGCGTCGTAGGCCCGGGAATCTGGCCCGGTCTGTTGATCAACCTGATCTCCAATGCCGCCATCGAACATTTCCGCGCCGAGCCCAGGCTCCTCGCCGAAAGGATCACCGTGAGCACCCTGCTTCAGGACTTGCGTCTGAGTCTGCGCGGGCTGGCCCGCACGCCTGGGTTCACCGCCGTCGTCCTGCTGACCCTGGCCCTCGGGATCGGCGCCAACGCGGCAATTTTCAGCGTGGTAAATGGCGTGCTCCTTCGGCCGCTGCCCTTCCCGAACCCCGACGGCCTGATCGACTTCCGGCACCAGCCGCCCTACTCGAACGTCTCGGAGCCGGAGTTCAAGGACTATCGGCGCGACATGCGGTCGCTGGAGCGGCTCGCCGCCTGGACCGGATACGACGCCAACCTAGCGGGGGATCAGGAACCGGTCCGGATCACCGGCACGCGGGTATCCGACGGATTCTTCACCGTGCTGGGAATCGATCCGCTGATGGGCCGCACCTTCGCGCCCGAGGAGGAAAAACCGGCCCGGGTTCCCTCGCCGGTGATCGTCATCAGCGAGGGCGTCTGGCGCACCTGGTTCGGGGCCGATCCCAACATCCTGACCCGCGAGGTCCGGCTCAACGGGATTCCGCGCCGGGTCATCGGCGTCATGCCGAGCCGGTTCGGATACCCGGAGGCGGGCACCGGCGTTTGGCTTCCGCTCCGGCTCAACTACGACTCGCTCTGGACCCGCAATAATCACTATCTCCTGATGGTCGGGCGGCTCAGCCGGGGGGCCACGGCGATCCAGGCAAACCTCGAGGCAAACCTCCTCACCCGGCGCTGGCTCAAGGACTTTCCCGAGACCTACTTCCCCGACAAGCCGTTCACCGCGGTGGTTCAGCCGCTGATGGAGCGGCTGCTCAACAATTCGCGTCCGTATCTGGTGACGCTGCTGGGCGCGGTGGCCTTCGTGCTGCTGATCGCCTGCGCCAACGTCGCCAACCTGCTGTTGATCCGGGGCGAGGCGCGGCGGCGCGAGCTGGGCATTCGTACCGCGCTGGGCGCGTCGGGGCGCCGGCTGGTGAGCCAGCAGCTCACCGAATCCGGCGTCCTGGCACTCCTTGGCGGCGGGCTCGGACTTCTGGTCGCGTGGGGAGGCGTCCGAATTCTGCTCCGCATCGCGCCGGCGTCGCTGCCCCGGCTGGAGCACGTGCGACTCGACGCGCCGGTGCTGTTCTTCACGCTGGCCGTGTCGCTGGGCACTGGGCTGCTGTTCGGGCTGCTGCCTGCGCTTCGGGCCGCGCGCGGAGACGCCGCGGGAGCGTTGCGGGACGGGAGCCGAAGCGCGTCCTCGCGCGGAGGCGCC
>JAXIPC010000049.1:0-24373 GCA_045403135.1 Gemmatimonadales bacterium | reverse complement strand
CTTTTCCAGACCTTCCAGTCGGGGGCCATCCTGGGAGCACTGATGCCGGGTCTGCTCGAGTTCTTCGTCGGCACCGCACTGTTCGTAACGCCGCTCGCTTCCACGACAGGCCCATTTCGCTGGCCGGCACTCTGTTTCGCGCTCGGGGCGGTCCTCATCATGCTGGAGATCATCCTGGCAAAGGTTCTCCTTAGCCAGATCGGGAACCTTCTCATCTTTGTTGCCGGCATCGCCTTCGCACGGTTGCTGTTCCGGAATCGAGAAGTGCTTCGGCAGAGCAACCGGGGAGATAGCTGACAAAGCAAACCGGGTACACGGTTGACACGTCGAGGAGCTGCCGGTCAGCTCCGAATGCCATACTTCCGCTCATCAAACCGGGCGATCAGGACTTTACCGATTGAGGTTCGCGGCTGGTGGTCGCGTCGCGCGGGCCTTGAGGGTCTTGTGGAGACGTTCATGGGCTCCGTTTTCCTGGGGGCTGGCTGGGGTGATGCGCTGGTGGGTGATACCGAGTTGGAGCCACCAGACGTTGAGCCGGTTGAGCATCGGCCATCGTCTCACCAAGCTATTGGCACGTGGCGGATGAGGTTGCCATGCGGGAGTTGTGGCGGGTTCGTCGCGCTGCCCTCGAGGCAGAATTTGAGGCGTACCTCGCAACGGTCACTCGGTGGCGCGTCGAGCCCTAGCCTGCTGATCGGTCTGGCTTATCAGCTCCGGGAGTCACGAATGAGCAGGCTTTTCCCCAGCCGCGGGGCCATCCCACACCTTTGCAGCCCTCAGTTTCGAGGCCTCGTGGAGCTGCTGCAAGGTGATGGCTACCGTGTCCGCCCGTTTACGGAAGCCATTACAAGTCTGTCGCTGACCGGTATCGACGCGCTGGTGGTCAGCGGTCCGGGCGGCTGGGCGGGTCCCGACGCATCGCTCAGCGATAGTGAAGTCGCGGACCTGACGCGGTGGATCCAGCGCGGCGGCTCGCTGTTCTCATTCTCGACCACATGCCCGCTCCGCGGAACGGAGCAAGACTCACCGCCGCGCTCGGTATAAACAATTGGCACACCGGCTACGCCATGGTGGAGATCCCGGATTCACTTCCCGTCGGCCCCATCATCTTCTGGCGGTCGGATGTCTTCCCGACAGGGGGACCGGCAGTCGGGGCCGCACGTCAGGACGAGCGGGTGCGGCGAGTGGCAACGTTTGTGGGCTCCGCCTTCCAGCTGCCGTCGGGAGCCGAAGCCCTGTTGACGATGCCCCTGCGGGCGATTTCCCCTCGCACCGCCGGAAACGCCAGGAGCTGTCCCCGTCTTCACCGCGGAGACACCGCGTTCGGCGGTGGGGGAATGGCTGCAGGGCGCCGTCATGAAGCTGGGTCAAGGCCGCGCGGCATTGTTCGGGGAGACCGGCCTGTTTGCCGGCGGACCCGCAGCGGCTCGGCCGCCCGTCTGATCCGCTTCCTGCAGCGAGTTGCGTGCTCGTCCTAAGCCACCTAGCCTTCAACGCTCAGGTCAGGAGAGTAGCCCTGGGCCACCACCAATTCCCCTCACATATATCTGGCTCGATGATCCCGATTACCCTGTCCACGCTCGCTGCGTTTCCTGAGCAACTGGAAGCACACTATTTCGCGGTCCCGGGTGCCTTCAGGAGTTGGGCGCCGCCTTCATGGGAGGGGATGCCAAGCGAGCACCTTTCGGCCATCGAGCAGGTGTGCCACGTGCGCGACATCGAGATCGAGGGTTATCACGTGCGCTTCCGACGCATCCTGAACGAGGACACCCCATCGTTAGAGTCCCTTGACAGCGAAGGCATGGCCATTGCCCGATCCTACGCCACGGCAGATGCTAGGGCAGTCTTCGCGGCCTTTCAAGAAGCCCGGGCGAAGACCATTGGGCTCATTGCCGACCTGGCTCCCGAACAATGGGCACGTACGGCGGTATTTGAAGGCTATGGCCCTTTGACCGTAAAAAGCTTGGTGCACTTCCTCTGCAGCCATGACCAACAGCATCTGGCCGGTCTGCAGTGGCTCCTCGGCAAGATTGAGGTTGCCCCTCGGTCGCCGCGAGCGGGGGTTGGTGCATAGGCTGCATCGGAGGCGATCAACGTGCGGATCTCCCACCAATCGGCAGTCATCGTGCTCCCGGTCCTCATCGGTGCCGGGTCGCTCGCGGGCCAGACGATTCGGATGCGGGATGCCGCTGGGCGGGAGCGGCTCTGCCAGCCTGCGCAAATCCCAAACAACCTTCCGCCGGTCGATGCGGTGCTCGATACAGCGGCCTTTGGCGCACGCATCGGTAGTGTCGCGTCGGGGGCCGATTCGACCTCTTATCTGCTTAGCCTGCTCTTCGCAGCGGGGGGGGTAGGGGCGACGGTTCGGCTGCTCGCGCCCGCGGTCAACGATTCACCGCTCCCAGAGGCGGTCCGCGCCACCATTCGGCCGCAACGGTCTGGCCCTTGGGGCCTCAGGCTGCGGGTGACGCCCGGACCACCCCTGGCCCTCGCCGTCCAGCGGTCCGTCTATTGCCCCCCGGCCCCGGACACTGTATCTGGGCCGGAGGGGGCGCAGGTTGCGACGTTAGGCTTAAGGCCCGGCGATTGGCCGACCCCCGCGGGCGAAAAGGCGTCGCAACGGATCCGGCTGTCGGCCAAAGTGACGCTGTCAGCGACCGGCACGGTCGTTCAGGTCCAGCTCACGCGTCGGTCCGGCATAAAGCAACTCGACGACTGGTTTGTCAGCGGCCTCCAGGCAGCCCAGTACCTCCCCGCGCTGTTAGATGGCTTGCCGATCCCGAGTTGGTATCGGACCAATGGCACTCGGCTTCGTCTCTGACATGCAGCCTCTGCGCACCTGGTTTCAATGACGCGCGTTGCAGAGCGTGCGGATTGGAGATGGTCGTGACGTCGAGAAGCCGGCCGGTGATATCTGTGATGCTCGCAGTTGCCGATGCTCCGGCAGCCCTCGCGTGGTACCAGCGAGCGCTTGGTGCGACGGAGCTCTGGAACCTCGGGTCGGTCGTGGGAATGGAGATCGACGGTGCGCCAGTGTTCCTCGGTGAGCCGGCGAAGAACGGCTGGGAGACTCCAGCGAAGCTCGGTGCACCGTCGGCCAGGGTGGAGGTGTTCTGCGACGATCCGGATGCGTTGATCGCTCGCGCTCTGGAGGCGGGCGCGAAGGGCAGTCTCGCCGGCACCAGGGACCATCAGATGCCTTGGGGAACTCACCGGCAAGGCAGCTTCGTCGACCCGTTCGGACACAAATGGTTGGTCGGCGACAGGTCTCCGCTGAGCCGCCATCCATGATCCTGCGTGCTCGCTACGGCGCCGCGGCCCAGGACGTGATGTCAGACGGGCGCATAACATCGAGGGTCATGAATGTCGCCTGCAGTTCACCGCGCGGTGCTTCTCCTGGCGACTGGTCTCGCTTTCCTGCCGGCGGCCACATGGTCAACCTTGTCGAACCACACCGCTACAATAGAGCCATTCTCAGGTTTCTTCGTGGTGCCGATGCCCCATACTAGCGTTGCCACATCTTGCCGGGAGGCTGAGCATGACGCACCCCAACGAAATCGACACCTTTCGCGCAGTGTGGGACTCCGAAGCGGAGAATACCATCCGACTCCTCGAGGCGCTTCCGATCGATCAATATGATTTCCGCCCAGACCCCAAGGGGCGCTCGATCGGCGAGCTGGCGTGGCATCTCAGCGAGATCGATGCGTGTCTGACCTTCAGCATAGCCGAAGGACGCTTTCGCCTCGAGGACGAACCGCCCGATCTCAAGCGCCCGCGAGAGATCAGGCTGCTCGCTCCCGGCTATCACCGAGTGCATGAACAGGCAGCAGCACGACTCCGCAATGTCCAGAACGATCAGCTCGATCGCGCGGTGACCTTCTTTGATGGCCGCCAGCTCACGATCCGCGAAGTACTCTGGGATCAGCTGCTACACCACCTCATTCATCATCGCGCGCAGCTCGTCCTGTTGTGTCGAATCGCCGGGGGCACGCCACCCGGACTCTACGGCCCCAATCGCGAGGAGATGCAGGCCATGCGCGATCGCATGGCCGCCGGCAAGGCGTAGCGAGCGCCCTTGCCCCACGACGGATCTTGCCTTATTGCTGTCCGGTCAAGTCGGCCAGCTTCCGAAGCCTGACGGTCACATCGTTGGCGATGTCCTGCCGTAGCCATCCGAGGTGACCGGCTCCGTAGATCACGAGAACCCTGTCGTGCGGCGATGCGATCTAGTGGGTGATATTGTGATAAATGCGAATATTTCTCTGATACCAGGCTGCCAGCAGGTCAGGTCCGGCATAGTCCCAAGGCTCGCCGTACGGCACGAACGCGTAATAGGAGGCTATGCCTTCTGCCGAAATCACCCTCCTCCTTTACCCTCGTGCCCGTGCGGGCCTCCATCGTGTTGAACTTCTCTGCGAGACCATTGGCCTTCGCATAATTGACCACCCGTTTATAAGGGAAATCACCGTCCTCATCGACCGGGTAGACCGCGTGATGGCCAAGCTCCTTGGCCAGCCGGTATGTACTTGATCGATCTCGTTACGCGATAGCGTATACTTTCCCGCCAGGTAGTCGGAATACTCTTGCCCAGCCCGCTTGCTCCCGACAGCGGCTTCAATCGCGATCTTGGTGGGATGAAACCTCTTCAGCACTTCGATGAGCTGCGCGATTTCTTGCTGGCGTCTCGGCGAGAGGACATCGTCAGCTTGCATGTTGTGGACATCGCGTCCCGGGTTCGCCATATGGTACGTCCCGAGCACCAGAATCTCCGGGCGTGGGTCCGATTGGGGCCAAGCAGCTATCGGTATCGCCAGTACCCCGAGAAACAGGAAAACCTTCCTCATGTATCCTCCGCTTTCATACGCGAGTCTCGGCTTGGCAAACCGCTCCATGAATGGCATCTCATTTGGCCCCTTGAGCAGCTTGCAACGGCAATTGTCACAAGGGCTTGAGACCATTTACCAGATTACTATGAAGGTTCTTAGGTTAGACAAGCCGATCCGGCAAATTGTTGGAACCCGGCCCTGGTGCCCGATAGTCTCGTCAGATGGCTCCGGCCGACGCCGAAGGCCGCACACCCAACGGGGGTTTCAACAGCGTATTCTCCTGCTTCATCGAGTGGCGGCAGCCGGCTTGAGCGCTCGGCACGAGAGGAACCCATGAACGCAGATCGGCCTCGCTGGACTGTCGTGACAATGGCGTTGCGCGCCGGGTGCGTGATCCTCGCCGCCGCCTGCACCGCCGACACCCGCGACGGAGGCACCAGGGACGTCGCTGCGTTGCCGCAGTGGACCTACGACTCCGCGATGATCTTCCCGGCCGACCGCTCACTCGCGCGCCCGGAGGACGGCGTGGCGTTGCCCGATGGCCGCCTCATCGTGACCGACCAGGTACATGGCCTGCGCCTAGTGGACACCGATGGCACCAGCAAGCCGTTCGGCGACGTGGTGGCCACCGGGTACATACACCGTCCTCCGGAGCATAGTGGCGGCGCCAACGGGATCGCGCTGGAGCCGGATGGAACGCACTTACTGCTCGCCGACGTCTTCGGTGGCGCGATCTACCGGGTGAACGTGTCGAGCGGGGCAACGGAAAAGATCTACCAGCACCGCTACGGTATCAATGCCGCCGTGCGCGATTCCAAGGGGGCGATCTGGTTCACGCAGAGTGCGCAGAACACCGCGGAGGCCGGCGAGGCACGCATGTGGGCGTCGGTGGAAGTCCCCCGTCCTGAAGGCGCGCTGTTGCGCCTGGCGTCACAGGATGGCCGCCTGGCGGCGGAGGCGGAGGTCATCGTGGACTCGCTCCTCTTTGCGAATGGACTAGCGATCGACGAGATGAGCGGCCACCTCTACGTGGCCGAAACCGTGGGCGGCCGTGTGCTGCGCTACCGCGTGGATCTGGGCACCGGGCGGGTGAGCGAGCGATCGGTTTTCGTGGACAGCGTTGGGGCCGACAATCTGGAGCTGGATGGGGAGGGACACCTCTGGGTCGCGTCGCCACTTACCAACGAGCTGCTGGTGGCGAACACGGCGACCGGCGAACGTCGCACCGTATTTCGCTCGCTGACTCCAGCGCAACAGGAAGTGGCCTCGGAGTTCACCCGCCGCGGCCAGACCGGCGCCTCCCGCATGGCGCTGCTCACGCCGGCGCTCTGGGCCCCGCTGCCGGGGCTGATCACCGGGGTGATCCTCGGGCCAAAGCGCAGCCCAGTGTACCTCACGGGTTTGGGGAATGCCTTGCTGAAGCTGCCTCGCTAAGGGTGACCGGGCTTGCCGAGGGACACATTCACAGTGAGCGCCCTTGCATGGGCGGTGGTGTCGGCCGCGGCCGGGGTGGCGCTACGCGGCCCCTCACCGGCGAACCAGCCCCCCCTCAGAGCTTCATGAGCACTTTCTCTATTCGTCCGGTTACAATCTTCTGGCTCGGTGTGGCGTTCATGGTGTCCGGTAGCTTCCTTCGGCGACACTGCTGGCGCATGCTCGGGGAATCCTTCACCGGGGATGTACGCGCCGAGCCAGCGCAAGCCGTCGTTACGCGCGGCGCGTACGCGATCCTCCGTCATCCGGCGTACACCGGTGCCATCCTCCTCAATACCGCGATCGGTGTCGCGCTGGGGAGCTGGGCGTCGACGGTTTTGCTGGCTGTTGCTTCCGTTGCGGTGTACGGGTATCGCATGGTCGTCGAGGAGCGCGCGCTGTTGGCGACCATCGGCACACCGTATCAAGAGTTCATGAACACGCGCAAGCGGCTCATTCCGTTCACCTATTAGCCGCGCTACGTCCCCTGTTGGAATGGAGGCGTCGCCGGAAATTGTGTCTGTGCCATACCCCAACCCGGGAGATCCCAATGTCCGACGTTTCCGTGCTCGCCGGTGTGTGTGTGCTCATCGCCCTGAGTGCGGGCGCCGCTGGTGCCCAGGCGCCCTCGGCCGGCTCGTTGCAGACCGCGCCCCTTCCACTCGCAGGTGCGGTGGTCACCCGCCCCCAGAACGGGCTTTCTCTCGTGACTCGATCCTCGAGTGCGCCCGCCGATCGCGGGGTGTGGCGCGCGGTTGGGACTCCCTCGGCCCCGCTGCGGTTTGACCAGTCGCTCGTCGGCTCAGCTCGCCTCGGAATCTCCCCGCCGCAGGTGTCCAATGCCATCGTGGCGCGCGACGCGCGCAGCGCCGTCCAGTCCACCAGCCTCCGTCACCGCGGGCCCGGCGTAGCCCTGATGATCGTGGGCGCCGCCGGGGTCATCACGGGTCTGCTCCTCGACGAGAGCGTCGTTACGGTCGCCGGCGCCGGCGTAGGCCTCGTCGGGCTGTATTTGTACTTGCGCTGACGCTGCGGGTGAGGCCGTGAGACACATCGTATTGATGTGCGGCGTGGGGTTTGGGCTCTCCAGTGGAGCCGCTTGCTCTGGAGGCAGCCACCCCGGCGCGACAGATTCGGCTGCGACCGTTGCCTCGCACGCAGTTCCAGCGGTCTCAGGTTCCCAGGTTGATGCTGCCGAGCAGGCTGCGTGCCGAGCCGGCGACTCCTTGCTCCGGCAGGTGCCGGGAACCGTGCTGCGCTGGTCGTCCGCGATCGCGTTCGATTCCCTTTGGCATGGTGCGACGAATCGCTGGGCTTGCCGCCTTGCCGCGGCGGGACACGTGCCCTCACACTACGAGCCCATCGACTCCCTCCTGGAGTGGCTCAAGCTCCGCGGGTGGATCGACCGCACGACGCTGAGCGCGGACGGCCCCGATGGGACAATGCAGGGTGTTCGCCGGGGCGGTGTCACGTGCCTGGTGGAGGGGCGATGGGATGGTGGCGATGACACCGATACCACCTATGTGCCGAGCGACACCATCGAGGTCCGCTTTGCCTGTACGCGCACCGTGGCCGCCGATACCCTGGTCCCATTCTAAGGACGCTTTTCATGCGGTCCAACCAGCGCTTGCGCTGCCGGGGTCCAACGGTTCGGCTTTCGCGGGCTACATTTCCTGAGCGGGACAGCGGCGGCCTCATCCCGCCCCCGCAGAGCAGCGCAGGGCGTCAGGCAACTCCACAACGCTTCAAAGGCAAGGGGCCTCCCAAAGCTGTCTATCTCCTGGTCCATGGGAGGGCTCATGGTGCAGCCCAATCGCGGGCTCGCAGATGTCGATCCGGGCGACCGATTCGCAATCCTGCTTGGTGGGGAGGCGATCGGAACGATGATTGGCCAGTTTCAGCTCGAAGGCAGCGCATTCGCCATCGATGCGTCGTTCTTCTCAGCCGGGACCGAGCGAGAGAAGGAGCGCGAGACCAGGACTCTAGCGCGGCAGATCAATGCGGCGCTCCGATAGAATGAAGCGACGGAAAGCGCCTGCTCGGCGACCCAGGGCACCGGCTCGAGCGCCCGACTTCACGCCAGCAACCTCTCGGCGGTGGCAGACATCACGACGTTTTCCTGGTCTTCGCATCGTTCTCGGCCGATGATTACAGAGCGCCTCCAACTCATCGCCGCCACCCTCGATCTGTGCCTTGCTGAGGGGGTGGGCCCCGACGCGGTCGGCCGCGCACTGGGAGCCCAAGTGCCTCCCTCCTGGCCACCCCCGGTATTCGAGCCCGACGATGTCGACCGCGTCCGCAGACGACTGGAGAGGGATCCAGCCACTGCACCTTGGACGATCTGTTACGTCGTGCGCAGGTCCCCCAATGCTGACAACCTCCCCTCGCTCGTCGGTGTCGCGGGGTTCGCGGGGCCTCCGAGCCCAGACGGAGCGGTCGAGATCGGATACGCCATTGCCGTTGAGCATCAGCGCCGAGGCTATGCCACGGAAGCAGTCCGAGCCCTGGTGGCCCACGCGTTTGCGGAGCCAGGCGTGGCCGTGATTGTCGCCTCCACCTTTGCCACGCTGGAACCGTCCATCGGCGTGCTACGGAAGACCGGCTTTGAATATGTGGGAAGCGATCCGGACAGTGGACTGATGCGCTTTGAACGCCGCCGTGATCCAACAGACCCACCGGACCAGACTGCCGCCTGACGATTCGGTTTTACGCCGAGACACTACCGACTGCAATCGCAGAACCCCGGTGAGCATTGAACAGTACCGAGTGTCGGCGCGCTTGTGTTTGACTCACTGGCAAGTGAACTTGGGCGTCAGGCGGCAACCGGAGGTGTGCAGTGAAAGCGTCGGTCTTTATCGGCACGAGCCTCGACGGCTTCATCGCTCGAGTCAATGGTGACTTCGATTTTCTCCCACCGGGCGGCGGCGAATCCCACGGCTATGAGGAGTTCATCGCCTCCGTGGATGCCCTGGTCATCGGTCGAAAGACCTATGAAACCGTTTTGGCGTTCCAGGCCTGGCCCTACGGGGTCAAGCCCGTGTTCGTCCTCAGCACAAGTCCCCTTGCCCCTTCCCCGGGCGGGGCTACCGTGCAGCATATGTCGGGTGATCCGACAGCGATCGTGTCGCAACTCGACGCGCGGGGTGTCCGGCACGCGTACATAGACGGCGGGATCACGATTCAACGGTTTCTTCAGGCGGGACTTATTCAACGCCTTATCATCACCCGCGTTCCCGTACTGATCGGCACCGGGATACCCCTCTTTGGCCCGCTGCAGCGCGACATCAGGCTCCGGCACATCGAGACGCGTCAGTACGCCAGCGGGTTGGTCCAAAGTGAGTACGTGCTTGCCGCCTGACCGGGCGTGCGCCAGCGTAGCATCCTCGAGGGAATCCGTCGGATTGCTCAACCCCTCGTGGTCGAAGCAATGTCCCGAGACCTTCTGTTCAGTATCGCAAACGAGGTCGGTTTGTCTTCGTATGCCGGCAGTCTTGCGGCAGCCGGGAGCGACTGTATCCGCCTCTACCCCGAGCGTTGACGGCCACGAGCTTCCGCTAGGGGCCTCACGGGCGACGAGATTCGCACGCGGGCGTCCATCGGGTACTCTCTAATTCACGCCGCTCGGCCACAATGAACGGCTTTTGGAGCAGGCCGGGATCATCGTGCGTGAGGTGCGCGACGTGACCGAGGCCATGGCGTCGGTCTCAAACAATTGGAGAATGGCGCGGAGACGACGGCGCGATCGCCTCACCGCCCTGGAAGGCGGGGAGAGCTATGAGGGCTTGCAGTGGCTCGCACAGCGACACCTGAACTTGCGATCGGGTTTTGCACGGAGCACCTTGGGGCTGGAGTGCGATGCTCATTGCCGCGATCGGAGAGGACACTCTCCCATGAGTGCCATGCCTTCTTTCGGTTTTCTTAGCCGGGCTTGTGCGATGGGGGGGCTCGCCGTCCTTGCCGGCTGCAGCTCAAGTCCGCCGGCACGGCGAGCGGCGAATGCGGACACCGGGACGGCCCAGCCACCGGTTGCCGGGTCAGTGGTCGTCGCGAGCCCGGACGGCACATACGAGCTCGTGATTCCGGCGCGCTGGACCGGTCACTATCGTGTCGACTCCCTCTCCACCGGGGAACGCGGCCGTGCCTTGCCTGGGGCATTTGTGATCGAATACCTCCCCTCAGACACCACGATCCGCCCTCAGGCGCTTATGGCCCTGGCTGTCTATGACTCGGCCACCTGGCGGACCGTTCGCGCCGAGGAAGGTCCGCCCCCTGGCGATTCCGTCGCGGTCCATGCCGGACGGGTTTACGTGATCGGCCTGCCTCAATCGAACCCGTTCGCACCGGGCAGCCCGGACGCGACGTTCTTTCAGTTCCTCGAACTTCACCCGAGCGAGCTCGACGGCCTCATCCGCTTTCGGTAATTGAGGACGGACCATGAGGCAGAGGACCAGCCGATGCACTTTCTCGTGATAGAGCGCTTCCATAACGGAAACCCGATTCCCGTGTACCAACGCTTCCGGGCTCAAGGCCGGCTCATGCCCGAGGGACTCGGATACATTTCCAGCTGGATCACAGAGGACCTGACTCGATGCTACCAGGTTATGGAGGCAGCCGATCGGGGACGCCTCGATGAGTGGATCGGGCGATGGTCAGATCTCATGGCTTGCGAGGTCGTGCCCGTCCTATCCTCGGTCCAGGTACAGGAGCGGCTTGGCCCGCACCTTGTTTAGCCGCGCGCCAGCTCGCGCGGCGTTCGTAGCTCTGGCGCTGGGGGGGTGCACCTACGGCGCCGCGCGCCTCGAAGTGCGCCTCACGAACCATCAGTTTGCCTCAGCGTCCTCCCTCGTGGCGTTCGCGGTGTCCGCTGTCTGGCTTCGGCCCCCGACCGGGCTCTCGACCTTTCCTGATGGCGGCAGACCGCGAATCCTTGCGGAGGCAGCCGCGGTGTACACCTGCGACACCGTCACACAAACCGTGCATCAAGTGTGGCGCGTCGACCGCCCCGCGCAGCTCCGCTCTGGCTTCACCCCTTGGCTGGGACCCTGGGCCCCCGAAGGCCTGTATGTCAGCCTTCGCGGCTACGTGACCACGACGTCCGAGCCGTCCGGCTTCCGTCGCGCGAATTACCGGATTGATCCCGATGGACGCGTCGAGTCCGGGGTCGTCGAGCCGGATCCCGGGTTCGCGACCAACACACCCGGCGACTGCGCCGACGCAGTATTGACCGCTGCGCGGGCCCATCCACCGGTCCGCCTGCCCCAGTAGGAGGTGCCGAGCGAGACGGGAATGGTGCGGGTTCGATAGTTTACGTGACTCGACATCTTCCGACGTGCGGCGCGTGATGGACTGGACGAGGTCGCGCAGGTTAATTCCTAATTGGCGTTCCTCCGTCGGCCCTCTAGTATCGGCCGCTCAGCATGAAAGCGGTGCCAGAAATGCGTTTCTCCCGGAGTGACCACACCGGCGCCCGAGGCGATTCTCATGGCAAGTCAGGCTGACGTCCGCCGTATCGCCCTGTCGTTGCCAGAGACCGAGGAGGCTCCGGACCACTTCGCCTTCTCCGTTCGCAACAAGGACAAGCTGAAGGGCTTCGCGTGGGTCTGGATGGAGCGGGTTGCGCCCAAGAAGGCCCGGGTGCCGCAGCCGACCGTCATCGCAGTCCGGGTCGCGAGTCTCTACGACAAGGACTTCCTGCTCGGCCTGGATCCTGTGAAGTTCTTCACTGAGCCACATTACGACGGGTTCCCTGCCGTGCTGGTTCGCCTGCCTGCTGTGACGGTCCGTGAGCTCAGGCCGATCATCACCGAGGCCTGGCGCTGCCAGGCCCCAAAAGGCCTGGACACGAAGGAGAAGCCATCTCGGCAAAGACCGATCGTCCGGAAAAAGGCGTCCCGGGGCGGCCCGGTCGCCCAGGGCTAGGCCGCTCAATCGTGTCGTAGCGCCAGCATGGGATCGAGTCGGGTCGCGCGGCGCGCGGGCAGATAGCTCGCTGCCAGGGCAATGACGATCAGGAGACCCGATGCGGCCGCGAAGGCGAGCGGATCGCCGAGCGGCACACCGTACAACAGGCTCCGGAGCAACTTCACCGATGCCAGCGCCACCACGACGCCGATACCCACTCCCGTGACGGCGAGGACGACCCCTCGGCGCAACACCATGCGCGCGACTTCGCCGGGCCCGGCGCCGAGCGCCACGCGCACGCCGATCTCCCTGGTGCGCTCCGCGACGCGAAACGCCAGCACGCCAAACAGCCCGAACGCGCTCAGGAACATTGCGAGGGCCCCAAACCAGACCAGCAGAGTCCCCGCGAAGCGCACCGGCTGATACTGGTACATCAACCGGTCGACGAGTGCCTGGTCCTCGCTGACGGGCATATCGGGATCCACACGGGCGATCACGCGACGAATCTGTGAGAGCATCACGCGGGGATCCCCCGCGACCAGAATGTGCGTGACTGATTCGGTTGACCAGCTGTCACCCGCCTTGCCCTGCCAATAGCTCTGATACACGAACGACTCGGCGGGCTGACCGGCGTTGCGGTACTGAAGGTTGGGCACGACTCCGACCACCTCGGTCACGACGCCATCGACTACCACGGGCCGACCGACTGCGGTGCCTCCGGGCCAGAACCGCTCGGCCATGGCCTGGTTCACGATCGCGACCGCCGGCGCCCCGGCGCCGTCGCGCTGATCGAACTCGCGGCCAGCCGTCGGCCGAACGCTAAGGATCTCGAAAAACCGGGGGCCGACGCGATTCATCGCCACCTGGGCCGCTCGACTCGGGTCGGGGGGAACGGCACTCGGCAGCCAGACACTCGCCGTTATCGAAACCCAGATGGCGGGACGCGCCGCGGGACTGGCCGCGACGACGCCTGGCGTCCTTTCGAGCCGCCGGTGGACCTCCACCTGAAATGCGCGCGCGCGGACCGAGTCGTAGCCGACCAGCGTGGGGCGCAACCGCACCGTCACGACCCGCGTCGGGTCGAAATGCTCACCCTTGGTGATGTGACGGAGGCTCCGGATCAGCAGCGTGGCGTCCACCACCAGCACCAGAGACAACGCGAACTGCATGACCACGAGCACATCACGAAGCCGCGACCGCGCGGCGCCGGGTGACTGCCCTTCGTCCTTCATGGTCGTGAGGAGATCGGTCCGGCTGGCGCGGAGCGCGGGCACCAGGCCGAACGCGAGGACCGTTGCCAGTGTGACCGCGAGCGTGACGGCCAGCACCGCGGGATCGAGTCCGAGCCTGAAGAACAAAGGCAAGCCGGAGGAGCTGAATTGGTAGAAGTTCAGGATCAGCCGGTTGCAGAGCACGGCCACACCGATCCCGAGCGTCCCACCCAGGATGGCGAGGAGCAGGCTCTCGGCAAGCAGCTCGCGCACCACGCGAGACCGGCTCGCGCCAAGTGAGAGGCGCATTGCGATTTCCCGTGCCCGCGCGAGGTTTCGCGCGAGCAGCAGCCCCGCGAGATTG
This sequence comes from Gemmatimonadales bacterium, assembly GCA_045403135.1. Classification (GTDB taxonomy): domain Bacteria; phylum Gemmatimonadota; class Gemmatimonadetes; order Gemmatimonadales; family GWC2-71-9; genus JABFSM01. Next base: position 10,598 of record JAXIPC010000049.1, on the reverse strand, counting down.
GCGCACACGATCAGGAGCACCAGGCTCACGGCCGCGCCCAGCAACGTGAGGATCTGCGCGTTCCTCTCTTGTGCCTCGGGATCGGCACCGCGGGCGGCTCGGACGATCACGCCGCGTCCCGAGCTGGTCTCCGGGCTGGAGGCCTCGATAAGCTGCCGGGCGAGCATCGTCAGCTCCGCTTGCGCATCGGCGACTCGGGCCCCGGGAGCCAGCCGGCCGATCAGTTTGACGATATTGCAACCGGGCGCCAGGCCATCGCAGTACTTGTATCCGACCCGGAACATGCTGGCGGGAATCCAGAGGGTGACTTGCTCCCTGCCGAAGGCAACGCCCACGAGTTCCGGAGGCGCGATGCCGACGACCGTGAACGGGGCTCCGTTCAGGTGGATCACGCGCCCGACGACGTCGCTGTCGCCGGCGAAGCGGGATTGCCAGAACTGGTAGCCGAGGACCACGACCGGATCACGGCCGGGAACCTCTCCCTCGTCCTTGGTGAAGAATCGGCCATGCAGCGGTCGCAGTCCGATCGTCTCGAAGTAGTTGGGGCTCGCGACGCTGCCTTGGATCGCCGCCGACTCATTTCCGTTCACGAAATGCAGCGGCGCCGTGCCGTAGTGCGCGGCGAGACTGGAGAACGATCGCGCGTGGTCGCGATAATGGCGGTAATCCGCGTACGACAGCGGGTAGTACCCGGTCCCGCCGGGGTGGGACTGGTACACGTGCACCAGGCGGTCGGCGCCGGGAAACGGCAGGCTGGCCTGGAAGAGCGCGTACACGAGGCTCGCGATGGCGGCGGCGCCACCGATGCCGAGGGCAAGCGTTCCGGTGGCGATCCCGGTGAAGGCGGGACGTTTTCTCAAGGCCCGCGCAGCGTAGCGCAGGTCGCGTCCCAGGCCCTGGAGCCACGCGCCGGCCCAGGCGTCGCGGACCTCGTCCTTGAGGTGCTCCAGCGCTCCCAGCTCCATGGCGGCGGCCCGCATTGCCCGGTCCGGGGCCATGCCCATCCTGACCTTCTCGGCGACGAGCAGGTCCAGCACGGCGCGCAGCTCGTCGTCCAGCTCCCGCTCGACCCGTGAGCGGTGAAAGAGATTCCGAAACCAGCTGGCCAACCGGGACGAGAGCGCCATGCGGCCTCCGCCTACGCTTTCAGGGCCAGCGCCATGGCGAGCGAGACCCGTCCCCACTCCCCGGTTTCGGTTTTCAGTTGGCGGCGTCCGGCCGGCGTGAGCGTGTAGAAACGCGCTTTCCGGCCATTCTCGGACTGGCCCCACACCGAGGAAAGCCATCCGGCTTCCTCCATGCGGTGCAGCGCCGGAAACAACGAGCCGGGCTTCACTTCGAAGGCGCCGCGGGTGATCTGCTCGACCCGGCGGGCGATCCCCAGACCGTGCAGCTTTTCCAGGGTGAGGGTCTTCAGAATGAGGAGGTCCAAGGTTCCCTGCAGCAACGTCGTGTCTCGCGCCACGGCCGTCGTCCTATAGAATGACTACACAAGAGTGGCATCCGTGGTATAGAATGTCAATAGCAAGCGCCGCCACCAGATGGTCCCCTTGCCGTCCCGGGAGCCCGAATTATCGTCCACACGGCGTTTGGCGGAGGCGAGGAGTGCATGCGATTCCAGCTTGAGCGTTCAGCCGATGTGCTTGGATCCCCCGAGCCCGCATCATCCTCGCCCGGGGCCCGAATCCGGCCTTCGAGCCCTACGACCGGTTCCGGCACCGAGGCCGCAATGCGCAGCGCTCCTTGGAGTCCCTCCTGGACGAGCTTGCGCAACTCCGAGCCGCAAACCTCGATGTGCTGCGGGCCTGGCGCTTGACGGAGACGGACCTCGACCTGCCTGGCGTGCATCCCGGCCTTGGTCGCGTGACCCTGCGGCAGCTACTGGCGGCATGGGTCGTTCACGATCTCGGTCACATTGCTCAGGTGGCCCGAGTCCTGGCCAAACAATATGGGGACGAGATCGGGCCCTGGCTGCCCTACCTTCCGGTCCTGACGGACCATCCAACACCGCGCTCCTAGCGACACCTATGGCCCGCCCTCATCTTTCCCGACGCTCCTCGCGAATGGTCCTGCTCCCGCTCGGGGCCCTGTTCGCATGCGGGGCGCCCGGCGCACGGCGCAACCCGCCACCGGCGGCGGCGGCTCCAGCCGCGCCGGCCGCCGATCCGGTGCCGGTCCATGAGTCCTTTATGGTAGAGTCCCGCGAGCTCGGCGAGGCCCGCCGTATCAATGTCTACACGCCCCCGAGTTACCGGGCGGCCGTGGCGGCGCGCACCCCGTCGCTCCCGGTGCTCTACATGCCCGACGGCGGCCTCGACGAGGACTTCCCACACGTCGCCAACACGGTCGACTCGTTGATCGCGCTCGCGGAGATACGGCCGGTGATCGTCGTGGGCGTCCCCAACACCCAGCGCCGGCGCGACCTCACCGGCCCGACCCGCGTCGCGTCCGACAGTGCGATCGCCCCCCGGGTCAGCGGCTCGGCGGCGTTCCGACGTTTCCTCCGCCAGGAGCTCATGCCCGAGGTGGAGCGGCGTTACCGGACGACGCCGGAGCGCTCGATCATCGGTGAGTCGCTTGCGGGGCTCTTCATCGTGGAAGCATTCCTCGAGGAGCCGTCACTCTTCACCCACTATGTCGCCCTCGACCCCAGCGTCTGGTGGGACAAGGGCGCGCTGGTGGACTCGGCCGGGGCAAGGCTGAGCGCCTTCGACGCGGCGTCCCGGACGCTCTACCTGGCGAGTTCCGACGTCGCCGACATCGCCGCCGGCACCGCCCGGCTCGCGGTGGTCCTCCGGGTATCGCGGCCGCGAGGGCTGCGCTGGCGCTACGAGCCGCGGCCGGACCTGACCCACGCGACGATCTTCCGCGCCCTCAAGCCAAAGGCGCTGGTGGACGCACTCCGATGAGGACAAGACGCGATGCCAACAATCTGTCGATTACTGCGGCTCCCCCCCAAGCCCGCGGCCTCCCTCATTGCTCAGCCAGGAGACCTCTCGCAGGCGGTCGAGTCCGCCAAGGTTTACACTGACGTCTACCGCTACTGGCATGCCATCCAGTTTCTGCTCGCCCAGTACCGCCCCACGTCGCCGGCCGCGACCTGGCTCAGCCTCGGCCACGGACTGACGACCGGCACGGCGGACATGCCGGCCGCGCGCGTGCTCCGACCGGAGGAAGTGGCCCTGCTTGACTCAGAGCTCCGCGGCATCGAGCCCGAGGACCTGGTTCCGCACTACGAAGCCGACGCCCTGGATCAGGCAGGGATCTATCCGCGATGCTGGAAAGCTTGGGAGGAGACGTTTGATCCCCTGGGACAGATCCTCGAGCACTACTTTTTTCTTCAGAGCTTCTCAGGACAGTGCGCGGCTGCTGGAGACGCTCTCCTGCTCTATTTTGTGTTCGTTGATGATGGTAGCGACGATTGAACGGTTATCTTTTAGACCCTGGCCCACCCAATGCTAGGCGAGAGGATCGTACCAAGGCGATTCGCGTTTCGGTGCTCTACGCTGCCGGCGATGGGAAGCGATTCGACCATGCTTACTGCGCCAACACCCAGGCATTCGAGGATTCCGCACCACGCCGGATCGCATACCGCTCCGAAAGTCCGGTCGAGTTCTAAATACTGAACCATATGGTTCAGTAAAGCCACTTTGCCTCTGCCGCGCCAGGCCACTCCGCTTGACGGTGCGCCTTGGGCGGAGCATACTGCACCAAGCTCTCCGTGCATTTCCTGCACACGACCGACTGAATTCCGACAATTTTCGCGGAGCACGCGCGTGCCCGCTCTTCGCCTTCGATCCGCCCCCACTCTGAGTAGGGGCGCTTGCGTGCCACCCAAGCAATAAAAGGACGCGTATGAAGCCACGTCGGTATGTCATCGCTGCGCTCCTCGCAGGGTCCTGGTTTGCGCCGCTTGGTGCGCAAGCGCAAACCGGCACGATCCGTGGACGGATCACCAGCAGCGACGGGGGGCTGCCGCTCTCCGGTGTCACCGTCTCGTTCGGGCCCAAGAGCACCCAGTCCGGGCAGGACGGCGAATATGTGCTCAGCGGATTATCCGCGGGTACCGACACGCTCAAGGCCAGGCTGATCGGGTTCTCGGCCGCCGTCCGGGCCGTCCGGGTCGCGGCGGGACAGACGGTCGACGCCGATTTTGCCATGGCGGCCAGGGCGGTGAGCCTGTCGGAAATCGTGGTGACCGGCTACGGAGAGCAGCGGGCGGGCGACATCACGGGCGCCGTGACGGCAGTGACGGACTCGCAGTTCAACACCGGCCGCATCGTCAGCCCCCAGATGCTGATCCAGGGCAAGGTGGCTGGCGTGCAAGTCGTGGACAACAACGACCCCGGCGGCGGCCTCTCGATCCGGATCCGGGGCGCCACTTCGGTGAACGCCAGCAGCGAGCCGCTCTACGTCGTGGACGGGGTGCCGCTCGGCACCGGCGCGGGTGCCGGGCTTTCCGCGGGACGCGACCCCCTCAACTTCCTCAGCCCGGACGATATCGAGAACATTACGGTGCTTCGAGACGCCTCGGCGGCCGCCATCTATGGGTCGAACGCGGCTAATGGCGTCGTTATCATCACGACGAAGTCGGGTCGCGGGCGCCAGGGAACGCAGGTCGAGTACAGCAACAGCATGTCCGTCTCCTCAGTCACCAAAGTGCCGAATGTACTGAACGCGGCCCAGTTCAGCGCTGCGGTCCAGCAGTATGCGCCGACACGCACCACTTTGTTGCTCGGCTCCAATACTGACTGGCTCAACCTCATCGGCCGCACGGCGTACGGTCAGGAACACAATTTGGCCTTCAGCAGTGAGAGCAGCGACAGGAGCTACCGCCTGTCGCTCGGCTACCTCAAGCAGGACGGCATCATTCAAGCGAGCTCGACGGAGCGGCTCTCGCTCGGGTTCAGTTACCAGCAGCGGCTCCTCGACAACCGTCTGCGCGTGCGTACCAACGTGCGGGGCTCGCGCGCGCTCGATCACTTCACTCCCGGCGACGTGCTCGGCAACGCCGCCGCGATGGCGCCGACGCAACCGGTCCTGGATCCGACCAGCGCCACTGGGTACTGGGACTGGAATACGACCAATGCATCCCCCAGCAATCCTCTGGCCAGCGTGAATCTGGCAAGGGACCATGGCACGACCTGGCGCACCGTGGGGAACGCGCGGGCCGAGTACCAGCTGCCGTTCCTCGAGGGATTGACCGCCAACCTCAACGCCGGCTACGACCTCACCAAGGCCGATCGCGTGACGTTCTACCCGAACAACCTGGCCGCCCAGGTGCGACAAGGTCAGGGCCTCCTCTTCATCGCGAACAACACCCAAACGAACTCCCTGCTGGATGCCTACCTGGGTTTCGCGCCCTCGCGCGCCTACGGGCCCGGTACGATCGATCTGGCCGGCGGCTACGCGTACACGAGGTCGCACGCCGAGTATCCCGCGCTTCGCGAAACCGGCCTCACCAGCAACCTCCTCGGCGACAACGGCATTCCGACGGCCTCGAACGTGCGGAACACCAGGGACATCACCGATTACAAGCTCATCTCCTTCTTCGGGCGGCTGAACTACAACATCTCAGACCGCTATCTCGCGACGCTGAGCGTCCGGCGCGACGGTTCCTCTCGCTTCGGGGCGGGGAGACAATGGGGCACCTTCCCGTCGGTGGCGGTGGCGTGGCGGTTGTCGGAGGAGCCGTTCATGCGAGGGTTGGGGCTTTCGGACTTGAAACTGCGCGGCTCGTGGGCCCGGACCGGCAACCAGGCGTTCGGAGACTACCTGCAGTACCCCACCTATACCTACAGCGACGGGCAGACCCAGGTTCAGTTCGGCGACCAGTTTGTCACCACGATCCGCCCGAGCGCGGTCGACGAGTTCATCCATTGGGAAACGACCAATGCGTGGAACGCCGGCGTCGACTTCGGCTTCAGCAATCAGCGGTACAGCGGCGCGATCGACATCTACACCAAGCACACCAGCGACTTGATCTTCTATGTTCCGGTGGCCGCCGGCACGACGCTCGGGAACTATGTCACGACCAACATCGGCACCATGCGGAACCGGGGGGTCGAGCTCAGCCTGAACGCCCGGGTGCTCGAGGGGCGCAAGAACGGACTGAACTGGACCGCGTCGATCACCGCCAGCCGCAACCGGAACGAACTGGCCACCATCAACCCCAACCGCAGCGTCTCGAGGATCCTGACCGGCAACATCTCGGGCGGTGTCGGAAATCTGGTCGAGGTTCTTCAGCCGGGGGTGCCGATAAACTCTTTCTTCGTCTTCGAGCAGAAGTATGGCTCGAACGGGAAGCCGATCTACAGTGAGACCCTCCTCGATATGTACGTGGACCGGAATGCGGACGGGATCATCAACGATGGCGACCGCCGGCCGTTTCACGACCCATCGCCGAAGTGGATCCTGGGCCACTCCTCCTACCTCAACTACGGTAACTTCGACGCGAGCTTCACCCTGCGGGCCTACTTGGGGACCTACGTCTACAACAACGTGGCATCCGCCAACGGCGCCTACCAAAACCTTACCGGCTCGGGCATGCCAAGCAATCTGCACGCCTCGGTGCTCGAGACCGGGTTCGTGGTTCCGCAATACTACTCGGATTATTTCGTGCAGGACGCGTCGTTCCTGCGGATGGATAACCTCACGCTCGGCTACTCCACCACCTTCCGCGGCAAGCGGCTCCGCGTGTTCGGCACGGTCCAAAACGCGTTCACCCTCACCGGCTACGACGGCGTGGATCCGACGTCGGGTCTGAACGGAATCGACAACAACATCTATCCGCGCGCCCGCACCTTCACTACCGGCCTGAGCGTCGGGTTCTAAGGGGACTGGGACATGAAGCGCACAACCAAGGCAGTGAGCGTTGCCGCCGCCCTACTCTGGGTGGCTGCGACCGCCTGTACCGACCCGACAGTGGCGCCGTCGAGCACCGTCACCAGCGCGAACGTGTTCAACGATCCAGCCTCATATCGGGCATTCATCGCGAAGATTTACGGAGGACTGATCGTCACCGGGCAACGCGGACCCGACGGGAATCCGGATATCGGAGGCATCGACGAGGGCTTCGGTGAATACTTGCGCTTGTACTGGTACCTCCAGGAGATGCCGACCGACGAAGCGGTGATCGGCTGGAACGATCCCGGTCTCGGCACGCTGAATAGGGGGACCTGGGGAGCCAGCAACGAGATGGTCAACGCGATGTATTATCGCATCTATTACCAGGTCATGCTCGCGAACGAGTTCCTGCGGCAGTCCACCGATGAAAAGCTGTCTGAGCGGAACCAGAACGACCCGACCCTCAGGGCCAACGTTCATTTCTACCGAGCCGAGGCTCGGTTCCTCCGGGCCTTGAGCTATTGGCACGGGATCGATCTCTTCGGGAACATCCCGCTGGTGACCGAGGACGACCCGCTCGGGGCCACTCCGCCGGCGCAGGCCACGCGCGCCGACATTTACGCTTACGTCGTAAGCGAGCTCGACGCGATCACGGACCAGCTGCCGGCGCGGAGCGCGACGACGTACGGCCGGGCGACGCCGGCCGCCGCGCACATGCTGCTGGCCAAGCTCTACCTGAACGCGGGTGTGTACATCGGCACGCCGAACTACGCCGGGGCGCTCACCGAGGCGCAAGCCGTTATCAGCGCGGGCTACAGCCTGGATCCCAGCTACCTGCATAATTTCCAGGCTGACAACAACACCTCGCCGGAGCTTGTTTTCGTCGCCGCGCAGGACGGCGGCAAGACGCAGACCTGGGGCGGGATGACGTTTCTGATCCATGCCGGCTGCGGCGGCAGCATGTCCGCGGCCAACTACGGTATCGACTATTGCTGGGGGGGGTATCGTCTGAAGCAGCAGGCCTACCGGCTCTTCAGCGCCGGGGACGGCCGCGCGGCGTACTTCTGGACGGCCGGGCAGACGGATTCCGTGGTTGCCATAGGCGACTTCAAGTACGGGATCGCCGCGCCCAAGTTTACCAACAAGACGTCGAGCGGGAACAGCGGTGCGCAGTCTGGTATGGTCGATACGGATTTCCCGATTTTCCGACTCGCGGATGCGTATCTGATCTACGCCGAGGCGAGCTTGCGCGGCGGCGGTGGCAACGCGGGGACGGCCCTCAGCTACGTGAACCAGCTGCGAGAGCGGGCGTACGGAAACACCTCCAACAACATCACGACTTCCGCGCTCACGCTGCCGTTCATTCTGGCCGAGCGAGGACGCGAGATGCTGTTCGAGGCCCAGCGCCGGACCGACCTCGTGCGCTACGGTCTGTTCACGAGCGGTGCATACCTCTGGGCCTGGAAGCACGGCGTTGTCGGTGGGGAAGCGCTGGAAGCGGGGCGGGATCTGTACCCGATTCCCGCGAACGAGTGCATAGCCAACCCGAACCTCACGCAGAACCCTGGATACGGTGATTGCCGCTGAGCGCTATCTGACATCCTGCGGGTCCCGGGCTCCGCCGCAAACGCGGCGGAGCTCCGGGCCTCCCTCCAGCTTTTCGCTCGCCCCGCGCGTGGTGCCCGCCCGATTCCTGCTCGCCAGAGCCGCGATTCTTGCATTCGCCGCTACGGCCTGCGGTGGTTCGCTCCCATCCCCGCCCATCTCCACCGCCCACGAATCGGCCCACACTTCCCCAGACGTACCGTCCCAGCGGCCGAAATGGCGGCCGGCGCCGCCTTCACGCACTTGTTACCGTAGCGACGGTGCAGGACTGCAAACTTGTCACTCCGTGACCTTTTGTATTGCCCCCTTCGATCCAGCGGGAGAGCAATACAATATAGGACTGCTTCGTCATTTGGTCGCACGCTGTCGACCCAGTCAAGGACATTCAGCGAAGAGAGTTCGACGACCTCCTCGGCGCTTCGACCGTGCGCTCGCTGGCGAAACACGGACGCTGATCCACATTTCCCTCGTGGTCATCAGCGTCGCGTGTGAAACGCTGACAGTTACCAACAAGCTACGGGAGGGACATAGCTCGGCCGCACCGCACTCCAGTGAGTGACATTCGTCTATTGACTTGGTCCCACACAATTCTCACTTTGTCTTCGCGATTCGGTTCCTGCATCCAACCGCACGATTCTCGGTTCCTGCATCCAACCGAATGTTTCACTTACAGGCCTCGCCCTTGCACGGCGAGATCAAGCAAAGATTTTTGCCGTGGGCGCCCTCCTTCTCGGGGCGAGCGCATTGCGGCTAATCACCGCAATGGGCTATCGCCTCATAATTGGAGGGTTTTATGCGCAGACTCTCGTTCGCTGCACTCACGCTCGTGTTAGCCAGCTGCACCAAGGATGCCAAAGACGTGACTGGACCTCCCAATCTGGGTCTTGCCGCGGTCGACTCGCTGGCACCGCTATTCGAGATGAATAGTCCCCAGCGCATTCCGGGCGAATACCTTGTCCGCTTCAAGGATGATGTCGGGGATTCGGAGTTACTTGCGCAACAGCTCGTGGCGGCACATTCGGGTCAAGCTCACGCGATCTGGAAGGGGCTCAAAGGATTCTGGGCGACACTTCCGGCACAGGCGATCGAGGCGCTTCGAAGGAACCCGCGCATCAAGTACATTGAGGCCAACACCAGGATGCATACGGCTACGACGTTCCAGCCCATCACGGTGCCTGCTGATAACTGGGGCCTCGATCGGATCGACCAGCTTGACAACCCTAGGGACGGCATTTATGCCTACGATCATGACGGGAGCGGAGTGCACATTTGGATTTTGGATACCGGCGTGAACGATGCGGTGTCTGAGATTGCCGCACGGATAGATCATTCGTCATACTTTACCTACAATGGCACGGATCCATTCACTCCGTGTCACAGCCATGGTACGAGCGTAGCGATTATGGCCGCGGGTAGCGTTCATGGGGTCGCTAAAGGTGCCACGATCAATGTTGCGAGAATAAGTGACGACTGCATCAATAGCCCCCCCACGGTAAGCTCTGGCGCTGCGTCGTCCGCGTTTGACTGTATTGCCCAATTCCGGGTTGGTGAGGGCTTGCGGGCCGTATAACACGCGAATGGAGCCGCCGCACCCCCTGTCGTGTCCGATCATGTTGTCGTGGCGCTCGGCTCATTCGCAACGTTAGATGTCTCGTCGAGACCGGGGAGGCACGATGACCGATCCGAACTCAATACCTAGCCGAATCAGTACTCGTTCGTGGGCAGCCGTGACGTCGGTCGGCTTCGGCCTTGCCTTCTTATCATTCATCCCCGGCATGTTGGTGATGGACCTTTTCCTGCCACCGGGCCTCACGAATATGGGCTCGTCCTCAATGCCGGATGCACTGGATCCTGAAGCCCTTCCCGTATGGCTCGATCTACAAACCTACAGGTCCTGGTACCGAATGCATCTGGGTTATCACATTGTGGCTCTGGCAGCCTTTGGCAGTATTGTCGGCTGGGTGCAGTCGCGGCTGCTGCGCGAATCTGTTCCGACGCTGCATTGGGTAGGTGCCACGGCGATGGGGTTCGTCGCGATCCTCTGCTTCGAAATTGTGGAACGCCACGTCGTCGTCGGTCCTCACGCTGGCCCTATCGAGCCATTGATGATCTCGATAGCTGGGAGCACGATTGCCGGTCTGGCACAG
>JAXIPC010000139.1:0-4851 GCA_045403135.1 Gemmatimonadales bacterium | reverse complement strand
GCCTCAGACTTCCCCAAGGGGTCCCGGGTCTTCGCCCACTCGGTCCAAGCGGTGTCGGCCTGGGTGGGGCCCGGGGCCAGCCGGATCTCGAAGACATGCGAACCCCCGCCCGCGAAGCTGGCCGACAACATTCGATAGGTGCTGTGGGCGCCGATCCAGGCGGTGCCCGGGACAGTCACGAAGGCCGAATCCCGGGTCACCTGGTCAAAGGCTAGATCGGCGAATCGGTTGTTCTTGTCGTTTTCGTAGAAGCTGACCCCGAACCCGGCTGCCTCGAGGTCATCCGGAACCGGCAGGTTCGTTGGGATCCGGATCTCGAACTCGAGGTTGAGCTCCTTGCCCGCGAGCCTGGGGGGCCGGTCCGCGGCGAGCAGAGCCACGCCGCCGGCCCCGGCGGCGATCACACCGGTATAGAGGAGGGCCAGACCCTGCGTCTTGAAGAAATACGCCGTCCCCACTCCTTCGCTCATGCGCGCGGTCACGAGGCCGATGATCAGCCCGAGCAGCAGCCCCGCCGGACCGAAGAGGAAGACAACGGCGTACCCGCGCTGGCCCTCGAAGTTGGACACCCGATAGGCCTTGGTGATCGCCTCGCCCAGGAACAGGGCGAGCCCGGTGCCCAGCACGGCGCAGATCACGCCGATCAGCAGCGCGGAGGGCCAGCGCATCGGGTACCTCAGGTGGCTTGGGGTCGGTGGTTGCGCCACCACTCGGTGGCGTCTTCCTGGGTCCATCGAGGCAGGGCCAGCGCGGCCAGGGCGCGGCCCAGCGCCGCAGCGCTCGGGGGCCGATCGGCCGGGCTCTTCTGCAGGCAGTCGATGACCAGCCGCTCCAGCTCCGGCGGCACCGCGATGCCCGCTCGCGCCGATGGGGGGACCGGCGGCTCATTCATGTGCTTCGCCATGACTGCCCACACGCTGGGGGCCTCGAAGACCGGCCGGGCGGTCAGGAGGTTGTAGGCGACGCACCCCAGGGCGTAGAGGTCGGCCCGCGCGTCGACCGGCTCGTTCAGGAGCATCTCGGGTGCCATGTAGTCCGGTGTCCCCGGTGTCATGCCGGTGCCGGTCGCCATGGAGTGCTCGCCGGTGGTTCCGGTCATCGTCTTGACCAGGCCGAAGTCGAGCACCTTGACGAAATCGTGCTCCAGGCCGAGCCGGCCGATGTGGATGTTGGCCGGCTTGATATCCCGGTGCACCAGGCCACGAACGTGGGCCTCCTCCAGCGATTCGCAGACCTGGTTCAGAATGTGAATCACCCGGTTCGCCGGAACCGGCCCGTGACTCTTCACCAGGACCTCGAGGTTCATGCCCTCCAGCAGCTCCATCACGAAATAGAGGGTTTGATTCTCCATGACGCCGAAGTCGTACAGCTCCACGGTATGGGGCGATCGCAGATTGGCGGCGACCTCCGCCTCGCGGCGGAACCGCTTGACGGCCAGCTCCGCGGTCTCGCCGCCGCCCGGCGCGATGATCTCGGGGCGGATGAGCTTGATAGCCGCGGGCCGTGCCAGCATGCGATGGGTGGCCAGGTACACCTCGCCCATGCCGCCGCGGCCGAGCAGCTCGCCCAGGTGGTAGCTGCCCATCTCGCGCGCCTTGGTCACCTGATGGCCCAGTCCGGTGACGACATGCGCGATCACCACGGCGATGCCGACCTGCAGGTAGTCCGGATAGTGCATCAGGACGATGTTGCTGAGCGGCCCGAAGTCCCAAGTGCCGCGCCCATGGGCAATCAGCATGCCGAGCGGCATCATCGACGCGGAGATCAGCCCGACCACCAGCATCCGTCCCGGCCTGGTCGGCACGATCGCCGGGAATATCAGGATCAGCGCGCCGATCCAGGTGATCTCCGGCGTTATCTGCCGGTTCCAGGCAGTCGGGTCCGAGTGCCACATCAGGCCGATGGCCAGGGCGTTGACCACGAGGTACCCCAGCCCGAGGTCCAGGATGAACTGGGGGCTCCGCTTCGACCTCCTGGTGTAGAAGTAGAGCGCGATGGAAACGGGGATGGCCACTGCGGCGATTACGTCCGACGATTGCAGCGCCCGCCAGCGGGGATCGCCCGGAAGCATCGCGCGAAGCGAAAGATGGCCGAGCAGGGGAGCGATGATCCACAGCACCGAGGCCATGAGGGCCATGATGCCGAGCCGGAGCGAGGCCTCCCGAAGCAGGTCGTCGGGGAGGGCCCGGCGCGATGAGGCGGGGCCGGTAATGTCGGCGGGGGTGGCTCCGGGCTCCGGACCAATGACGTGGGGGGCGGGCATGGCGGTGAAACTACCAGTGATCCTATCTTGGGGCGAATCCATCCCATGCGCCTTTTCCGCGTCGCCGGCTTGCTCCCCTGGGTGCTTATCCCCCGACTCGCCACGGCGCAGTCGGGTGGGCTTCCTCGGTATCGCGACACCACACTTCCGATCGCCGAGCGAGTCCGCGATCTGACCGGCCGGATGACGCTGGACGAAAAGTTCTGGCAGCTTTTCATGATTCCCGGCGATCTGGACGATTCCACCCATGACTATTCCAAGGGGGTTTTCGGGCTCCAGATCTCGGCGCTGAGCGGCTCCGCCCGGGCCCACGCCGAGCGGATCAACGCCATCCAGCGTTTCTTCGTGGAGCGGACCCGGCTGGGCATCCCCATCATTCCCTTCGATGAGGCGCTCCACGGCCTGGCGCGCGAGGGGGCGCTGGTGTTTCCCCAGGCCATCGGCCTGGCCGCCACCTGGGACACCGGACTCGTCGCCCGAGTAGCGGGCGCCGCTGCCCGCGAAACCGGGAGCCGCGGCATCCGCCAGGTGCTCTCGCCGGTGGTAAACATCGCCAACGACGTGCGCTGGGGTCGGGTGGAAGAGACCTACGGCGAAGACCCCTACCTGAGCGCCAGGATGGGAATCGCGTTCGTCGGCGCGTTCGAATCCGCGGGCATCGTCACCACGCCCAAACACTTCGTGGCCAACGTGGGCGAGGGCGGCCGGGACAGTTATCCGATCGGCCACAGCGAGCGGATGCTGGAGGAGTCCTTCTTTCCGCCGTTCCGGGTGGCGGTGCAGGAAGCCGGCGCGCGATCGGTGATGACCGCCTACAACTCGGTGGATGGCGCGCCGGCGACCCAGAGCCGGTGGCTGCTCACCGAGGTGCTCAAGCGCCGATGGGGCTTCGGAGGATTCGTCATCTCGGACGCGGCGGCCACCGGGGGCGCCACCGTGCTGCACCACACCGAGGCGACGACACCGGAGGCCGCCCGGCACGCCTTGGAGGCCGGCCTCGATGTCGTCTTCCAGTCTTCCTGGCCCCAGCATCGCCCCTACCTCGATGCCTTCCGGTCCGGCAGTATCGCCGGCCCGGTGACGGACTCCGCGGTGGCGCGGGTGCTCCGGGTGAAATTCGCGCTGGGGCTCTTCGAGAATCCCTATGCGAATCCCGACAGCGCCGAGCGCTGGAACGGACCTGCCGAACATCGCGCCCTGGCCCGGGAGGCGGCGCGGGCCTCGCTGGTACTGCTCAAGCGGGAACGCGGCATCCTCCCGCTCCGGCGAGAGCTCCGCTCGGTGGCCGTGATCGGCGCCGACGCGGTAGAGGCTCGGCTGGGCGGCTACAGCGGCCCGGGCATCGCGAAAGTGTCCATTCTCGAGGGAGTCAGAGCGAAGCTCGCCGCCGGAGCCCAGCTGCACTATGCCGCCGGCCCAGGGCGGATCAGCCCCGAGTACAGCGTCATCGCCGCCGAGCATTTCGGGAGCACGGGACTTACCGGCAGCTACTTCGACAACAACCGCCTCGAAGGCGAGCCCCGGATGGTGCGCACCGACCCGCGAGTCGATTTCAGCTGGACCCTCAACTCGCCTGGGCGGGGCATTCCGTTCGACTGGTATTCGGTGCGTTGGACCGGGACCCTGAGCGTTCCGCCCGGCGCGGCGCGCCGGATCGGTGTGGAAGGGAACGACGGCTTCCGCCTGCATGTCGATGGCAGGCTCGCGATCGACAACTGGACGAAGCAATCGTACCGCACACTGTTCGCGGAGCCGGCCCTTGCGCCCGGCCGCCACGAGATCCGGCTCGAATTCTTCGAGAGCACCGGAAACGCCCGCATCAAGCTGGTGTGGCAAGCGGCGGCTGCCAATTCGTGGCGCACCGACATCGACAGCGCGGTGGCCGCGGCGCGCCGGAGCGACGTGGCGATCGTCGTGGCCGGCATCGAGGAAGGGGAATTCCGAGACCGGGCCTTCCTCAAGCTGCCCGGCCACCAGGAGGAGCTGATCCGCGCCGTAGCAGCAACCGGAAAGCCCGTCGTGGTCGTGCTGATCGCGGGCAGCGCCGTCACCATGTCCGCGTGGCTTGACCGGGTGGACGGGGTGGTGATGGCCTGGTACCCCGGGGAAGAGGGAGGCCACGCGGTGGCTGATGTCCTCTTCGGGGACTACAACCCTGCCGGGCGGCTGCCGATCACCTTCCCCATCGCCGAAGGCCAGCTCCCGCTCTCCTATCGGCACAAGCCGACCGGGCGAGGCGATGACTACCTCGACCTGACCGGCCAGCCCCTCTTTCCCTTTGGCTTTGGACTCAGCTACACGGCGTTCGAGTATTCCGCCCTGACGATCGAGCCCGCGACGATCGCGCCGGACGACGTCGCGGTGGTGCGAGCCCGGATCAGGAATGTCGGCCCGGTCGCCGGCGACGAGGTCGTGCAGCTCTACCTGCGCGACGTGCTGGCCAGCGTGTCCCGCCCGCTGATCGAGCTGGCGGGATTCGCGCGGGTGCACCTCCGGCCGGGAGAGGAGCGCGAGGTGACCCTTCCCCTCGGGCCCGCGCACCTGCGCCTGCTCGATCGGGGGATGCGCTGGGTCGTCGAGCCGGGCAC
>JAXIPC010000231.1:0-34377 GCA_045403135.1 Gemmatimonadales bacterium | reverse complement strand
CGGGTGTCATTCCCTTCGATCGGCCCCGACTGCCATTGGTCGAGCGCCTTGCCCTGTGGGATACCCTCGGCCACGTCCACCATCACCACGGTGCGGGCGAGGTTCTTTTCGGCGAGGCGCTGGGCGGCCGTGGCGCCCACGGTGCCGGCGCCCACGACAGTGATCTTGCTGACCATTCGAGCTCTCGGGTTGGTGGTCGGAAACGAGCGGTAGAATCTACGCCGCGTCGCCGTGGCGCCCCCCCGGGCGCGCCCGGCTCCGCCGGCGCGGTTTGGCTGCGGCCGGGCTCTCGTCCGGCTCCACGAATGCGGCCGCCTGACGCGCGGCTGCTTCCCCGCTCACCTGGCGTAAGGCCTCGTACAAAACAATGCCGGTGGCCGTCGCGAGGTTGAGGCTGCGGACCTTGCCGCCGGGCATCGGAATCCGGAAGCACTCCTCCGGGTGCTTTTCGAGGATGCGGTCGGGGAGGCCATCGGTCTCATTGCCGAAGACCAGCACGCTGTTCGCCCGAAAGCGGGCGTCCGCCAAGGGGCGGGTCGCCCGCGCCGAGAAGTACAGGCAGCGCTCCCGGGACATCGCCTCGCGGAAATCACGCCACCCGGGGTGCAGCCAGAGGTCCACCGCGTCCCAGTAGTCCAGGCCGGCGCGCTTGAGATGGGCGTCGTCCATCGCAAATCCCAGCGGCTCTATTAGATGCAGGCTGGTGTCGGTGGCCGCGCACAGCCGGGCGATGTTCCCGGTATTCGGTGGGATCTTCGGCTCGATCAGGGCAATGTGCAGGGCCATTATCCCCCCCGGGTGTGCATCTCGCGCCGGGGATCGGCACGGAGCCCGGCGATCTGGTGGAGCACCCCGCGGTCGGGCGTGACCAGCCGCATCTCGGCGCCTCGGTCATCCCGCCGGCGCCAGGCGTCCGCCACAATTCCGGCGATCTCCGTATCGGAGCGGCCTCGCCGGAGTGGCTCCCGAAGGTCCATGCCTTGCTCCGCATAGAGGCAGGAAAACCACGTCCCGTCCGCCGTGACCCGGCTCCTGTCGCAGTCGGAGCAGAACGGCGCCGTCACCGACGCGATGATCCCGAAGACTGTCCCATCCGTGAGGCAGAATCGCTCGGCCGGGGCCGACGAGGACCCTGGATCGGCGAGGGGCTCGACCGCGCCGAAGCGCGCTCCGATTCGGGCGAGCAAGTCGGCGCGGGTGACGACGTCCTCCATGCGCCATCGGGTGGCGCCACCCACGTCCATGTATTCGATGTACCTGAGCTCGTGGCCCCCCGACCGGGCGAATTCCAGCAGGTCGGTCACCTCGTCGTCATTGAAGCCCCGGATGATGACGCTGTTCAGCTTGACCCTGCCCAAACCAGCGGCTCCCGCGGCGGCGATCCCTGCGACCACGTCCGGGTGTTTGGTGCTGCGGGCGAATGCCAGCATCCGGTCGGGCTTCAAGGTGTCGAAACTCACCGTCACGCGGCGGAGACCAGCGGCCTTGAGCGCACCGGCGTACTGCCCGAGGAGAATGCCGTTGGTCGTCATGGCCAGGTCGCGGAGTCGCGGTCTGCTCGCCAGCATGCGGACCAGCACGGGAAGATCGTGCCGGAGCAGCGGCTCGCCGCCGGTGAGCCGAATCTTCGACGCACCCAGCCCGAGAAAAATCCCGGCAACGCGGTCGAGCTCTTCGAAGGTGAGCAGCGACTCGCGCGGCAGCCACGTGTAGCTCTCCTCCGGCATGCAGTAGCCGCACCGCATGTTGCACCGGTCGGTGACGGAGAGCCGGAGGCTTCCCAAAGGCCGGCCGAATTGATCGGTGACGGTCATCGTCACCTCCCTGCTCCCTGACCCCTGACCGCTGACCCCTGATCCGTAGGATCCACCCACTCCTCGGTTCCGTCCGCGTAGGACTCCCGCTTCCAGATCGGCACCCGCCGCTTCAGCTCCTCGATGACATGGCGGCACGCGGCGAAGGCGTCGTCGCGGTGCCCGCCCGCCACCGCGATGGCCACCGCCACATCGCCGATCCCGAGGTCCCCCAGGCGGTGGCGCAGCGCCACGCGCACCGGCCATCGCGCCTCGGCCTCCGCCAGGATCTCACGGCAAGTCGTCTCAGCCATCGGCTCGTAGGCGCTGTAGGAGAGCCCGATCACCGCGCGCCCCTGGTGATGGTCCCGAACCAGGCCGAGAAAAGCGGCGACGCCGCCGCGTTCCGGAGCGATGACCAGGTTCACCAATTCCTCCACCTGGATCGGAGATCGAGTGAGGAAACCCATGTCAGCCGCCGGCCAGCGGCGGCAGAAACGCGACCTCATCCCCTGGAGCGACGGGCGCGTCGGGCGCAGCCTGCCTCAGGTTGATGGCCATCAGGGTGCGTTCCCCGATCTCCCGACCCCCCGGCAGGGATCGGATCCGGGCCAGTACGTCGCCGGCGGTATTGAGTCCCTCCGCCGGGAGCGTCAAATCGTCCTGACCCAGCAGCTCGGCGTAGCGCGCGAACAGACGGACCCGGATGGTCATGGGGGCAACGGTGTGCGGAGCCATGGGAACCGGAGTATGAGCCCGCGGGGCACGGTGGGCAAGCGCACCGGTACCGTCTGGAAACAAAACGGCGGGACCTCGTGTACCGGTCCCGCCGCGGAATCGGAAGAAGAGCGTTCAGCCGTTGTCGTTGTCGTCCGGGCCGTCCAGGCCTTCATGCGGCTCGTCCGCGACCAAGGCCCGCAACTCCTTGCTGGGCTTGAAGACCGGGACCGGCCTCGCGGCGACTTCAACTGGTTCTCCGGTGCGTGGATTTCGCGCCATGCGGGTTTTGCGACGACGGATCTTGAAGGTGCCGAAGCCGCGTACTTCGATGTTGTGCTGCTCCTTGAGAGCGCTCTTGATCGCGTCGAGGAATGCATCGACCACGCGAGCACAGTCTTTCTTGGAGATCAGCGGCCCCGAAGTCCGGGCCATCGCAGCGGTTACCTGCTCGACGAGATCGGCTTTGGTCATGCTCCCCCCAATAGGGTGCCCGGACTGGCCAACTCCCAGCCGGAGAGCGTCTATACCTGCCGATAGTAGGAGCTTAACCGTTGTCTGTCAAGAGGTTGCGGGGTTCTGCCGCCTTTTCGACCCGATCAGGTCCAGGAACTGGGCAAAATGAGGGTGAGCGTCATGGGGACCTGGTGAGGCCTCGGGGTGGTATTGCACGGCGAAAACCGGAAGTGCTTTGTGCCGAAGGCCTTCCACCGTTCCGTCGTTCAGATTGATGTGAGTGACCTCGAGATCCGGGGCGCCCGGGATGCTTTCAGTGTCTCCATCCACGGAAAACCCATGGTTTTGAGATGTGATCAGCACGCGCCCGGTGGCAATTTCCCGAACGGGGTGATTCCCGCCCCGGTGCCCGTACGGGAGCTTGCTGGTGCGTCCCCCGAAGGCCAGTCCAAGGAGCTGGTGACCGAGGCAGATGCCGAAGGTCGGGAGCCCGGACGAGGCCAGCTCCCGAATATTCTCGATCGCGTACCCGATGGCTGCTGGATCGCCGGGGCCGTTCGACAGAAACAGCCCGTCGGGCTCGAGCGCCCGCACTTGGGCCGGAGTCGTTTCGGCTGGTACCACGGTCACCCGGCAGCCGGCCGCGGCCAGCATCGTGACGATGTTACGCTTCATCCCGAAATCGTAGGCCACCACATGGCAGCCCTTCCCTTCGGTATGCCGAGTCCGCACCGTCGCCTCGGAGGCCAGATCGAGGCCCTCCATGCTGGGAGAGGCGAGGAGCCGCTCCCTGATCTCGGGTGTGGGTTCCGCTCCCTCCGCAATGACGCCGCGCATCGCGCCTCGGGAGCGGATGTGCCGGGTGAGCCTGCGAGTGTCCACACCCTCGATGATCGGGATCCCGGCCCCGTCGAGCCATTCACCGAGGCTCCCGGTCGCCTGCCAGTTCGAAGGCCGGCGCGACAGCTCCCGCACCACCACACCGCGTACTTGCGGGGCAACCGACTCCATGTCCGACGCGTTGATTCCGTAGTTTCCGATCATCGGAGCCGTCATCACCACGATCTGCCCGAGATAGCTCGGGTCGGTGAAGGTCTCCTGATAGCCGGTAAGGTTGGTGGTGAAAACGACTTCGCCGAAGGAAGGATCGATCGGACGGCGCACGGTGCCGCCGAAACAGCTGTCGTCCTCGAGCAAAACAAAAGCGGGGCGGTCGGTCATTCGATCGCCCCGCTCGGGGAAACCCTCATCAGGGCCGGGGTGCCGGTGGCGGGACCGGGGACGGCGCGGGAGCCCGCTGGCCGGGCGCAGGACCGGGCGCGGCCTGCAACGGCGCAAGCGGGACTTGCTGTTGCGTTGGCGTCTGTTGCCGGAGTCGTTGCTGCACGGCCGACTCGCCGACAGCGCGGTTGGACGCGACAATCGAGAGGAGGAGGGCAAGGAACATGAACAATGAGCCGGTGATCCAGCTCGCCTTGTGGAGGATGGTCACTGCCTGGCGGCCACCCATGACGAGATCGGTGGTGCCGCCGCCCAGCGAGGCGAGCCCACCGCCCTGCCCCGCTTGGAGCAGGACGACAGCTGTGAGAACCAGGCCGTCGACGATGAGCAGGATGAGGAGAAGGTTGTAAAGCATTCCCAGTCCGGTAGTTGCTAGCCCTTAAATGTAGACGGCCAACCAGACGCAGTCAAACCGCCGTGGTGGCCACGATTCCCGCCCACCCGTCCGGATCGAGACTCGCTCCACCTACCAGTACTCCGTCCAGCTCGGCCTCCGCCAGGAGGGCGGCCACGTTGCCCGCGTTGACCGAGCCGCCGTAGAGAATTCGGGTGACCCCCGCACCGCGGGTCCGCAGCTCGGTCCGGATGCCGGAGTGCACACCGGCGGCGTCTCCCGGCGTGGCGTTCCGGCCGGTTCCGATGGCCCACACCGGCTCGTAGGCGATGACCACGCGATCGAGTTCGGCCGCGAGAAGGCCCTTCAATCCGGCGCCGAGCTGGCGCTCGACGACGGCGGCCGTTTCCCCCCGCTCCCGTTCCTCGAGGGTTTCTCCCACGCAAAGGACCGGCGTCATCGCTCCCGATAGCACCGCTCGCACCTTCCGCCCGGTTTGCTCGTCCGTCTCGCCGAACACGTGCCGGCGCTCCGAGTGACCCACCAGTGCGGCGGACGCTCCGGCCGACTTGGCCAGCGGAACCGACACGGCCCCGGTGAAGGCGCCCTTTGACTCCCAGTGCACATCCTGGACTCCGACCCGCACACCAGTCAGCCCTCCGAACGCGGCGGCGGTTGCCTCGACGCTCACGGCGCAGGGGAAAAACCAGGTCTCCCGGCTTTCGGTGGGGGTGTATCTCTCCTGGAAGCGGCGGGCAAAGTCGCGGGCCTCATCCGGCCCGAGGTGCATTTTCCAGTTGGCGCAGAAGAGCAGCCGGCGCATCGAGCCCGTCACGCCTCGTCGAGCGCCGCCACGCCGGGCAGCACCTTCCCCTCGAGGAACTCGAGCGAGGCGCCGCCGCCGGTGGAAACGTGCGACATCCTCGCCGCCAGCCCGGCCTGGGTGACCGCCGCCGCGGAATCGCCGCCGCCCACCACCGTGACCGCGCCGCGTTCCGACGCCTGGGCCATCGCCAGCGCGATGGCGCGAGTTCCGCTGTCGAACGGGGGCGTCTCGAAGACCCCCATGGGTCCGTTCCACAGCACCGTCCCCGCGCCCACGATCCGCTGGCAGAAATCCCTGGCGGTGGCGGGGTCGATGTCGTAGATCGCGAATCCGGGCGGGACCTTGTCCCGCGGGACGGTGATTGCGGTGATGCCCGGCCGGAGCTCCGGTGCAACGACGCCGCCCATCGGGAGCACGAGCTTGCTGCCGGCCCTCGCCATGAGGACCCGGGCCATTTCGAGGCGGTCTTCTTCCACCAGCGACTTGCCGACCTCGAGGCCCATGGCCTTGAAGAAGGTGCAGGCCATGGCGCCACCGATCAGGATCTGATCCACCTTGGGGAGCAGTGATTCGATCAGATCGATTTTCCCGCTGACCTTGGCCCCACCCAGCACGGCCACAAACGGTCGCTTCGGGCTGGCGAGCGCGTGTCCCAGGTAGGCCAGCTCTTTCTCCACCAGAAACCCGGCCACCGCGGGCTTGAGCAGATGCGCGACTCCTTCGGTGCTGGCGTGCGCCCGATGCGCCGAGCCGAAGGCATCGTTCACGAAGAGATCGCCCAGCGCGGCAAACCGACGCGCCAGGTCAGGGTCGTTGGTCTCTTCACCGGGATAAAACCGGGTATTCTCGCCCAGTGCGACGCTGCCGCGGGTCATCCGCCGGGTGAAGGGCACCGCGGCGTCGCTCCCCGGATCTTCGATGAAGGCGACCGGTGAGCCCAGCAGCGACTCCATCGGTCGCACGACCGGCCGAAGGGAGAACTCGGGCTCGGGACCGCCCTTGGGCCGCCCGAAATGCGACAGCAGGATGACCCTCGCGCCTTTCTCGCGCAGGTATTTGATGGTCGGCAACGCGGCGCGGATCCTGGTGTCGTCGGTGACCTGGCCGTTCTTGACGGGCACGTTGAAGTCCACCCGTACCAGGGCGCGCTGGCCGTCCAGCCGCGCGGCTTCGAGCGATCCCAGACTGCGCTTCATCCGTCCCGGGATCCTAGATAGCGGAGCAGGTCGACGCACCGGGCCGAGTAACCCATCTCGTTGTCGTACCAGCTCGACACGTGCACCAGGGTGCCCTCGAGGACCGTGGTGAGCTGCGAATCCACCGTGCTCGACATCAGGTTTCCGGTGTAGTCGATCGACACCAGCGGCTCGTCACTCACGGCCATCACGCCCTTGAGCTCACCCGCGGCGGCATCGCGGAAGGCCGCGTTCACTTCCTCCGCGGTGGTGCTCCGCTCGACGATGCAGGTCAGATCGACCAGGGAGACGTCCGCCGTCGGAACCCGAAGGGCCACCCCGTCGATCTTGCCCTTGAGCTCCGGAATCACCAGCGCGGTGGCCCTGGCGGCCCCGGTCGTGGTGGGGATGATCGACATCGCCGCGGCGCGCGCGCGCCGGAGATCCTTGTGGGGCAAGTCCAGGATCATCTGATCGTTGGTATAGGAGTGCACCGTGGTCATGAACCCGCGGACGAACCCGAACCGTTCGCGAATCACCTTGACCACCGGTACCAGGCAGTTGGTAGTGCAACTCGCGTTGGACAGCACGTGATGGACGGCGGGATCGTACTTGGTGTGATTCACGCCGTACACGATCGTGATGTCTTCCTTCTTGGCTGGCGCCGAGATGATGACTTTGCGCGCTCCGGCGGCCAGGTGCTTGGCCGCCGAATCCCGGTCGGTGAAACGCCCGGTGGACTCGAGGACATAGTCGATGCCGAGCGCCTTCCAGGGCAGCGCCCCGGGATCTTTTTCCGATAAGACTTTGATCGCCTTCCCGTTCACATGCAGGCCGTCGGCGGCCGCCTCGACGGTGCCGGCAAAGCGTCCGTGCACCGAATCGTATTTCAGCAGGTGCGCGAGCGTCTTGGTGTCGGTCAGATCGTTCACGGCCACGAATTCCAGGTCGCTGGCGCCGCTCGCCCCCACCGCGCGCAGCACGTTCCGGCCGATGCGTCCGAATCCGTTGATGGCAACCCGCTTGCTCATTCCGGTCTCCGTCAGAAGAGTGGCGCGCCTGGATCGAGCGCCGCCGCGGCATTCGCCAGGGGGCGCTCCGCTCTCGCGAACGTCACGGCGGAAACCGCGGGGGCTCCCCCCCCGAGCAGCGCGAGCGCTGCTTCCGCCAGCGTGGCGCCGGTGGTGAACACGTCGTCCACCAGCACCGGTCGGCTCGGCGGGGACCCGGCCGGCTCGAACGCGCCCGACAGGTTGGCCCGCCGCTCCTCCGGAGTCAGGGCGGTCTGGGTGATGGTCTCGCGGCGCCGCCGGATTGCGCCGGGCGCAACCGGCAGGTCGAGCAACTTTCCCAATGCCTCCGCGAGCGCGGCGCTCTGATTATAACCCCGGGTGCGCAGACGCGTGGCGCCAAGGGGAATCGGCACCAGCGTCGATCCCGGCGGTGGCGGCGCCACCCGCCGTATCGTTGCCGCCAGCACCTCGCCGACTCGCCACCACCCTTCGTACTTGAGCAGGTGCACCGCTCGGCGCGCTCCCGCATCGAGCCAGACGGCGCTCGCGACGCCGCGCAGCTCCCGCGGCCAGCCGGCGCAGAGGCGGCAATCGATGCCCGGCGTAAGCGGCTGGCCGCAGCGATCGCAGCGCGGCTCGGGAAGCGGAGTCCAGCGATTCCGGCAGGCGGAGCAGATCAGGGGGTCGTGCGGCTCGGCACCAAGTCCCGCGTGGCAGATCAGGCACTCCCCCGGGAGCAGCCAGCGCTCGACCGCGCGAACGGTGGCGAGCTCAGCCCAGCGCGGCACAAACGACTGCCCGCATGACTTCGCGCGGAGCCTGCCGCCGGGGGAACCAGCGCTCGAAGGCCGCGGCACCCTGCTCGATCAGCACCTCGCGTCCATCGGCGGCACATCGCCCTGCCGCGCGCATGGCCCGCACCCAGGCGGTCTCGCCCGGCCGGTATACCAGGTCGAGGGCCAGACGGGCCGCGGGGATTTCATCGGCGGCGATCGGCAACGGCTCCCGCTCGCCCAGGCCCAGCGGTGTGCAATTGATCACCACCCGGCAGGTTTCCAGCGGTGCCACGGGAACGCCGAGCCCCGCGGCCAGTCCGGCCATCCGATCCGCTCGCTCCGTCGACCGGGACTTCACCGCGACCCCGACGCCGGCGCGGCGGGCGGCAAAGACGGCCGCCCGGGCGCTTCCCCCAGTGCCGATGACGCCCCACGGGCCTTCGGGCGCATCGAGCCGGGTGAGTGCCTTCATGATGCCCTCACTATCGGTCTCGGCTCCCCGGGCGACGCCGTCTTCCCACCAGAAGGTGTTGCACACTGGGAGGTGGTAGCCGCTCCGGCGGGCGAGCAGGGCCGCCGCGGCCTCCTTGTGGGGAATCGTGACATTACCGCCTCCCCCCTGGTGAAGCAGCGCATCCAACACGCCATCGAGCGACTCGCCGGTGCAGCGGAGCGCTACGTACACCGCGTTCAGCCCGAGGGCGCGGAAAGCGGCGTTCTGCATGACCGGAGACAGCGAATGGGCCACCGGATCTCCCAGGAGCGCATACACCCGGGTGGCGCCCCCTATGTCCATCAGGCGCCACCGGAGAGTCGCGCCAGCACAGCCGGCATCATGCCAGCCAGTTCTCGCACGGTGGCGCGGTACTGATCGAGATCGGCGCCGTAGGGATCGGGCACTTCGCTCGCCTCTCCGGTCCGGCCGACATATTCGCCGAGGAGGTGCGCCCGGCCACCGGCGCCAAGCTCCCGGACCCGTCCGAGATGGGATCGCGACATGGTCAAGATCACGTCGGCCCCGTCGACCAGTTCCTTGGTGAGCATCCGGGCGCGATGGTTCGACAAATCCAGGCCCTGCTCGAGCAGCACCAGGTAGGCACCCTCGGAGGCCGCGGCTCCTTCCCAGGCGCCCATCCCGGCCGACGACACCTCCACATTGATGATCCCCGCGGCCAGGGCGGCCTCCCGGAGCATGGCCTCGGCCATGGCGCTTCGGCAGGTGTTGCCGGTGCAGACGAATAGCACCTTCACGGCGCAAGGCTCCCCACCGCGCGGCGCAGCTCGCCGCGGGGCAGCGCGCCTTCGCGGATGAGTGACGGCTCGCGGGAGGTGCAGTCGACGATCGTGGAGGGTGGCACGTTGCCAAGAATACCGCCGTCGAGCACCAGCAGCTCGCCGGATTGGTACGCCGCGGTAAACAGCGAGACGACTTGTTCAGCCCCCGCGGCGGGTGCCTGGCCGGGCCGGTTCGCGGAGGTCGACGTCAGCGGCTGATCCAGCAGGGTGATCAGACGGGCGACCGCGGCATGCGACGTGTAGCGCACCGCCAGTCCGCCCTCCGGACCCCGAAGCATCTCGGGCACTCGTCCCTCTCCTCCCCGAAGCACCAGGGTCAGCGGGCCCGGCCAGAAGGCCGCGGCCAGCGCATTGGCAGAGGGAGTGAATACGAGACCCACCCGTTCCGCCATCGCTCGGCCATTCACCAGCAGTAGAAACGGCTTTCCCGCGCGCCGCCCCTTGAGCGCGGCAAGTCGCTGGACCGATCGATCATTGACCGCGGATCCAAGACCATAGACGGTCTCGGTGGGATAGCCGAGCACGCGCCCCTCGGCGAGGTGACGACCGACCGCAGGCGCGGCGGCATCCGCCTCGGCCGGCGTGTGCAGCGCCAGTATCATCGCCCCGCCATAGCGAAGGCCTCCGCGAGCCGGAGGTCGTCCGGCGTGGTGATCTTGAGATTGGTGGCCACGTCGGGTACCAGCACCACTGTTCCGCCCGCCCGCTCGACCAGGGAGGCTTCGTCGGTGCCGGTAAACCCGGTCGCCCGCGCGTGAGAAAAGGCGTCGGCGAGGATCGGCCGGGGAAAGCCCTGGGGGGTCTGCGCCCGCCAGAGGCGGTCGCGTGACAGAGTACGAACGACATGCTCGTAGGTACCAAATGTCGGCGACGCAGCCTCCTTCAGGGTATCGCTCATCGGGATTGCGGCGATGGCGCCGGTTCCCCTGCGCGCCGCGGCGATGACCGCATCGATCACCGCAGGCTCCGGGAAGGGCCGCGCGCCGTCGTGCACTAGGACGATGGCGCAGGACGGTGCCAGAGCGCCAAGCCCCGCCTCGACGGAGTCCATGCGGGCTTCCCCCCCCGCCACCGCCCGGAGCCGGTCTCCGCTGGCCTCGGCAAACCATGCCGGCGGAGTGAGCGCCTGGGCCGCCGGGAGCACGGCGACAACCTCCAGCACCTCCGGGTGGGAAAGGAATGGCCGAACCGAGCGGAGCAGGATCGGGACGCCGGCCACGAGGCGAAACTGTTTCAGCACCCCGTCGCCCATCCGTTCGCCTCGGCCCGCGGCGACGACGACCACGCCGACATCACGCGGCAAGGGCGCGTACCAGCTCGTCGACATGAGAGATTGCCACGTGCTCGAGACCCGGCACCTGCGCCGCCTGCCGTGCTGAGGCGAAGGCCCGGCGGAACCCGAGCCGGCTCGCTTCCACGAGACGGCGCTCGAGTCCACCGATAGGACGGATCTCACCGCCCAAGCCGATTTCTCCGAGGTAGAGCGCGTCGGAGGGTGTCGGCGTGTTGTGCAAGCTCGAGAGGAGCGCCGCCGCGACAGCCAGGTCGGCTCCGGGCTCGCGCAGCCGAACTCCCCCGGTGACCTGCAGGAACACGTCAAGCTGAGCGAAGCTGGTCCCGCCCCGGCGCTCCAGCACCGCCAGCAGCACGGCGAGCCGTTTGGGATCGATACCCGTGGCCACCCGCTGCGGAGTGCCGTATCCCGAGGGCGCGGCGAGAGCCTGCACCTCGACCAGCACCGGGCGGGTGCCCTCCATGAGGGCGGTCACCGCACTGCCGCTGGTGCCCTCCGACCGCGCCGCGAGAAACACCGCCGATGGATTTGGTACCGCCGCCAGGCCGCGATCCGTCATGGAGAAGACGCCCAGCTCGTCCACCGATCCGAATCGATTCTTGGTGGCGCGCAGGAGGCGATAATCGAGCGAGCCCTCGCCCTCGAAATAGAGCACCGTGTCGACGATGTGTTCGAGAGTCTTGGGCCCCGCGATGGTACCGCCCTTCGTCACGTGCCCCACCACGAACACCGCGGTGCCGCTCTCCTTGGCGAAGCGCATCAGATGGGCGGAGCACTCCCGCACCTGTCCCACGCTCCCCGGGGCGCTCTCCAGCGCGTCGGTGTAGACCGCCTGAATCGAGTCGAGCACCAGTAGCTCGGCGCCGCAGGCGCGAGTGGCCTCCAGGATGGCCTCGAGCCGGGTTTCCCCCAGCACCAGCACGGGACCGGCATCTTCCACGAGGCGGTCGGCCCGAAGGCGGATTTGTTCCGGCGATTCCTCGCCGCTGGCATACAGGACGTGCCGGCCTGCCGCCCGGAGCCGCGCGGCGGTCTGGAGAAGGAGGGTCGACTTTCCGATGCCCGGCTCACCGCCGATCAGCGCCATGGAGCCGGGCACGATCCCGCCGCCCATGACGAAGTCGAATTCGGGAATGCCGGTGGTCCAGCGTACCAGGCGGGACTGCTCTACATCGCTAAGGGCTTGCGGCTTGGCGCCCGCACCGGCACCCCTTGCCACTTTGCCTCCTTGCCTCTTTGCCTCCAGCGCCAGCGGCTCCTCCGCGACCGTATTCCACTCCCCACACGCCTCGCAACGCCCGGCCCACTTGGGGTGGTCGTGACCGCACTCGGCGCAGCGGTAGACCGAGCGGGCGCGCGCCACTCAGCTCCCCTCGCGCTCGGCGTGGCTGTCGAACCGGGTGAAGGCCTTGTGGAAGTGCAGTTTGAGGTTGCCGGTGGGTCCGTTTCGGTGCTTGGCCAGATGGACGTCCGCCAGGCCTTCGATGTTCTGGCCGGCTGTTTCGGCTTTTTCCCGCAGGTCTTTGTACATCTCCGGGCGATGGATGAAGATCACGATGTCGGCGTCTTGCTCGATCGCGCCCGAGTCTCTGAGGTCGGAGAGCATGGGCGTTTTGTCACCACCGCGCTGCTCCGAGGCCCGGGAAAGCTGCGACAGTGCGATGACCGGGATTTCCAGCTCCCGCGCCAGCGCCTTGAGTGAGCGGGAGATGTCCGAGATTTCCTGAACCCGGTTCTCGGCGTAGTCGGGGCTTCTCATCAGCTGGAGATAGTCCACGATGACCAGGCCCACCTCCACTTCGGCGCGGAGCCGCCGTGCCTTCCCGCGCATTTCGAGCAGCGTGAGTGCCGGGCTGTCGTCGATCCAGATGGGACACTGCTGCAGGATACCCGACGCCCGCGCGAGCTTGGGGTAGTCCGAATCCCGGATGCGACCCTGGCGAACCGCCTGACTGTCGATCATGGCCTCCGCGCAGAGCAGCCGCTGCACCAGCGAATCCTTGGACATTTCCAGCGAAAAAATCGCGACCCCGTGGCCCTTGTGCGCGGCATTGGTGGCAATGTTGAGGCAGAACGCCGTCTTGCCCATGGAGGGCCGCGCCGCGACGATGACCAGCTCCGATCGCTGGAACCCCGAGGTCAGTCCATCCAAATCTGCGAAGCCACTGGGAACACCGGTAACCGCAGTGCCGCTGCGATGGAGCGTTTCAATGCGCTCCATCGCGGGCCACAGCATCTCCTTGATCCGCATGAAGCCGTCGGTCCGCCGTTCCTGCGAAATTCTGAAGATCCGACCTTCCGCCTGGTCCAGCAGCTCGTTGGCGCCGAGCCGGCCCTCGTAAGCGGACTGGATAATGCCGGTGGATGCCTCGATGAGACGGCGGAGAATCGACTTCTCCCGCAGGATCTTTGCGTGGTGCTCCAGGTTGGCCGGCGTCGCCACCGAATCCACCAACTCGGCGAGATACTCGACGCCCCCCGCCGACTCCAGCTCGTTCCGGCGCACCAGCTCGTCGCGCAGCGTAATGTGATCGATGACGACCCGCTGTTCGGTGAGGTTGACCATCGCGCGGAACAGCCGGCGGTGGGCCTCCTTGTAGAACATGGAGTGATCCAGCAGCTCGGCCGCGCGCAGCGCGGCATCCTGGTCGAGGAGCATCGCACCGAGAACCGCCTGTTCCGCATCCGGGCTCCAGGGCGCGGACCGGAGGCTCTGTTCAACGGTCGAGAAGCTGTCGGGCGATACGGACGTCATCCCAGGTGGGTTTCTTCCAGTTCGGGTTTCGGAGGAGGGCCGCCGGGTGATAGGTCACCACCAGCGGAGTGCCGCGGTAGGAATGTACTCTACCGCGAAGGTCCGTGAGAGAGCGCTTGGCCGACAGCAGGCATTCGGCGGCCGTGGCGCCCAGCGCCACCAGAACTTTGGGCCGGATCAGCTCGATCTGCCGCTCGAGGTACGGCCAGCAAGCCGCAATCTCGTCGGGCAGAGGCTTGCGATTCTGGGGCGGGCGGCACTTGACCGCGTTCGCGATGAAGACGTCCTCCCGGCGGAGCCCGATCGACTCGATGATCTGGGTGAGCAGCTCGCCCGCCCGTCCCACGAACGGCCGCCCGGTGGCGTCTTCAGTCTGTCCCGGCCCTTCTCCGACGAACATGAGCCGGGCCACGGCACTGCCCTCTCCAGGCACGGTATTCGTCCGGCCCTCGCAGAGGAAGCACTTGCGGCATCCGGCGATGACCCGGGCCACCTCATCCAGAGTCTCCCAGGCCGGGCCTTCTTCCATGAGGCCGCGCTCCCGGGGTAGAATGACCAGTCCGGCGAGGGTAGGAATCGGGGGCGCGTCCACGCTCCAATGCTTTCGAGCGGGCTGGCCGCTGGTTGGCTTCGCCGCAGCGGCTTCCTCTGTCCGCCTGTCCGCCTGTCCGCCTGTCCGCCCGCCTGGCCGGCTGAGAATCACCTCGTTCCCGCCCAGCTCCCGCTGCAGGGCAAGGTACTTCCGGACATCAGGCGCCAAGTCGAGCCTCCACCCGGTCGAGAATCTGTTCGGCGATCTCATCCTTGCCGGCGAGAGGAACTTCCCACCGGCCACCGTCGCGATCGAGGATGGTGACCCGGTTGGTATCCACTTCGAAGCCGGCGTCCGGCTCGAGCGCATCATTGACTACGATCAGATCCAGATCCTTGCCGGTCAGCTTTTCCCTGGCCTTCGTCTCAGCGGCTCCGGTTTCGAGCGCGAATCCCACGACGAGGCTCCCCGGCCGGCGCAGCGGGTGGGTGGCCATGAGAATGTCCGTCGTGGGCTCGAGGTCGAGGGTAACGGCGCCACTGGCGCGGGGGCGCTTGCCCTCGAGCTTCTGGCTCGGCCGGTAGTCGGCGGGAGCCGCGGCCATAATGAGCACATCGGCACCGGGGAGCGCGGTTCCCACCGCGCGCTCCAGCTCCTCGGTGGTGTCGATGCGCTGGAGAGTGGGCCCCACCGGCGGGTCGACCGCGGATGGGCCCGCAATCAGATGCACGGTGGCACCCCGGTACCACGCCGCTTGCGCCAGGTGAAATCCCATCTTGCCGCTGGAAGCATTGGTCAGGACCCGCACCGGATCCAGGCCCTCCCGCGTCGGGCCGGCGGTGACGACGACATGCTTGCCCGCGAGCCGTCCGCCTCGTCGGAGCAGGCGTGCGGCGTGGTGGAGGATTGTCACCGGCTCGCTCATCCTTCCGGCCTGATCCGACGGCCCTTCGGCCAGCGGGCCCACCTCGGGACCCACCGTCGCGATCCCTCGCTCCCGCAGCAGACTCAGATTCCGCTGGGTCGCGGGCGCGGCATACATCGCATCGTTCATGGCGGGGGCCAGCAGGACAGGCTTGGTGGCGGCGAGGAGGACCGAGGTGAGGAGCTCGTCGGCCAATCCATTGGCCATTCGGGCGATCAGGTGGGCGGTGGCCGGCGCAACAATCAGGAGATCGGCTTGCTGCCCGAGCCGTACATGCGCGAGCGCCCGTCCCGGCTCCCACAAGGAAGTGAGAACCGGCCGCCCGGAGAGGGCCTCGAACGTCACCGGGCGCACGAATTCGGCCGCGCCGGGGGTGAGTACTACGTCTACCCGGGCACCGGCCTCGGTGAGGCGCCGGACGAGATAGCAGCTTTTGTAGCAGGCGATCCCGCCCGACACGCCGACCACGACGTGCCGGCCGGACCACACCGTCCTAGACCTCGGAGCGGCGGCGCCGAAGCTCGCGGAAGTTGAGCTCGCCGGACACCAGCTTCCGCATCGAGAGCGTGGTCAATTTCATGGCGCGCTCGTTCTCGGCCCACTGCACCTGGCGGTCCTTGGGAAACTCGTTCAGGTAGCGGGCGAATCGAGCCGCGACCAGGATGGAGCGGTACTTGGTGCCGGCGTTCCGTGCGGCGTCCGCGGGGGTGAAGATTTCCATGCGTTACTCCTTCATCGGGGTGTGGGTCCCCGGAGCCGCTGCTGCCGGCCGGCGAGGTCCCGTCGAAGATCTTCGATCACCGTGTCCAGATTGGTAAGGCGCCGCACTCTGCGACCCTCGCCGTCGAGAATGGCGGCCACGTGGGCCACCGCGTCCACCACATCGTCGTTCACGACGACGTATTCGTATTCCCGGGCCGCCAGGAGCTCATCCGCGGCGATCGCCAAACGACTCGCCACCGCAGCGGGCTCCTCGGTGTTCCGGCCGCGCAATCGCTCGACCAGGATTCCCGCCGAGGGCGGCAGCACGAAGACGTGGACCGAGTTGGGAAATCGTTCGCGCACCTGCCGCGCGCCGGCAACCTCAATGTCCAACACCACGTGCTTCCCGGCTGTGAGGCCCTTCTCGACCTCCTCGCGGAGGCTGCCATACAGGTTGCCGCCGTATTCGGCCCACTCGATGAACTCGCCCGCGGCCACTCTCCGCTCGAACTCGGGCCGGGTCAGGAAGTGGTAGTGCGTGCCGTTGGTCTCGCCAGCCCGGAGCAGCCGGGTCGTCGCCGACACCGAGTAGGTCACGTCCTCCCGAGCCTCCAGCAGATGACGCGCGATCGTGGACTTCCCGCCCCCTGAGGGGGAGGAGAGCACGAGGAGGAACGGGGCTACTCCAAGTTCTCGAGCTGTTCCCGGAATCGCTCCAGCTCTCCCTTCATCGCAACGACGGCGTGCTGCATGGCGGCATCGTTCGCCTTCGATCCGATCGTATTCACCTCGCGTCCCAATTCCTGCGCGAGGAATCCGAGCTGCTTGCCGACCGGGCCCGCCGAGGAGAGTGCCTCGTGGCACGCATCGAGGTGCGCGTCCAGTCGCACCAGCTCCTCGGTGATATCGAGGCGCTCGGCCAGAAAGGCAATCTCCTGCGCCAGTCGCTGTTCGTCGGCCGGCCTGCCATCGAGGAGCTGGGTGACGGCACCGCGGAGCCGGTCGCGTTCCCGAACCAGCCGCTCCGGGGCCAGGGTGGCGATGCTTCTCGCTTCGGTGCGGATCAGCTCGAGCCGGCCCAGAAGCTCCGCGGCAAGGATTCCGCCCTCCCGCAGCCGGCTCTCACGGCATTGACGCCCAGCCTCGGCAACGATCCGCTCGACATCCGGCCACGCGGCCACGGGCGCGTCGCTCTCCGAGACGGCAAAGACATCGGGCTGCCGCGCCACCAGCTCGAGCGGAACGTCACCGCTCTGACCAATCGCCGCCTGGAGCTCGCGGAGCCGCTCCGCCGCCTCTCGGGCCCGGTCCACGTTGACGGTGAGCCGCGTCGAACTGACGGTAGGCAGGCTGGCCCAACGGACCTGCACGGCGATATGGCCCCGCTCGAAACCCTTCCGGAGCCGCTCCCTGAGCTCCCCTTCCAAGCCGGCCAGGTCCGATGGCAGCTTGGCGGCCAGGTTGAAGTACCGGTGATTCACGGCCCGGATCTCGACCCGGAGGGTTCCTCCCGCAACCTGGCCTTCGGCCGCGCCGAACCCCGTCATGCTGAGCGGCATAGCCTTGTAATCTAACGCGTTAGGGCCCTTGATTGGAAGAGAAGGGATCGGATGCTAGTTGGAGAACTCCCACCGCACACCAAACGTGCTGGCGAATGCCGGTGGTCCGAGCCCCGCCCCGGCCGGGTTGCTGTCCGGCACGTACGGCAGCCGGGTGCCTTGGACGTTGTACCTGTTGTAGTAGGCCATGAAGGCGCCGATCTGGAGCCCGATGTAGCTCCGGATATGGGTCGCCCCCTTCAGCGTGATCGGGCTGTCGTCCTGGTCGCGCGCAATTATGCCGGTGCCCCAGTTCTCCATCGAGAACTGCAGCTTCACGTTGAAAATCCCGCTCTTGAAGGTGGGAAGGAACTTGCTCTGAATGGTGCCATTGATGACCGATTGGGTCGGTGGCTGGCCCTCCGGGCGGGTGCCCTGCGGGGTGCTGTACCAGCCGTCCAAGACGAGCCATTGCCTCGGGGCAATCCGTGCATTGACGGTGATCCAGTTGGTTCGGCCGCTCGGTCCGATGCTCGCGAGGTGGGGATACTGGGCAAACGGTGCCGGGCGATATCCCGCGTTGGACGAGTAGGAAGCCTCGACCTCGGCGAAGCCTCCCTGCCACGCTGCCATGATGCTGCGATCGTCCAGGTCCTGCGCCTGATCCGCCGTAATCGAGGGAAGCGCGACCTCGGACCCCCTCCGCCAGACCCCGCTCGCCGAGAACCCCATCGGCAGAGTGATTCCGGCGCGTGCGGCGAGCCACTCGCTGCTGCGCCCCTCATCGTGCCGGCGATATACTCCCTCCAGGCTCGCCGTCAGCCACCGCGACGGCGCGATTCCGCCCCGCGCCTGTACGTCGAGCGGCGTCCATGACGAACGATAGAACATCGAGCCATCGAGACTCGCGGCAGGAAGCCGGTACCCCAGCATGGCGCCCAGCTGCGTCACGCCCCGGCGATGCCGACTGGTGACGAACACGGTCTCGGCCTTGACGAGTATCCCGTTGTATTCCAGCTGATTGACGATGGTCCGGGTGGAATCCTTCTCGATCTCATCGATCCAGTTGGTCCGGCTCGCGATCAGATCCAGCCGCGGTCCGAGACCGTCGGCGCGCCGGGCCAGGAAGATCCGCGCCGACAGGTCCTTCCGGGATCCGTGCCGGGCCCGGCTCAGCGTGTCCTGTGGAGACTCCTCGGGAAACACGGCTTCCCGGTCAGGGGACGAGAGCAAATACTGGATTTCGGCGGCCAAGCGGGCCGACGGCACGTAATCGAGCCGGAGCCGAGCCTGCGTGTTGGAGTAGTCCCCGCTCACGCCCTGCTGGGCAGGGACGGACAGATGATCGAAGGCCACCGCGAAGCCGAACCCTTTCGAGCTGCGCTTCTCCAGGGTCCCCTGATACCGGGCGATCTGGAGGTCACCGCTGGCGATCCCGATGCGGCTGTAGGGCACCGTGCGGTCGTGACGGTGCGTGAACAAATAGACCTTCAAATGGCCCGGCAGTCTCTCGATCTCCACCCGGGCCAGGAAGCTCATCGGCAGGATCGAGGGGTCGACCATCAGGCTGTCCTGCCCGATAGGCAGGAACGGCACCCCATCCAGCACATAGTCGACGGAGGTGGCGCCGCGGGCCTGGAAGGTCGGCAGCTCGGGACGCCCGGCCCAGCCTCCGCGCAGGATGAACACGCCCGCCAGCTTGTTGAGCAGGTCGCTCACCGTCTCCGCGTTGTGCCACAGGATCGAGTCGCGGTCGAAGACGACCCGCGTGCGGAACGGCAGCAACTCCCCCGCCCCGATCCGGGGGGCAACCGGAATGAGCCGGCGCGCGTCCTGCTGTGCCTTGAGAAACTGCGCCGTATAGTCGGTGGTGTCGCGGGCGAGCGAGTCGGCGCGGGTCGTGTCCACCACCTGCGCGCCGACGAGGGCCGCCCGCGCGGCGAGGAGCAGGCCCGCCGCGAGGAGGGAGCGCGTCACACCCGCGCGAGCAAAAACTCGCTGAAGAGACGGACACCCATCGCGTTGGGCCCTTTGACCAGGGCGGGGTCCTCCCGCTCGGTGTAGGCGGTGCCGGCGATGTCGAGGTGCGCCCAGGGGAATCCTTCGGCGAACTCGCGCAGAAACCAGCCAGCGGCAATGCTGCCGGCGGCGCGCCCGCCGCTGTTCTTGATGTCCGCGATATCCGACTTGTTGAGCTCGCGGTACTCCTCCCACAGGGGCAGCTCCCAGACGCGCTCGTTGGCCCGTTCTCCGGCCGCCACCAGGTCGCGCACCAGGGCGGCGTCGGTCCCCATCACGCCGGCCGCGTGGTGACCGAGCGCGATGGTGATCGCCCCGGTAAGCGTGGCGATGTCTACCGCGCACGCGGGAGCGTAGCGGCGCGCGTAGGAGAGAGCGTCGGCCAGCAGCAGCCTGCCTTCCGCGTCGGTGTTCACGATTTCAATGGTCTTTCCAAGCTGGCTGGTGACGACATCGCCCGGTCTGATGGCGGTGCCCGATAGCATGTTTTCCGCCGAGGGGATCAACCCCACCACGTGGATCGCCGGCCGGAGCCGCCCCAGCATTTCGAAGGTGCCGAGCACCGCGGCCGCGCCCGACATATCGTACTTCATGTCTTCCATGCCCTGCGCCGGCTTGATTGAGATGCCCCCGGTATCGAAGGACACGCCCTTCCCCACCAGGACAACCGGCGCTCCTTCGGTTCCCTTGTATTCCAGCGCGATGAAGCGCGGTTCCTCCGCGCTCCCCTGCGCGATCGCCAGGAGGGCACCCATTCCTTCCTTCACGATCGCGGCCTTGTCCAGCACGGTGATCGCGTGTCCGTGCCGCGCGGCCATCTCGGATGCGGCCTCGGCGATCCGACGCGGCGGGCAGTGATTGCCGGGCAGCACCTGCAGCTCGCGGCACAGCAGATGACCGGCCGCGATCGCGGCGCCGGTCCGGTGTCCCCTGCGCACCGCGTCGGTGTCGGCCGGGGCGAGGATGGAAATCCGCTCCAGAGCCGGGGTCTTCTCTTCCGGCGGCTGTTTCATCGCAATGAACTGCCAGACACCCTGGGCGGCGCCCTCGGCGGCCACCTGGCCCACGTCAGCCCCGGAGGCGCTGCCCGCGGCCTCCGGCGTGACGAAGACCGCGGCCTCAGGAACCCCGATCGTGCGAGCCCGCTTGGCGCCGACCGCCACCGCCCGCCGCAGCGGATTGCGGCTGTCGCTCCCCACCGGGCCGGTCCCCACCAGGAGAATCCGGGGGCGCGGCCCATCGGGATAGAGCAGCGCCGTCTCGTCCTTCTTCCCGCGGAAATCGCCCGCGCTGTAGCAGCGGGAGATCGCGCCGCCGCTCACCTTGTCCAGGCCTCCGAGTGAAGGCGGGAGCGCCCCAGGCGGAACGACGAGAATCAGGAACGGAGTTGGGTGGGTCTCGGGAGCTGCCGGGACGACTTGGGTTTCGAACGTCATGGAGGTCCGAAACGAGGGTTCGGAAGCGTCAGACGGCGGCGGATCGGGGAACCTAACGCGGATTGGGTGAAAAGCGAACGTGAGTAGTGCCCGAGGCGAGAGTCGAACTCGCACGGGGTTGCCCCCGGCGGATTTTGAGTCCGCTGCGTCTGCCATTCCGCCACTCGGGCCAGGCTACTACCACACAAGAAGTTACCGAACATGGTTCCGGTTCGCGCTCCCCTCACTGTGGGACAGACTGTGGGACCGCGATGTAGGGTCACGCGGACCGTGCCTGGAGGAGCACCCGTGCCAATGCCGCAGCATTCTCCTCCGCGGTCTTTTTGCAGCGTACCGGCGGGTCATGCTTGCGGTTTCGTGCCGCATCGTGGTCTGCACGCTGGCCTCGGTCTGGCCCGCGTTGACCAGCAGCTGCGCGGTGAGGTGGCGCAGGTCGTGGAGTCGGAGTGTTTGGTCGGCCCCCGCAGTTGCGAGCGCCCGCTTCCAATGGAAGCGGAGCCCCCAGTAGGCCAGCGGTGCGGGGACCGCCGCCGTGACCCAGGGCCAGAGTTCCGGATCCACACGGAGCACGGCCGCGGAGCCCGCCTTCTTGGTGCCGGGGATGCACACGGTTTTCGTAATCGGGTGCAGGTCGGTCTCCCGGAGCCGGAAGTATTCCCCGGTCCGGAGCCCCAGGGCGACTAGGATTACCAGCGCGGGCCGGACGTGCTCCGGGGCCGCACCACCTGCCAGAAGGTGGCGACGTCGAGGTCGGGGACGCGTTCGACGTCCCGCCGCTTGCGGATCGCCTCCATGACGGCCCGCCGGAGCGGGTGATATTTGTCGCCCAGATACATGGTTAGGACCCGGGAAACGGCCCGGCGCATCTGATTCCAGTCGGAGCCGGAGCAGCCCGAGCCCGTCCAGCGTTGACTGAGGGCCTTCCAGTCCACTTGCTGGAGCGCCGACACCGGCGCATCGGGGGCCAGCACCCCGAACCGCTGCAGCTTGAGCAGGCTGACGCCGTAGCGTTTCGCCGTGACCTCCTTGCACTCCGTTCTCGTGGTGGCCCCGCTCGCGAGCGCGAGCCGCCCGACGGGGGGCGGGAACAGTTTGTCGATCCGGTACGACACTCTGGCGGAAATCTTGTGGGCCATCGGGCTATGTCTCCTGGGCCTCGGTCAGCCCGGCCGGGCTGTGCGCGCCCCCGGCCGGCGACGATCGTGCGTGTTTCCCTTGATGCCAACTTGACCCCCGTCATGCAGCTTGGGGCCGACTCTCGACTGGACCGGCCCCATGACCTCGCTCCTCCTCCCCACGGACCTGGAACCTTGGGCCTCGCTGACCTCCTGGCTGCTTCGGCCCGCTCGCCCTGACGACAACGCGGCGCTGCTCGACCTGGTGGAGGCGTGCCCGGTCCGGGCGAGCTTCTCCCTGCGGGTGAGCCGACGGCCGGACTTCTTCGCGCTGACCCGCCTCGGTGGAGAGTGGGCGCGGGTGCTGGTGGTGGAGACCGCAGAGGGTGCCTTGGTCGGGTGTATCGCCGTCCTCGTGCGGCGATGTTGGATTGGAGGGACGCTCCGCCCCTCGCTCTACGTCGGCGACTTCCGGGTGCACCCCGCCTGGCGGGGGCGCGGTTTGGGAGATGCCCTGGTTTGCGCCGCCAGCCGCTTGGCCGCAGCAATCGATCCCGACATGCCCGCGCTGGTGACCGTCATGGCGGGGAACCGCCCCATGGGTACCCGGGTCGCTGGAAGGGGTGGGATCCCGCCGCTCATGCGCTTCGCGACCCTTCGGCTCCACACCCTCCCGCTGGTCCGGCGACGGTACCCGCGTGGTCCGCTCCGGATAACTCCCGCCAAGCCGCAGGATGCAAGTGAGATGGCGGCGCTCTGGTCGCGGCTGGCGCCAAGACGGCAGTTCACTCAGGGTCGGGACGAGGTCGCTCTCTCGGAGTGGGTCGCCGCGGCACCGGGGCTCGGCTGGCCGTCCTACTGGCTGGCCCGGCGGCACGACGGACGACTGGCGGGGTTTCTCGCCGTGTGGGATGAGCGGGGCTGCAAGGAGACCACGGTCCTCGAGTATTCCAGCGGGGCTGCCGCGTTCCGCGCGACGTACAACCTCCTTGCCCCCGTGCTTGGCGGCGCTCCGCTGCCCCGGCGCGGGGAGACGATCCGCACCCTTCAGGTGGTGCACCTCTGCGTGGCCCCCGAGGAACCCGGCACGCTGCGCGCACTCCTGCTCGCCGCGGCGAACGGCTGTCGTGGCCTCGGTGCGGTCGCGCTGACGATCGGACTCGATGTCGCCGATCCGGCGTCCCGCGCCCTCGCCGGGATTCTCCGAATCACCACCGACGTGGAAGTCTACGTGCTCACGGCGGGCGGCCCGTGGCGGGGTCCCCCGCTGGACGACCGCCCCCTCCATTTCGAAATCGCGCTTGCCTAGCACCGGTCTCCCTGCTCCCCGTCGAGGGCCAGCAGCGCCGGCCCTCGACGCGGGAAGCGCAGCTCCGTCGCTTCCCATTCAACGTCCCCCACCCGCCAGCGGCCGTTCGCGCCGGGGCCGAGGCGGAGCGTGAGGATGAGCCCGCGCCGGTGGTGCCCGAGGGCGAACGGAGCGGTGAAGTTGCCGAGCGACCAGGCCACCAGCCGCGTTTCGCCGCGCACCGCCTCCGCCGACACCGGCTGCGGGCAGTGCGAGTGATGCCCGACGATCAGGTCCCACCGCTCGAGCAGCCGCCGAGCCGCCGCGATTTGCGCGGGGCGGGGATACGCCTCGAGCTCCCACCCCCAATGGGGACAGAGCACCGACAAGGAACCCCCCGGCGCCGGCGGAACGGGCACGCGATCCAGCCGCGCCACCGGCTCACCGGGCCGGTTGGACCAGGCGGTAGCGCCGGTGAGGAAGAGCATCGGGTGGGGCGTTAGTGAGGGCGTGGTGGCGCGGCCCAGCGTGCGGATGCCGGTGTCCTCCACCCGCCGGAGCGACGCCTCGAACGCGGCGCGGCCGTAGTCGCCCGCGTGGTTGTTGGCACAGGTGAGCACCGTTCGCTCCGGCGGTGCCAGCTCCGCCAGGAAGTCGAGCAGCGCCGGGGTGTGGGTCTGTCCCATGAACACCCGCGGGAGCGGCCCGGTGGCCAGCGTGCCTTCGAGGTTTCCCACCAGCAGATCGGCACCCGCGAGGAGACGCCGCACCCCGTCGCTCGCCCGTACCCCCCGGCGGGGCAGCGGCAGGAGATCTCCCACGAAGACCACGCGGAGCACCGGAGTGATTGCGGCCAGCGGGGTGCGACGGGGGAGCCAACGCGTGCCGATTCGATGCCGCTGTCCGGGGCCGGCGATGTTGTGCAGCAGCCAGGCGCAGGCGTCGCGAAATCCGTACGGCTGCGCGAAGTATCGGGACAGCGCGCTCATCGTCCCGGCCACCAGTTCCACCGCCCCGCGATGGACAGCAGGGCGGGGCCGATCGCGATCCGGACGATCGTCGCGTCCAGCAGCACCGCCACGCCGAGGGCCAACCCGAGCATCTGCAGCACGAGGAAATGCCCG
This sequence comes from Gemmatimonadales bacterium, assembly GCA_045403135.1. GTDB lineage: Bacteria > Gemmatimonadota > Gemmatimonadetes > Gemmatimonadales > GWC2-71-9 > JABFSM01. Next base: position 9,982 of record JAXIPC010000231.1, on the reverse strand, counting down.
AGCGTGAAGGCGCCGAAGACCACGACCATGATCGCCGCGGCGCTGGTGATGACCGGTCCGGTGCGCGCCAGCCCCTCGGCGATCGCCGCCGCCTCCCCGAGCCCCTCCCGGCGCGCTTCGGCCACCCGCGCCACCAGGAACACCTCGTAGTCCATGCTCAGCCCGAAGACGGTGCAGAAGACCAGCGTGGGGATCACCCCGAACACCTGCCCGGTCGGCCCCGCGAGGCCGAAGAGCGCGGCTCCGTGGCCCTCCTGGAAGACCAGCACCACAGCGCCGAACCCCCCCGCCACCGAGAGGAGATTCAGGAGCACCGCCTTGAGCGGGATGAGCACCGAGCGGAACCCGAGGCACAGCGCCACGAACGTCGCGGCGAGGACGAGCCCGGCCACCCGGGGCAGCCAGCCCGCCACCGCGTTTACGTAGTCGAGGCGAAAGGCGGGCAGCCCTCCCACGGCGAGCCGCACGCCCGGCAGGCCGCTCACCACCGCTGCGTCGACCCGCCGGAGCCGGGCGACCACCTCGAGCAGCGCGCGCGGGTCCGCCCCCTCGCGGGGGACCGCCTCCAGCAGCACCCGTCGGCGATCCTCCGTCACCCAGCTCCGGCGGTCCTCCGGCTCCATCGCGAAGAAGAAGAGCTTCGACATCGGTCGCTCGGCACCGAACGACGCGAACGAGCGCACAGTGCCGATCTCCGGCTCCGCGCCGAGGCGCACCTCGAGGCGGCGGAGCGCCGACCACCCCGCCGGGGTGAGTGCCCCCGCGCCGGGCGGCAGCTCAACCAGCACCCGCAGGCTCTGCAGCGCCCCGCCTCGTCCGGCGGCGTCGAGGTCGTGAAGTGCCCGGGCCGACTCCATTGCCGGCGGCAGCCAATCACCCTGTGGGAGCCCCGCCTCGAGACGGCGGGCCTGCCACGCCAGACTCACGAGGGGTAGGCCGGCCAGGAGCAGGACCCGGAACGGCCGCCGGGCCACCGCTCGGCCCCAGCGTCGCCACCGCTCCCCCGCGGCACCGTTGGAGCGGAAGGGACGCAGAGGAATCCGGTTGATGCCGGCGCCGAGCCAGGAAAGGAGCGCCGGAAGAAGGGTGACCGAGAGCAGCACCGCCACGAGTGTCACCAGGAGCCCGCCCACCGCCACCGAGCGGAGCTCCGCCATCGGCACCGCGAGCAGCGCGAGAAAGCCGATCGCCACCGCGAGCCCCGAAAGCGCGATGGTGTGCCCGGCCCGTCGCCCTGCTTCGGTGGCCGCGCTGCCCGGGTCCGCGCCCGCGGCCAGCGCCTCCCGGAATCGGCTCACGGTGAGGAGACCGTAGTCGATTCCCAGGCCGAGCCCGATCATCGTCACGAAGCTTTGCAGAAGAATCGAGAGGGGCCAGTACGCGCCGAGCAGCGCGGCGAGGCCGAGAGAGAGCAGCACCGTGCCCGCGCCGACTAGCACCGGTACCAGCGCCGCCGGCAACGTCCGGAACGCGACAATGAGGAGGAGCAGTGTCAGGGGGAGCGCGCGGTGCTCCGCCGCTGTCGCGTCGGCCGCGCTGGCGGCGCGAAGGTCGGCGTTGAGCACCGCCTGGCCGGTCCAGCGGAGGGTGGCGCCGGGGTAGCGCGCGGCGAGCCCCGCCGCCGCTGCCGCGGTGGCGTGACGGAGCCGCGGCACCAGCCTGTCCTCCTGCCCGGACCGCGCATCGAGCCCGGCGATCAGGAACTGCGCCCCGGTCGCGCGGGAGACGAGGAGGGTGTCCTCGGGGCCCTGCCAGGTGCGGACCCGCGTCACCCCGGGGAGTCGTGCCACCGCCGCCAGCAGCGAGTCGCGGAGCGGCACCCCTTCGGCGGAATCAGGGAGGGGTACTCCCCGGACCACCAGGATCGCGTAGGCGGCCCACGGGCTCTCGAACTGCTGAGCCAGTGCCTGTTCCACCGCCTCCGACTCGCTCCCTCGCACCCGCGCCGCCACTTCGAGGTGCTCGCCCACCCGGCGCGCGCGCGGGAAGAGTGCGACGCCCGCCGCGATCCAGAGCGCCAGAATCCACCCGCGCCGCCGCACCACCCATCGGGCCAGGTCCACCGCGAGCTCCGGTCGAAGTCCCTGGAGACTCGCCGGAGGAGGTCAAGGCGCAGTCAAGCCGCTCGCTTGATTCCCCCTTGATGGGCCGGGGGCATTATCGGCGCGGATCCACTCGACGGTCCCGTAAGGAGGAACGACCATGACTGCCGCCGCCGCACCGAACGTCCTCGTCACCCTCGAGCCCGCGTCTCCACCGATCCCCGCGGTTGCCGGCTGGTACGTCGCCGCGCGCTCGGATCAGCTGCGCCGCACTCCGCTCAGCCGCCGGGTTCTCGGCCGGTCGCTGGTGCTCTATCGTGATGCCCGGGGCCGGCCGGTGGGGCTGGAGGACCGCTGTCCCCACAAGAACGTCGCGCTCTCAATCGGAACGGTTCGGGGCGACCGAATCGTCTGCCGCTACCACGGCTGGGCCTTCGATCCAGAGGGCCGTTGCGTCGACGTCCCCTGTCACTCCCCGGCCGAGCGCCTCCCCACCTGCGGGGTGCCCCGTTATCCCGCGGTCGAGCAGGATGGCTGGGTCTGGGTCTGGATAGGCGGGCCCGCCGAGCCGCCGGGGCCGCCCCCCGAGTATCCCAGGACACCAGGCTACGGCTGGTTCGAGTTGCACAACCTGATGGCGGCGCCGCTCGATCTGATTCTCGAGAACGGCCTCGACTGCAGCCACACCGGCTTCGCCCACGAAGGGTTGTTCCGCTCCGCGCCCACCCGCTTCGCCGAAGCCCGGATCGAGGAAACGCCGACCGGTCTTCGGGTCGAGACCACCGAGCCTCCCCCCGAACGCACGCACGATTTTCGCTCGCTGCTGGGCGGACAGCGCGAAGCGGTGAGTCACGTGGATGAAATCATCCTCCCCCACACCCTCCGGGTGGAATACCACCTCGGCACCCGCGTCCACGTGGTCACCATCATGGTCGCGACGCCGGAGGACGAGTGGACCACTCGAGTCTACACCAGGATGGGAGTGCGCTACGGGGCGATCACCGCGCTCATGACTCCGGTCATTCGGCTGCTCACCCGCCGCATCGTCGCGCAGGACCGCGCCGTGCTGCAGAACCAAGCGGCGACCCTGCGGGCCCACGGCGGGCGCGCCTTCCGCGCCGTCGTGGCCGACCAGCCCGCCACCTGGTTCCAGCGGGCGCTCCGCTGCCATCGGGAAGGGAAGTTTCCCCCCGCGGAGCTCCGCCGCCGCACCGTGCTCTACAAACTCTAGGAGGATCTATGCGCAGCACCGGAAAGCTCGCGGTGACGGCCGTGCCGGTCCCGGCGCTCGGCCGCGAGATTATCGAACAAATGTGGGGGCTCTACGCGGGGCACTACGACCACGTGCGCCGCGATACCTTCGGGGCCGATCTCCACGAGAAGGACCGCGTCTTCCTCGGCCGGGACGGCGGCAGCGGCGAGCTGGTGGGTTTCTCCACCGCCACCATCTATCAGCACCACTACTGCGGCCGGGAAATCGGCGCCTGCTTTTCGGGCGACACCATCATCCGCCCCGAGTACTGGGGCCAGCGGGCCCTCCACCGGGCCTTCGTGCTTTGGCTCCTCGGCTGGAAACTCCGGCATCCGCGGACACCGCTCTACTGGTTCCTGATCTGCCACGGGTATCGCACCTACCTCACGATGGTGCGCTACTTCCCCGATCACTGGCCCCACTTCGAGCGGGGGCTCCCCGCACCGGAGCGTTCGCTGATTGGGTCGCTCGGGCGGGAACGGTTCGGGACCCACTGGGATCCGAAGCGCGGTGTGGTCCGCTTCGGCCGGCATCAGCCGGTCCTCCGAGCCACGGTCGCGCCCTTCACCGGGCAGGTGCTCGACCTGCCGGAGATCCGGTTCTTCGTTGCCGCAAACCCCGGCTACGCCGAGGGCGACGAGCTCGCGATGATCGGCCGGGTAAATCTGGCGTTCGTTCGCGGGCTCCTGCGGAAGTTTTTTCCCCGCCGCCGGGCGGCACGCGGTGCGGGCGGCCTCGCCCGGCAGCCGGCAGTGGTCCCGAGCCGGTGACTGGAGTGCAGAGCATGCGCGCCGTGATCGGACGCCTGGCGCTCGGGGCGATGCTCGCCCCGCGGGCCCGGCGCTTCGCCGCCGCGCTTGCGGATCCTGCGCGCGCCCAGGAGCGTCTGCGCCGGCGGCTCCTCACGGGCATCGCGGCCACCGACTACGGCCGCGCCCACGGCATCACCGGAGCGGAGCGGTACGAGGAGTTCCGCGATCGCCTGCCCGCGGTCGGATTTGAAGAGCTCCGCCCCTGGGTGGACCGCCAGACGAAAACCTGCGCTCCGGTGCTCGCTCCGACGCCGGTGCGCCTTTACGAGCGAACTTCCGGCAGCAGCGGAGCCTCCAAGCTGATTCCCTATACCGACGCACTCCTCTCCGACTTTGACGAGCTCTTTCTGCTCTGGACCGAAGACCTGGTCCGCCACGGCCCTCGCTTCACCTCGGGCCGGATGTTCTTCAGCATTTCGCCGCCCTGCCACGAACCGGCCCGGACGGTGAGTGGCGCGCCGATCGGGCTCGAGGACGACGCCCAATACCTCTCACCGTGGACCCGCCGGACGCTAGGGGGCTGCTTCGTCTTCCCCCCCGGGCTCAAGGGGATTCGCGATCCGTTCCTCTTCAAACTGGTGCTGGCCGCGGCGCTGGTGGCGGAGCCGCGGCTCGAAATCCTTTCCATCTGGCACCCGACCTATCTCACCGCGCTGCTCGATTTTCTGCGCGAGCACGCCGGCCTCCTCGCGTCGTACCTCCATCGCGGAGGGATCGTGCACCGGGACAGCGCGGTACCGCTGCCGCCGGTGGCGGAGGATCGCCTGGCGCTGCTCCGGAGCCCACAGCTGGAGTGGCCCGCGCTCTGGCCCGGCCTCAAGCTGATCTCCTGCTGGACCGACGCCGGCGCGGCGTTCTTCGCGCGAGGTCTCACCCGGGAATTCCCTGGGGTGTTCCTGCAGGGCAAGGGGCTCCTGGCCACCGAGGCTCCGCTGACTCTGCCGCTCCTCGGCGCTCCAGCCCCGGTGCCGCTACTCCACCGGGTCTTCTTCGAATTCGAGGGCCGCGGCGGACAGCTGCTCCTGCTCCACCAGCTCGCGGAAGGACAGGAATACGAAGTCATCGTGACCCAGTCTGCGGGTCTCGCCCGCTACCGGCTCGGCGACCGGGTCCGGGTGATCGGCCGCTACGCGCAAACGCCCTGCTTCCGGTTCATCGGCCGGGGAAACGACACTTCCGATCTGGTCGGCGAAAAGCTGGAGGAGGGATTCGTCCGGCACGCGCTACAGCGAGTCTTCTCCGACGAGGGTGACTTCGCTGTGCTGGTCCCCGCGCCGGACGACGTGAATCGTCCCGGCTACCGCTGCGTCGCCAATCGGTGCCCTGGGGCGCCGGACACGGTGGTGGGACAGCTCGAGGCCGCCCTCGGCGAGGCGTTTCACTACCGCCGTGCCCGGTTTCTCGGTCAACTCGCGCCGGTGGTGCTCGAGGTGCGGTCCGACGCCCGCGACTGGTACGTGGGTCAGCTGGTGGGGCGGGGTATGCGCTGGGGCGACATCAAGTACTCGGCCATCCTGCGGCCGCCCGCCGCCGGGAGATCCTCCCCGTCGCCTGAACCCGGCGAAACAACGCGTCCTCGGCGCATTGCGTGGTGCTGTTCCGTCCCGTCGCAGTCACCGACCAAGTCACGGTGATCGAAGTCGCCGGTGGCCACGCATTGTCCCATCCGGCAACCGCGCTGAGGTCGCGCCGGATACCTTGGAAGAGGGCCACCAAGGCCCCCATCCGGGACTTCCCACCCCGCCGGCCAACGATGAGCCACCCTTCGCGCACTGGGGCCGGTGGCAGGATCGAGCGGCCCGTGTGGCGGGTGAACCGCTTCTGGCCGGTGCTCTCCATCCGCAGGGCATAGACCGCTCGCCAGAGGCTGCGCCACGCTTCCCACGTTGGCCCTACGAACCCCGCAGCGTCCATCATGTCCAGGATGCTGCCCGCGAAGAGATCAGGTGCAAGGGCGGCCTTCGCAGCCCGACGGTTCGCGGCGCTTATCGAGCCGCCCTTCCTTCGCAGGGGGAATCTTCCAAGCCGGACTGTGGGACCTACTGTGGGATGCGGGCTCGAAACAGCTTGTAACGTTCGAAAACGGCTCGGCACCGCCAGAGCCATTCCGCCACTCGGGCCGGCTCCAAGTATTACGCGCTGAAACCAACGAGGGACCGCCGAAGCGGCCCTCGAGAGCATGCTGCCATACGCATCTGTTCAGGGTCGGCGCGGCGGCCGGAACGGGGCTCGCTGCTGGTTCCGCTCCTGCTGCGCCTCGATGATGCGCTGCATCAGCCGGTCCCGTAGCATCAGGTACTGGCCTCGCTGCACCGGAGAGAGGATCGTGGCCAGCTCGCGCATCTCATCCTTGAACGTCTGCGCATAGCTGATCCGGTGGGTGGTCAGCGCGTCGACCAGCTTGGCGACGCTGTCCGGGCTGGCCGCGATGCCCGGGCGGAGCTGCGCCGCGAGGGCCTGGCGGGTGACCCGCTCCTCCTGCTCCATGCTTCGCCGGCGCACGGCCAGACCGGCGAGCGCCACCCGCAGACGGGTCGCCTGGTCGTCGGTGAGACCCAGCTCCTCGGTGAGCCGCTCTCCAAATCGCAACTCGATCTGTTGGCGGAGTCGCTCGGCACGGATCGGATCGTTGAGCGTGTCCTGCGCCGCTGCCCCTGAGACTGCCCCGCCGAGCAGTACCAGCGCCACAACCCCGATGGTCCGCATCATTCCTCCATGGACCGGAGCAAGCGCTCCAGGTCGTTCACGTTGAGCTCATCGAGAGGTGCGAGCTCCGGATGGAACACCGCTCCGGCCGCCAGCGGAATGCTCTCGAGGACCGCCTCGAGCTCCGGCTCCCCCAGGCCATCCAGCTCGTGAAGAACGCTGAGCTCGATCGGCGCGAATCCGATCGGGCCCGGGGGAGCGGACCCGCGCGTGGAGCCATACCACACCGCGAGCGCCAGGGCGGCCGCGGCGCCGAGCCCCACCAACCACGGTGTTCGGCCCCGGAGAACGGACGCCCGAGGCTCGGTCGCGAGGCGGTGGCGCACGACCTCCGACACGCTCCTGGGAGACAGTCTCGCCACCTCGGCCACGCCGAGCCGGCCTGCGGCGGCCACCAGCTCGAGCTCGCGGCGGCATTCGCCGCACCCGGCCACATGCGCCGTTTCAGCGTCGGAAAGCGGCGCCGTGCCAAGGGCCGTGTCGGCCAGTCGGTCCGGGTCGATATGGGAGGTGCTCATGCCATCAGTTCCTTGAGTCGCTTGACCGCGTGGTGGTAGTGCACCCGCGCGGCGCCGGGGGTGGTACCGAGCGCCCGGCAGATTTCTTCATAGTCCATCCCCTGCTGCGCCCGCAGCAGGAACACTTCCCGTTGCAGGCGGGGCAATCGGACCAGCCCCTGCCTGAGCCGCTCTTCCATCTCGGATGCCCCCGCCTCGCCCAGAGGATCGGCGCTGTCGCTCACCTCGTGGTCATCGATCGACAGGTGGACTCGTCCGGCGTCCTTCCGGTACTGGTCCTTTCGAAGGTTCGACCCAATCCGGAAAAGCCAGCCGCGAAAGCTGGCCTCCCCGCGCCAGCTGTCGAGCGCCCGAAAGGCCCGGAAAAAGGCCTCCTGGACCAAATCCTCAACATCCGAAAGAGCAGCGCCCGCGCCGTAGAGATACCGACCGAGGGCACCGCAATGCCGATTGACCAACTCCGCGGCCGCCGCCTGGTCACCAGACCGATAGGCGGCGACGAGCGCAGCGTCAGACCGGGAGGAGGCTCCGCTCATCGCGCACATCGGTCGATCAAAGGACGCAACACCAGGGCCGACGTTAACTTGGAGCGCCCAGCCGGGGCGACCGAGCTCGACAGTCGATTTCCTGGAGGCGGACAGCCCGCATCTCCACAGATTCCCCACGCAAGGTGATCGACAGTTTCCAGATCGTGTGTACAAAGCATCTAAATCATTATTTCACAAGCTTTTATCAGTCAACACTTCTGGTAACTTATCAAGATGGCTGCGCCGGAAAGCTCCCCCGTGACGAACCGACCCCGCATTCTGGCGCATCGCGGGGCCTCCGGCTACTCCCTGGAGAATTCGCTGGAGTCGTTTCGGGACGCCATCCGGCGGGGTGCGGAGGGGGTCGAGCTGGCGGTCCATGCGACCAGGGATGGCGGCCTGAACGTGCACCACGACCCGGGAATCCCGGGTCTCGGCGCTATCGCGGCGGCTACTTCTTCCGCCATCAGAACTGTTCTCCTGGCCAACGGGGAGCCGACGCCCACGCTCGCCGAGGCACTCGCCGCCATCGGGAATGCCGAGACCTGGATCGAGGTGAAGGCCCTTCCAGAGGAGGCCGATCAGACCCTGCTTCGCACGATTGACGCGGCCCCTGCACCCGGCCGCTGCGCCGTGCACAGCTTCGACCACCGGATTGTGGGTCGACTGGGGGCGCTGCGCCCCGGGCTCCGTCGCGGCATACTGTCCAGCGCTTATCCGAGCGATCCCGTTGCCTTGATGCACTCGGTGGGAGCGACCGTGCTCTGGCAGGACTGGCGCTTGATCGACGCGGAACTCGTGGATGCCGTCCACCGTAAAGAAGGCGAGGTCATCGCCTGGACGGTGAATGACGCCGATGCGGCGCGCCGGCTCGCCGCCCTGGGCGTCGACGCCCTCTGCGGGAACTACCCGGAGAGGCTGCGCCTCGGCTAGTTTTGTCGGCCCCCATGGAAGGACCTCACCCGATGCACGCCCGTTGCTGGCTTACTGCTCTGGCGGGATTCGCCGTCCTGGCGGGAACGCCCGGTCGCGCTCCGGCCCAGGACCCTGCCCGGATCACGTTCGAGACATACACCCTGCCCAACGGGCTCAAGGTTATCCTCGTGCCGGATCGTTCCACTCAGGTCGTGGCGGTCGATGTGTGGTATGACGTCGGCTCCCGCAACGAAGTACGCGGCCGAACCGGATTCGCCCACCTGTTCGAGCACATGATGTTTCAGGGCTCGGCCAACGTGAAGAAGGCGGAGCACTTCCAGCTGGTGGAGCGGGCTGGAGGTGAGATGAACGGAAGCACCAGCGAGGACCGCACCAATTACTACGAGGCGCTCCCGTCGAATCGGCTCAATCTCGGCTTGTGGCTCGAGGCGGACCGGATGCGCTCGCTCGCCATAACCGACTCGAACTTTACCAATCAGCGTGAGGCGGTGAAGGAAGAACGCCGCCTGCGGGTGGACAATCAGCCTTACTACGGGGCGATCTTCGAGGGGATGTACGCCCTCGCCGACAGCGCGAGCTGTTTCCCCTACGCCCATTCGGTCATCGGCTCGATGGACGATCTGAACGCGGCTCGGGTACCCGACGTGCAGGCCTTCTTCAAGCTCTACTACGCTCCGAACAACGCCATCCTGACCGTCGTCGGTGACTTCGATACGCCCGCGACCAAGGCCCTGATCGAGCAATACTTCGGCAGCATACCCAGGGGGAGCGACCCTCCGCCCCTGGCCCCGTGCGATGCACGCTTCGGACCCGGTACCATCCGCCGAACCTGGCCGGATGCCAAGGCCAATCTTCCCGGTGTGCTGGTCGCGTACCGGGTCCCCGAGTACAAGAGCGACGACGCGCCCGCGATCGAGCTCCTGACCACGATCCTGGGCCAGGGAGAGAGCTCCCGGATCAACAAGTCGGTGGTGCGGGAGCAGAAGCTCGCGCAGGGAGCCTTCGTGCTTACTAATCCGTTCGGGCCGCGTCGCGGCGCCGGCGTGCTGATGGCCCTGGGGATCGCAAACCAGGGCGTCTCTCCGGAGTCCCTGGAGAAGGGTCTCAGTGAGGAATTCGCGCGCGTGGCGAAGGATGGCGTGAGTGAGGCCGAGCTCACCAAAGCCAAGAACAGCTATCGCACCCAGCT
>JAXIPC010000004.1:0-60175 GCA_045403135.1 Gemmatimonadales bacterium | reverse complement strand
CTGCGCGTCAAGATCCCGCTGAACAAGTCGCTGCCGCTCGAGGTGGATTCGGTGGTTGATCTGTGGAAGGGGGCCGACTGGCTGGAGCGGGAGGTGTTCGACATGTTCGGCGTCACCTTCAAGGGCCACCCCGATCTCCGCCGAATCCTGATGTGGGACACCTACGCCGAGGGACACCCTCTGCGCAAGGATTTCCCCCTGCGCGGTCACTTTACCCGGGCCGAGCAGACCCGTCAGGCGCTCGCCGCCAATCCCGAGGCTCACTACTCGATGGAGGAGCTGAGCATCGCCGAGGCGTACGATGAGCTGCCGGAGGAGATGCGGCACCGGTTGTCGCAGGGCCAGCGGGGGCACGTCACATGACCCCCCGCACCCTCGAGATGGCGCTCAGCACCCCTTCGCTCGACGCGCAGGGCCGCCCCACCCGGGTTCCGCTGGGCGCGGCCGGCCGGGGTGATCCCAACGATGAGTTCGGCGCCGAGCCGATGCTGGTCAACATCGGTCCCCAGCACCCCGCGACCCACGGCGTCCTCCGGCTGGTGCTCGAGCTCGAGGGGGAGACGGTCATCCGCTGCATTCCCCACATCGGCTACCTGCACTCCGGCTTCGAGAAGCTGGGCGAGTACCGCCACTACAACCAGATCATTCCGCTCACCGACCGCACCGACTACCTGTCGCCGATGGCCAACAACGTCGGCTTCGCGCTGGGCGCCGAGAAGCTGATGGGGATCGAGATCACTGCGCGCTGCGCGGTGCTCCGGGTCATTGCGTGCGAAATGAGCCGGATCATCTCGCATCTGGTGTGGCTCGGCACGACGGGCATCGATCTCGGCGCGTACACGCCCTTCCTGTGGACGTTCTACGAGCGGGAACGGATCTATAACCTGCAGGAGGCGTGGACCGGGGCCCGGCTCACCACCAGCGTCACCCGGGTGGGCGGTATGATGGCAGACCTCCCCGACGGGTTCGAGGCAATGCTTCGGGACTTCTGCCGCACCTTCCCGAAGACTCTCGACGAAGTCGACACGGTCTTTACCCGGAACGCCATCTGGTGCGGGCGAACCCAGGGGGTCGGCGTCATCGGCCGGGACGAAGCCATCAACTATTCGCTCTCCGGGCCGATGCTCCGGGCCAGCGGCGTCGACTATGACGTTCGGAAAGACCGCCCCTACCTCGGCTACGACACGTACAACTTCGACGTTCCGGTGGGAGAGCACGGCGATATCTACGACCGCTATCGGGTGCGGCTCGAGGAGATGTATCAGTCGACCCGGATTCTGGACCAGGCCCTCGACCGACTGCCCGCCCTCAAGGGCGCTCCGATCAATGTCTCCGACCCCAAGGTTATTCTCCCGTCCAAGTCGCGGGCCATGAGCGACATGGAGGCGATGATCTTTCACTTCAAGCAGGTGATGGAAGGCGTCCCCGCTCCCGCCGGCGAAGCCTACATGGGGATCGAGAACCCCAAAGGGGAGCTCGGTACGTATCTGGTGGCCGACGGCACCGCCAAGCCGGTGCGGTGGCGGATCCGGCCGCCGTCGTTCATCAACCTCGCCTGCCTTCCCAAGCTCTGCGAGGGCGCCCTGCTGTCCGACGTCATCGCCATCAACGCCAGCGTGGACATCGTCATGGGAGAAATCGACCGATGAGCGCCGCCCACGGCGCCGCTCCGGCCGCCAGCGATGAGGTGCACCAACCGGTCTTCACTGGGAAAGCCCTGCAGCAGCTGGAGGCGCTGTTCCCGAAATTCCCGACTCGCCAGGCCTGCCTGCTCCCCGCGCTCTGGATCATCCAGGAGGAACGGGGATGGATCTCTCCCGCCGCAATGGCCGAAGTGGGCGAGGTGCTTGGTTTGACGCCGGCCTATGTCCGCGGCGTGGTCACATTCTACACCATGTATCACACCCATCCGGTGGGCCGGCATTTCATCCAGGTCTGCACCACGTCGCCATGCCACCTGTGCGGGTCGGATGAGGTGGTGAAGGCGCTGCTCAAGGAAACCGGCTGCGGCGAGCTGGGCGCCACCAGCGCTGATGGGCGCTTCACCGTCATCGAGGTGGAATGCCTTGGCGCCTGCGGCTTCGCCACTCCCATCATGGTGGATAACGACTTCATCGAGAGCGCGAGCCCGGAGCGCGTGCCCGGCATTCTGGCGGGGTACAAGTAATGGGCTACCCGCATCCGTCCCATCCGAAGGAAACGGTCGTCCTCTCCAAGTACTTCGGGGACGCCGCCGCGCGCACCCATAAGGGTTGGGTGGAGCGGGGCGGGTACGAGGGCTTGAAAAAGGCGCTCGGCATGACACCCGAGGCCATCATCGAGGAGATCAAGGCGTCGGGGCTCCGGGGCCGCGGCGGGGCGGGGTTTCCAACCGGCCTCAAGTGGAGCTTCATGCCCAAGGGGGATGGCAAGCCCCACTATCTCTGCTGCAACGCCGACGAGTCGGAGCCCGGCACCTTCAAGGACCGCGAGATCATGCGGTGGACGCCCCACGCGCTGATCGAGGGCTGCGCCATCGCCTGCCACGCCATCGGCGCCGAGACCTGCTACATCTACATCCGGGGCGAGTTCACCGATCCATATGAGGTGATGGAGCAGGCGGTCGCCGAGGCGTACGCCGCCGGGACCGTGGGGGCCAACGCCATGGGTTCGGGCAAGCGGATCGACATGGTGCTCTTCCGCGGTGCGGGCGCCTACATCTGCGGCGAAGAGACCGCCCTGATGAATTCGATCGAGGGCAAGCGGGGCAATCCGCGGATCAAGCCGCCCTTCCCGGCGGCCGCAGGCGTCTTCGGCATGCCGACCACGATCAACAACGTCGAGACCCTCGCCGCGGTGCCGCCCGTCCTGACCCGCGGCGCCGCCTGGTACAAGGCGCTCTGTCTCGGCAACCCCAAGAGCACCGGCACCAAGCTGTTCTCGGTCTGCGGCCACGTCATGAAGCCGGGCAACTTCGAGGTCACGATGGGATTCCCGATGAAGGATCTCATCTACGACCTGGCCGGTGGCATGCGTCCGGGCCGGACCCTCAAGGCGGTCATTCCCGGCGGGTCATCGGTGCCGCTGATGAACCGGGAGGAGTCGGAGAGCGCCCTGTGCGACTACGAGGGCATCGTCGAAAAAGGGTCGATGCTCGGCTCGGCCGGCTTCATCGTCATGGACGATTCGGCCGACATCGTCTATGAGGTGTATCGGCTGGCCAAATTCTACGCCCACGAGAGCTGCGCCCAGTGCACCCAGTGCCGGGAGGGCACCGCGTGGACCACCAAGATCCTCGAGCGCATCCTCAAGGGGCAGGGCAAGCAGGAGGACCTGGCGCTGTTGCTCGATCTCTCCGAGCAGATGACCGGCAAGACCATCTGCGTGCTCTCCGACAGCTGCGCCGCCCCCATCGTGAGCGGGATCCAGAAATTCCGCGGGGAGTTCGACGCGTATCTCAACCGGGCCAAAGCGCCCGCGCTGGCGGCGGTATGACGCAACCAGAAAGCGGGACCCTGGTGAACGTCACCATCGACGGTGTCCCAGTGAGGGTGCCCAAGGGCACGACCATCATCGAGGCCGCCAAGCAAGCCGGCGTGCTGGTGCCGCACTACTGCTATCACCCGTCGCTCCCGTCACCGGCGGTATGCCGGATGTGCCTCGTGGAAGTGGAGAAGGCGCCCAAGCTCATGCCGGCGTGCGTCACCACCGTGGCTCCCGGCCAGGTGGTGAAGGTGATGAGCGAGTCGGCGCTGAAGGCCCGGGAGAGCGTGCTGGAGTTCCTCCTGATCAACCACCCGCTCGATTGTCCCATCTGCGATCAGGCGGGGGAATGCGAGCTGCAGGACTACGTGTTCCAGGAAGGCCGTGCCGGCACCCGGTACGCCGACTACGCCAAGCGCTTCAACCCGGTCGAGGATTTCGGTCCCGACGTGCTCTACGTGCCGAACCGGTGCATCCTCTGCACCCGGTGCGTGCGCTTCATGGAGGACGTGGCCGAAACGCCGGTGCTGAACGTCTCGGAACGCGGAGACCGCGCCTACATCGGGATCGACCCGGGCCACCAGCTCGATCATGCCTGGGCCGGCAACGTGGTGGATCTCTGCCCGGTGGGATCGCTCATCTCCAAGGACTTCCTGCACAAGGCGCGCGCCTGGGATCTCGACAAGACCGCGAGCGTCTGTCCCGGTTGTACCCAGGGCTGCAACATCATGATCGATACCCGGGACGACGTGGTGGTCCGGCTGCGCCCGCGCCCGAACCTCGACGTGAACCGGCATTTCATGTGTGACACCGGCCGAGCGGACTATCGGTGGATGAATCGGGGCGACCGGGTGGAGGTCCCCCTAGTGCGGGATGGTCAGCGGCTGGTGCCGTCCGACTGGGAGACCGCGCTGCCGCGCTTGGCGCAGCTCGCCAAGGCCGGCAAAGGCCGGGTCGTGCTGCTGGCCTCGGGGCGCGCGTCGCTGGAGTCGCTGGCGTGGGTTCGGCGGCTGGTCGAAGGGCGGGAGGTTACCGCGGCCATCAAGGTGCCCGAAGGAAGCGAGGCCGCTCTGTCGGGGGTTCCGAACCTGTCGCTCCGGAAGGAGCGGGCGCCCAATGTCGAGGGCGCCCGGCTGGCGGGTTACTCGGCGTCCTGGCGGGATGCGCTGGCAAACGTCGAGGGTGCCGGACTCGTGATCGTCCTCGATGCCGATCTGGATGAGCCGGAGGCGACTCGGCTGGCTGCCGCGGGCACCGTGGTAGCGCTCTCCAGCGTGGACGACGAGCGGCTCAAGGGTGCCGCCCTCCTGCTGCCGGTGACCACCATGGCGGAAGAGAACGGGACCTACGTCAACCGCGACGCGCGAGTCCAGCGCTACATGGAGGCCAAGGCGGCACCGGGAATGGCTCGGCCCGCCTGGTGGGTCGCCTCGCACGCTTGGGCGGAAAACGGGGCTGGGCAGGCAGCGCCGGTGACCGCCGCCGAGGCCTTTGCCCGGCTGTCGGAGGTGATTCCCGCCCTGGGCGGGCTGACCTACGCCGAGCTGGGCCTTACCGGGCGGGTGCTGGAGCCGAGCGCCGCCCCCCTGAGGCCAGCAGGGCAGGGGGCTGCGCGGTGACCGCCGCCTATAAGGGCTTCCTGTTTTTCAGCGTCATCAAAATGCTGGTGATCTTCACGATCGTCATGGTCGGCGTGGCGCTGCTGACGCTCATGGAGCGGAAGGTCAGCGCGTGGATGCAGAACCGGCGTGGCCCCAATCGGGTGGGCTGGGCCGGGCTGCTGCAGCCGGCCGCCGACGGCGTCAAAAACTTTGTGAAAGAGGAGACGTTCCCCGGCGAGGCCAACCTGGGGATTTTCACGCTGGCGCCGGCCATGGCGTTCATTCCCGCGCTGCTGCTCTCGGCGGTGATTCCGTGGGCCGCGCCCCTCACGGTGAACTGGGACGCCAACCTGCCGCTGCTCGGCGCCGTGAGCTACCACGGTTCGCTCACCATGGCCCTGACGGACCTTCCCGTGGGCTTCCTGTTCGTCCTGGCCATCAGCTCGCTCGGGGTCTACGGCATTGCCTTGGCGGGGTGGGCCTCGAACAACAAGTACTCCCTCCTGGGCGGCCTCCGGTCCAGCGCCCAGATGGTGAGCTATGAGGTGGCGATGGGGATGAGTCTGATCCCGGTTCTCCTGCTCACCGGTAATGTCACTTTTCAACAAATCATTCAGAATCAACAGCAGGGACTGTGGTTCGTGCTCCCGTTGTTCCTATCGTTCTTCATCTTCCTTATCGCCGGGTTCGCCGAGACCAACCGGCTCCCCTTCGACCTGCCGGAAGCCGAGTCCGAGCTGATCGCCGGGTATCACACCGAGTACAGCGCGATGAAGTTCTCCATGTTCCCCATCTCCGAGTACGCCAACATGGCGACGGTTTCCGCCATGGTGGTGACCCTGTTCTTCGGCGGCTGGGACATCCCCTTCACTTCCTGGGATCAGAACGGCGGGGTGCTGGCCATGCTCGCCACCGCCCTGGTCATGTTTCTCAAGGTGCTGTTCTTCCTCTTCTTCTTCATGTGGATCCGCTGGACCCTCCCCCGGTTCCGCTACGACCAGCTGATGGCGCTGGGCTGGAAGGTCCTGCTTCCGCTGGCGCTGGTGTACATCATGGTCACCGCCGTCGCCATCTGGGTCATCGAGCAGATGGCCGGCGTCACCGACCCTCGGGTCAAGCTGCTCATCCTCTTCGGGCTCAATCTGGTCATCGGCTACGTGGTGCTCTTCCTCATGGATCGCGGCCACATCATGTCGGGCTCCTATCGCGCGTCCAGCAATCTCGATGCGGGCGGCCGTCGCGCCCGGCCGGCGGTATAGATGAGCATAGGCGTCAAAGTTCTGAAGCGCCCGGAACGCCAGGTCAGCTATGTCCGGGCGGCCCTCAAGGGCATGGCGCTCACCTTCAAGCACATGTTCCAGCCGAAGGTGACGATGCAGTATCCCGAGGAAAAGAGCACCAGTGACGAGCGGGGGCAGTATACGATTTCCCCCCGCTGGCGCGGCACCCACCGCATGCTCTCGGACGAGCAGGGGCGCACCAAGTGTGTGGCCTGCGGGCTCTGTCCCCAGATCTGCCCGGCCAACTGCATCAAGCTGGTGCCCGGCGAGGACGAGGAGGGAAACCGCTATCCGCTGATTTACGAGATCGACGAATTCCGCTGCGTGTTCTGCGGCTACTGCCAGGAGGTTTGTCCCGAGGAAGCCATTCATGTGGGGGTGCATTTCGAGAATTCCGAGTACAGCCGAGACCGGTTCGTCTACGATCTCGAGCGACTCTCCTCGCAACAGCACCCGGTCTCCACGCTGTGGGACCCGGCGGACCCCCTGGGCGAGTGAGATGAGCGCCGAAGCGGTGTTCTACCTGTTGGCCGGGTTTGCCGCGGTCTCGGCGCTCCTGTGCATCACCCAGCGGAACATCATCGCGTCGGCGCTCTGGCTGGTGTCCACGATGTTCTCGCTGGCCGGGATCTACGTGCTGCTCAACGCCCAGTTCATCGCCGCGATCCAGGTGCTGGTGTATGCCGGTGCGGTGATGGTGCTCTTCCTGTTCGTGATCATGCTGCTCAATGTGGGACGGGGCGCGTCCGATCTGCGGGGGGCCCCGGTCCGGTTCGTAGCCGTGCTGGTGGGCGGCGCGCTGCTGGCCCAGTTGTTCTTCGTGAGCCGGGTCACCCCGGGCGGGATGGCGGTGCTGGCGGGATCGTCGGCCGGCGCGGGCAGCCCCATGGCCGCCTTCCCCGCGGGGCAGACCGCCGTCACGGCCCCGGTGGCACAGGGTGTGGTGGGCGCCATCGCCGAGCCGCTGTTCCGGGCCTACCTGGTGCCGTTCGAGATCACCTCCATCCTGCTGCTCGCGGCGGCGGTCGGCGCCGTCGTGCTGGCCAAGCGGAAGCTCTAACCATGCTCCTGGGTCCGGCGCTGATGCTCTCCGCGGTGCTGTTCACGATCGGCGTGGTCGGGGTGCTGCTCCGGCGCAACGCCATCGTGCTCTTCATGTGCGTCGAGCTCATGCTCAACGCGGTGAACCTGAGCTTCGTGGCGTTCGCGCAGGTACTGGGTCTGGGTGGCCAGGTGATCGTCTTCTTCGTCATGACCGTCGCCGCGGCTGAAGCGGCCGTGGGGCTCGCCATCATTCTCGCCGTCTTCCGCCACACGCGGTCGGTGGATCTCAAGAACATCAACCTGCTCCAGGGCTGATGGCGCTTTCCCTGATGCAAGAGGGCGGGCCTTCGAGCGCTTCCGCGGCGGAGGGGGCCGTCTCGTGGGTGTGGCTCACGGTCGCCCTGCCGCTCGTCGGCTTTCTGGTGAACGGCGCGCTGGCGCTCCGCCGGCCCCGAGCCAAGGCCGCCGTCTCGGCGATCGGCGCCGGCGTGCTCATCGCCGCGTTCGTCGTGGCCGCCGCGATATTCGTGCAGCTTCGGGGAAGCCCACCGGAGGCCCCGGTGATCGTCGAGCTCTGGCGCTGGATCCCGTCCGGCGGGCTCGACCTCCGATTCTCCCTGCAGGTGGACCAGCTCTCCACGGTGATGCTGCTGGTGGTGACCGGGGTAGGCAGCCTGATCCATATCTTCAGCATCGGCTACATGCGGGCCGACCCGGGATACGCCCGGTACTTCTCGTACCTCAATCTGTTCATCGTCTTCATGCTGGTGCTGGTGCTCGGCTCCAGCCTCCCGGTGATGTTCGTCGGCTGGGAGGGGGTGGGGCTCTGCTCCTACCTGCTGATCGGCTTCTGGTTCGAGGACAAGGCCAATGCCGACGCCGGCAAGAAGGCCTTCCTGATGAACCGGATCGGCGATTTCGGCGTGCTGATCGCGATGTTCCTGATCTGGTGGTCGCTCCGGACCCTGGATTTTGCCACCATCGCCGAGCGGGCCCCCGAGCGCCTGGTAGCAGGCGGCGGGCTGGTCACCGCGATCACGCTCTTCCTCTTCCTGGGCTGTACCGGCAAGTCGGCGCAAATCCCGCTCTACACCTGGCTTCCCGATGCGATGGCGGGGCCCACGCCGGTGTCCGCCCTGATCCACGCCGCCACGATGGTCACGGCGGGCGTCTACTTGGTGGCTCGCACCAGCACGCTCTTTGCCCTGGCGCCGGTCTCCAGCGCGATCGTGGCCGGCGTGGGGGCGTTCACGGCTCTCTTCGCGGCATCGATCGGCCTCCGGCAGTACGACATCAAGCGGGTGCTGGCGTACTCCACCGTCTCCCAGCTCGGCTACATGTTCCTCGCGGTTGGCACCGGTGCGTACGTGGCCGGCGTCTTCCACCTGGTCACCCACGCCTTCTTCAAGGCGCTGCTGTTCCTTGGGGCGGGCAGCGTGATCCACGCGATGCACCGTGCCTATCACGCCACGCATTCCCATGAAGATCCCCAGGACATGCGCAACATGGGCGGTCTGCGCCGCGCGTTGCCCTGGACCTTTACGCTGATGCTGATCGCCACGCTGGCGATCACGGGGATCCCGCCGCTCGCGGGCTTTTTCTCGAAGGACGAGATCCTGGCCGCCGCCTTCGGTCGGGGGAGCGTCGAGCCGGTCTGGTTCCTGTTCTGGGGGATGGGCCTGCTGGCCGCGCTTATGACCGCGTACTACATGATGCGGCTCCTGACCATGACGTTCCTGGGCGAGAGCCGCCTCGGCGCCGCCGAGCGCGAGCACCTGCGCGAGGCGCCCTGGAGCATGACGGGCCCGTTGGTGGTTCTCGGACTGCTCACCATCGTGGGCGGCTTGATCAACCTGCCGTCCTTCGCCGCCGGCCATCACGGGCTCGACGTCTGGCTCGAGCCGGTGATGGAAACAGCAGCCCGGGTCATGCCCTTGCACATGCCGCACGGCCAGACCGAGTGGCTCCTGATCGGCGGTGCGGTGGCTGTCGCGGCCACCGGCCTCCTGCTTGGCTGGCGGCTCACCCTGGCCCGGCCGATCCTCCCGGCGCGGGAAGCGCCCCAGGACACCGGGCTTTCCCTGGTGCTCTTCCGGAAGTACTACATCGACGAGATCTACAACGCGCTGATCGTGAGGCCCCTGGTGGCGATCTCCCGGTTCGTCCTCTGGAAGGGGGTCGACCAGGGGCTGATCGACGGCGCCGGCGCCCATGGCTCAGCCGCGCTCGCCCGGGGGCTCGGATGGCTGGGAAGCCGGTTGCAGTCCGGCCAGCTCGGTTTCTACATCGTGGTCTTCCTCATCGGCGCGGTGTGGCTGCTGCGCGCCGTGGCCCGGTAGGCGGCGATGACCCAGCTCCTCGCCTCGATCGGGTTCGATCGCTGGATTCTGCACGTGCTGCTGGTGCTGCCGCTGGTGGGCGCGATCCCGGTGCTGCTGGGCCCTGCCCGGCTGGCCAAGCACACCGCGCTGGTGATCACCGTCATCGAGTTTCTGCTCTCGGTCGGGCTGTGGTGGGCGGTGGACACCAACCCCGGCACCCTGCAGCTCACCAGCAGCATGCCCTGGATCCCGGCCTGGGGAATCAGCTACGCGGTGGGGATCGACGGGATCTCGCTCACGATGGTGCTCCTGACCACGCTGCTCATGCCCCTCTGCGTGCTGGGGAGCTGGAATTACATCACCCAGCGGGAGCGCGGCTATTACGCCATGCTGCTGACCCTGCTGACCGGCGTGCTCGGCGTGTTCGTGGCCACCGACCTGTTCCTCTTCTACGTCTTCTGGGAAGTCATGCTGATCCCGATGTATTTCATCATCGGGATGTGGGGCGGCAAGAACCGGCTTTACGCGGCCATCAAGTTCTTCGTGTTCACGATGGCGGGCTCCCTGCTGATGCTGGTGGCCATCCTGGTGCTTGCCTGGGCCGTGGCGGGTCGCACCGGAACGCTTTCCTTTGCCTACCAGCACCTGCTCGACAATTCCAATGCGGTGGGCAGCCTGGCGCCCTGGCTGTTCGGCGCCTTTGCGCTGGCGTTCGCGATCAAGGTGCCGATGTTCCCGTTCCACACCTGGCTCCCCGACGCGCACGTGGAAGCGCCGACGGCGGGCAGCGTGCTGCTGGCCGGTGTCCTGCTCAAGCTTGGCACCTACGGCTTCCTCCGGTTCGCGATCCCGTTCTTCCCCCAGGTCGCCATGAGTCCCTGGGTTACCAATCTGATCCTGGTCCTGGCCCTGATCGGCATCGTGTATGGCGCGCTGGTCGCCATGGTCCAGCCGGACATCAAGAAGCTGGTGGCGTATTCCTCGGTCAGCCATCTCGGGTTCGTGATGCTCGGTATCTGGGCTGCCACGGTCCAAAGTCTCCAGGGCGCGGTGATGGTGATGATCGGCCATGGCCTCTCGACCGGCGCGCTCTTCTTCCTGGTCGGCATGCTGTACGAGCGACGCCATACGCGAGACATCGCGGCCTACGGGGGCATCGCCAAGGTGGTGCCGGTGTTCAGCCTGATCTTCACTGTGGTGGCGCTCTCCTCGATCGGCCTGCCGGGCCTCAACGGGTTCATCGGCGAATTCCTGGTGCTGCTTGGCAGCTTCCGTCCGCACCCGGTGGCCACCGCCATCGCCACGACGGGGGTCATCTTCGCCGCGGCGTACCTGCTCTGGGCCCTGCAACGGATCATCTACCACAAGCTCGACCAGCGGGAGAACGAATCCCTCACCGATCTCTCGTTGCGGGAGCTCGTTGTCATGGTGCCGCTCTTGGCTGGTATCCTGTGGATGGGGCTCTATCCCGCGCCGGTGCTCCGGAAGATCGAGCCGGCCGCGATCCGCTTCGTCGAATCGATCCGGGGACCGCTCCAGTACCAGAGCGCCACGGAACCGACCCCGGCGGTTCGCCGGTGAGGCCCCTCGACCTGACCACACCGATGGGTGTCACCCTGGCTCTGCTGCCGGAGATCGCGCTGACCGTCGGCGCCCTGGTGGTGCTCCTGGTGAACGCCTGGCGCCACACCACGCCCCGGGACAGCCGCCTGTCCGGGTACCTGGCGCTGGCCAGCCTGGTCCCCAGCGCGATCGCTCTGGCCTATCTCTGGGTGGGCGGGGCGCGGCCGGACGGGCCGGCCTACATGGTGGCGCTCGATCCCTTCCGGTTCGCGGCGCTCGCTCTGATACTGATTGCCACCGCGGGTACGATCCTCCTCTCGCTCGGTTACCTGGAGCGCGAAGGGCTCATCGCGCCGGAGTACTACTCACTGGTGCTCTTCGCGGCTTCGGGCATGATGTTCATGGCGGGGGCCGAAGACCTCATCGTCCTGTTCCTGGGGCTCGAGGTGATGTCGGTATCGGTGTACGTCCTGGCGGGATTCAACCGAGGCAGCGTGTTCTCGGCGGAGGCGGCGCTCAAATACTTTCTGATCGGCGCCTTCGCGTCGGCGTTTCTGCTCTATGGCATCGCCCTCCTCTGGGGCGCCACCGGCAGCACCGGTCTCGCCGCGATCGGCGCGCGCTTCGGGGAAGCGCCGCCGCCGCTGCTCGGCAAGCTGGGCCTGGGGCTGCTCCTCATCGGGATGGGATTCAAGGTGGCGTCGGTGCCGTTCCACATGTGGGCCCCCGACGTCTACGATGGATCACCCACGCCGGTCACTGGCTTCATGGCCACCGGCGTCAAGGCCGCGGGGTTCCTCGCCCTCGCCCGGATCCTCTACGAGGCCTTCGCCGGTGCCCAGGAGACCTGGCAGCCGGTGGTGGCCGCGCTGGCGGTCGCCTCGATGGTGCTCGGGAACCTGGTGGCGCTGAGCCAGCGATCGCTCAAGCGGATGCTGGCGTACAGCTCGATCGCGCACGCGGGATACCTCCTCACCGCGCTGTGGCCGGGCACGCGGCTCGGCTCGGGCGCTACGCTGCTCTACCTGGCCGCGTATACCCTCACATCCCTTGCCGCATTCGGAATTCTGAGCGTGCTCGGGCGCGGCGGCGAGCGCGAGGTGACGCTCGATTCGATCGCCGGCCTGGCGCGCCGCCGCCCCTACCTGGCCTTCGCGTTGACCGTCTGCATGCTTTCGCTGCTGGGCTTCCCGGGCACCTTCGGATTCGTCGGCAAGTGGGCCATTCTGGCCGCCGTCGTCGAAGTGAAGCAGGTAGTGCTCGCGGTGATCCTGGTGCTCACCACGCTGCTCTCCGCGGGTTACTATCTGCCGGTGATCATGGCGGCCTATATGCGGGAACCAAGCGGCGCGGGCTCCCACGAGGGCGCCGGCCTTCCGCGCCCGGCCGTCGTCACCGTTGGCCTGGCCGTGGTGGTCGTCATCCTGGTGGGCATTCTGCCCGCGTCCGCCCTCGCTTCGGCGATGGACACCGCGGGTTCGCTCGGCGCGGCGGGCAGCGCCCCGGTTGTGGGAATCGGACGGTAGGCGTGAATGTCCCGAAGTCGGTTTTTCGGGAGTACGACGTTCGCGGCGTCATCGGCAGCGAGCTGAGTCCCGCGTTTGCCAAGGCGCTGGGACGGGCGTATGCCACGACGGCGTGGGAGCGGCTGGGGCGAGTCCCGGTGCTCGCGGTGGGTCGCGACAACCGGCCCTCCGGCGCCGCGCTGAGTCAGGCGGTCCGGGCCGGTATCGTCGATGCCGGGGCCCACGCCATCGACGTCGGGGAGCTGCCTACGCCGGCACTCTACTTCGCGATCCACCACCTCCAAGCCGACGGCGGGCTGCAGGTCACCGGCAGCCACAACCCTCCGGAATTCAACGGCTTCAAGATGGTCCTCGCCGGAGACCCCATCCACGGCGAGGCCATCCTCGACCTTTACGAGCTGATCGTGAAGGAGGAGTGGCGCGCCGGCCGGGGGCGGGAGAGCGCCGATGCCTCGGTCCTGCCGGCGTACCGCGAGGCCATCGTGGCTCGGCACCGGCTGAGTCGCCCCGTCAAGGTGGTGGTCGATTGCGGCAACGGCGTCTCGAGTTTGATCGCGATCAGTACCCTCCAGGCGATGGGAGCCGAGGTGACACCGCTCTTCGCCGAGTCGGACGGGACGTTTCCCAACCACCACCCCGATCCGACCGTTGCCGAGAACCTCAAGGACCTGCAGCGGGTGGTGCGGACCACCGGCGCGGAACTGGGGATCGGGTTCGACGGCGACGGCGATCGCATCGGGGCGGTGGACGAGACCGGCGCGATCCTCTATGGCGATCAGCTCCTCATCATCCTCGGCCGTGACGCGGTCCGCCGCTTCGGACCCGGCATCCCGGTGATTTTCGATGTCAAGTGTTCCGACCTGTTGCCTAAAGCGCTGGCCGAGGCCGGAGCGCGACCCGAGATGTGGAAGACCGGCCACTCTCTGATCAAGGCCCGGATGAAGGAATCCGGCGCGCCGCTCGCAGGGGAGATGAGCGGACACATCTTCTTCGGCGGCGACTGGTTCGGCTTCGATGACGCATTGTTTGCGGCGGCGCGGCTGCTCGAGATCGTGAGTCACGGCGCGCCGGGCCTTTCCCGGCTTCTGGCCGATCTTCCCCCGACCTCCACCACCCCGGAAATCAGGGTGGCTTGTCCGGACGATCTGAAGTTCGCGATCGTGAAGGAGGCTGCAGCGCACTTCGCCGCGCGATACCCCATCAACCCGATCGACGGCGTGCGGATCTCCTTCCCGCACGGGTGGGGCCTCCTCCGCGCGTCCAATACTCAGCCAGTGCTCGTGCTGCGCTTCGAAGCCACCAGTCCGGATGCCCTCGAGCGATACCGCGCCGAGGTGACCGGCTGGCTCACCGCGCAGCGCGTGCCCGCGTAGGCCGACGTGTCCGGGCGCGGCCGGCGGGTCGCGGTCATCCTGGTGGCCCTGGCCATCGTGCTCTCGGCGGGCCGCTGGGTGTCGGTATTCGTCGCCCAACGACTCTGGGAATCCACGGTCTCCGAAGCGGCGGCGGTGGCCGGCGCGCGGCGCGCGTTGCTGGGCCTTTCGCTCGAGCTTCTCGTGCTGTTCCTCTCCGCCGCCTGGTTCGTGGTCAATCTTGCGATCGCGGCGCGAAACGCGCTGCCCGACCGGCCGCCACCGGAGCGACCCCAGGCGCGGCTCTGGCCGGCGCGGGTGCCCCGCTGGACGCTGTCGGTCGCGGGCGTGGTGCTGGGTGTGCTGCTGGGCAGCGGCGCGGGGCAGTGGCTCGACCAGCTGCTGCTGAGCCTCGACGGCTTCGTGTTCGGCGTCACCGATCCTCTCCTTGGCGTCGACCTCGGATTCTTTCTGCGCGATTTCCCGCTGTGGCTCGCCCTTCAGGACCTGGCCACGGGACTGGCAGCCGTCGGGCTGGCCGCCGTGCTGGCGGTGCATACCGCAGGCGGCGCCGTCGCCATTGTGGAGCGCAGACTCTGGGTCTCACCACAGGTGCGGGGGCACTTGGCCATCCAGCTCGCGATTCTCGCGCTGGCGCTGGCCTGGGGCTCGGTGCTGGAGGAGTTTCGTCTGGCTGCGGGTCTTCGAGGGCCCCTGGTGCACTCCGAGTTCCTGGTCCGCTCGCTGGTCTCCCAGATTCAGGCTGGACTGGGCGCGGCCGTCGCCGTCACCAGCTTTCTCTGGTGGGTGCGCTTTCGCGGCGCGGCAGTCTTGGTCATGTGGCTACTGCTGGGGCTGACCCTGCTGGCGGGCCGGGTGCTTCCGTTCGGCACCGTGGTGGCCACCAAAGACGAAACCTGGCGCGCCGCCGCTCGGGCACTCGACTCGGTTGCCTTTGCGCTCGCTGAAGTGAACGGCCCTCCGTTGGGGCTTCCGGTGCCCTCGATGGAGCTCACCCCGACGCTATGGGACGAGCCCATCCTGCCGTTCGCTGCGGCCGCCGATTCCAGTGTGGTGACCAGCGCGGGGAAGGGTTGGATCGTGGCCGGAGGCAGCCCGCGCCCGGTCTGGTTCATGGTGCGGGAGATGCCGGGTCGTTCCCCCGCGTTGCTCGCGCTCGCCGACGACCGGGTGGCCGGATCGGGCGCAATTCTCGCCTGGCGTGAGGGTGACAGCGCGACCTCTCCGGGCGCCCCGATCTACCGGGACTTCCCCTCCCACGGTCTCCGGCCCACCGCGCCCGATATCGACATCTCCACCGAAGCCAAAGGCATCGTCCTGGACACGTGGACCAAGCGCGTCATGCTGGCCTGGGCCCTCCAAGCGCCCAAGGCGTTCACCGCGCCCTCCGGCTCTCGAATCGGCTGGCGACTCGATCCCGCCGTCCGGCTCAACGCCACGGCGCCGTTCGCCCAATGGAGCCGGCCCCGGGCCCGCATCTCCGGCGGTGCTATCGTCTGGACCAGCGACGGCGTGCTGGCCTCTGGACTCTTTCCCTCGTCAGGGAGAATCGAATGGCCGGGCGGCCCCGCAACCATGGTGCGCAGCGCATTTCTCGGGACGGTTGATGCGGCCACCGGCTCGGTGCGGATTTTCCGGCGAAGTCCTTCCGATTCCCTGGCCGCGGCCTGGGGGCGCATCACGGGCCCCTTGATCGAGCCGCCCGGAGCGATCCCGGCGGATCTCCGGGTCGGCGATCCGTATCCCGAGGAAGTGTTCCTGGCGCAGGCACGAGCCCTCGCGAACCCCGCCTGGGGCGCCGGCCAGATCGAGCGCGATGCGGAAGGAAGAGAGGTCGTCCCACCCTCGGCCCCCGGAGGCGGAGAAGTGCTGGTGCCTCTCCTTGGCGTTGACCGCCGCCAGATCACCGGGTTCCTCCTGGCCCGGCGAACTCCATCGGGTGATTCGGTGCGGATGATCCGCCTCGATTCCGCCCACACCATCGAGCGCGCCTCGGTGCTCAAGCAACGATGGGAGAGATTCCCCTTCCAGCAGGCCCTCCACGACTCGGTGCGTGCCGCGGGCGGGCGTTTCGAGCCCGGGAAAGTGCGCCACGCAATCGCCCGCGACGGCATCGCCGCGTACCAGCCTGCATGGGCGGTTCCCGCGACCGGCCGGGCGCAGCTCGCGATGGTCGACGTGATGCTCGACCGGAACCTCGGTACCGGTCGCACCCTCGACGAGGCCTGGCGCAACCTGCGGGGCCATGTGGGTGCGATCGCGACAGGCAGCGGTCCCGAGGCGGTACTGGAGCAGGCGCGGCGCTGGATGCAGCGCGCCGACTCGGCGCTGAAGCGGGGAGATCTGCAGGAGCTTGGCCGCGCCCTTGCCTATTTGCGAGATCTGCTCGAGCCGCCCGGAAGGCGCTAGGAACGCCCCCTTCGGGGCCTCGCGATGACGGGTTACCTTTGGCCCGAACGCACACCCCCAAATGAGGCCGGTTTGAATCTCCACGAGTATCAGGCGAGGGCACTGCTCCGCGCCGCCGGGATTCCAATGCCCGACGGCGATGTGGCATCTACCCCGGAGGAGGTCGAAGTGATCGCCCGGCGGCTCGACCGTCCTGTGGTCGTGAAGGCGCAGGTGCATGTTGGCGGCCGGGGGAAGGCCGGCGGGGTGAAACTGGCGAAGAACTCCGCCGACGCGCGTGAGGTGGCCGGCCGGATTCTTGGGATGGCCATCAAGGGTCTCGTAGTCACCAGGGTCCTCGTGGTCCCGGCCGAGGACATCGTCACCGAGAGCTACGTCGGCCTCATCATGGACCGGGAAACCCAGCGCCCGGTGTTCATGGTCAGCGCAGCCGGAGGCGTGGATATCGAGGAGGTGGCGGCCGCCACGCCCGAACAGATCGTACGGATCGCGGTCGATCCGCGGTACGGCCTGTTCGGCCACCAGGCTCTTGGATTGGCTCTTTCGCTCTACCCTGATTTTTCCCAGGCGCGCGCCGCCGCGAAGATCATGCAGCAGCTCTATCAGGTCTTCGTCGGCAATGGCGCCTCGCTCGCCGAGATCAATCCCCTCATCACGACGCCACTGGGGCAGGTGCTGGCGCTGGATGCCAAACTTTCGGTGGACGACAACGAGCTGGACCGCCGTCCCGACCTCGCCGCGCTCCGGGATGATTCGGCCGAGGCCCCGAGCGAGGTGGCCGCGCGGTTGGCCGGACTCACCTTCATCAAGCTCGACGGCAACGTGGGTTGCGTGGTGAACGGGGCCGGGCTCGCCATGGCGACAATGGACTTGGTGAAGTACTACGGGGGCGAGCCGGCCAACTTCCTGGATATCGGAGGCAGCTCCAATCCCGAGAAGGTGGTCGCCGCGCTCAAGATCATCACCGCCGACCCGGCGGTGAAGTCGATTCTCTTCAACATTTTCGGCGGTATCACCCGCACCGATGACGTCGCCAACGGGATCGTCGAAGCGACCCGGCAGTTCAAGGTGAGCGTGCCGGTCGTCATCCGGCTCACCGGGACGAACGAGGAGAAAGCCTTCGAGATTCTCCAGGCGGTCGGCATGCGGGCGCTGTCCGACATGGACGAGGCGGTCAAGCAGGCGGTCGAGCTCGCCAAGGGGGCGGCGTGAGCATTTTCGTCGACGCCTCCACCCGCCTCGTGGTGCAGGGCATCACCGGGCGGGACGGCTCGTTCCACACCCGGCAGATGATCGCCTATGGAACCTGCGTGGTCGCCGGCGTCACGCCCGGCAAGGGCGGCCAATCGTTCGATGGCACGGTACCGATCTTTCATACCGTGACCGAGGCGGTACGAAACGCCGGTGCTAATACCTCGGTGATCTATGTCCCGCCGGCGCTCGCGGCCGGGGCCATCGCCGAGGCCGCCGACGCCGGAATTCGCTTCATCGTGTGCATCACCGAGGGAATCCCGGTCTTGGACATGGCGCGGGTCATTCCGTTCGTCCGGGAAAGGGGGAGCCGGCTGCTGGGCCCCAATTGCCCCGGGCTGATTACGCCCGGGGTCGCCAAAGTGGGCATCATCCCCGGGCAGATCTGCAAAGCGGGGCGGGTCGGCCTGGTCTCCCGGAGCGGTACCCTGACGTACGAAGTCGTGAATCACCTCACCCGGCAGGGTATTGGGCAGAGCACGTGCGTGGGAATCGGGGGCGACCCGCTGATCGGCACCAACTTCATCGACGTCCTGGGCGGATTCCAGGACGATCCCGCGACCGATGCCATCGTGATGCTGGGCGAGATCGGCGGCACCGACGAGCAGAAGGCCGCGGCGTTCGTTCGGAGCTCCGTCACCAAGCCGGTGGTGGGTTTCATCGCGGGACAGACGGCGCCGAAGGGCCGCCGGATGGGACACGCCGGAGCGATCATCTCCGGATCGTCCGGCACCGCGGAGGAGAAGATCCACGCCTTCGAAGCGGCGGGCATCGGGATCATGCGGCGGCCCGTCGACGTCGTGGAACTCGTAAAGAAATCCCTCAAGGGGTGAGGAATCAGGAGTCAGTTGTCAGGGAACGGCCTTACCCTGAGCCCCTGAATCCTGAATCCTGAATCCTGGACAAGGAGCTCAACGTGGCAGGGAACCAGACTCTCGCCATCATCAAACCCGACGCGGTGGCCAACGGCAAGCTCGGCGCGATCGCAGCCCACATCGAGCGCGAGGGCTACCGGGTACGTGCGGCGCGGCTGATCAAGCTCACTCGCGCCCAGGCTGAGGCCTTCTACGAGGTGCACCGGGGGCGGCCGTTTTACGAAGAGCTGGTGACCTTCATGAGCAGCGGACCCTGCTTCCCGATGGCCCTCGAGCGGGATGGGGCGGTCGCGGCCTTCCGCACGACGATCGGAGCCACCGATCCTGCCGAGGCGGCGGCGGGCACCATTCGAAAGCTCTACGCCGAATCCAAGGGCCGGAACGCCGTCCATGGGTCGGACAGCGACGAGAATGCAGCCCGGGAAATCGCGTTCTTCTGGAGTGAGGCGGAGCGGGCCGGGCTGGTTTGACCTAAGTCCCTCTCCCATGTAGCTTTAGGGGCTATGCTAGAGGTTGACATTCGCGAGCTCCGCCACGGTCCGGTCGAGACGACCGGCGAACTCGCTGCCGCTGATCCGCTGTTCGAGGGACTCGAGGTTCCTCTCGATGGCCCGCTCTCCGTCTGGGGAACGCTGGAGCGCGCCGGCCAGGATGGCTTTTTCTGGCATGGCCGGCTGGAAGGTCAGGTTCGCTCGGTTTGCCGTCGGTGCCTGACCGAATTCGTCATGCCGGTTGCCCAGTCGGTGGAGGTCCTGTTTTCACCGGATCCGGACCTCCAGGACGATCCCAGCGTCTACCCGATGGTGGAACCCGTGGCCCGGGTGGATGTAAAGCCGGCGGTCCGAGAGGAGCTGGCGCTCGCGGTGGACGCATTTCCGCTCTGCCGGGAAGATTGCCGCGGGCTGTGCCCGCGTTGTGGGGCCGATTTGAATCGCGGGGCGTGCGGGTGCGGCGCCCCCACCTCCTAGACTCGAGGACGTCATGGCTGTTCCCAAGAGAAAGATGTCGAAGCGCAGGAAGCGGCTGCGCCGCGGGCACCATACCGGTGCCGGGATGGCTACCCAGGCCTGTCCTCGCTGCGGATCCGCCCGACTGCCCCACCGCGTGTGCGGGTCCTGCGGGTACTACGCCGGCAAGAAGCGCCTCGAGGTCGAGGACAGCTGAGCGTGATCCGCGTCGCGCTCGACGCGATGGGAAGCGATCAGGCTCCCCGCACCGAGGTTGAGGGTGTCGGGCTCGCCCTGCGCGAGTTGCCTCCGGCATTCGGGGTGCAGCTGGTGGGCCAAACCAGCGCGATCGAAGCCGAGCTCGAGCGTCACCCCGATCTCGACCGAGGTCGCGTGGAAGTCGTCGAGGCGCCCGAGATCATCGGCATGGCGGAAAAGCCCCTCCAAGCTGTTCGCAAGAAGCGGAAGTCGAGCCTCGTGGTGGGCTTGACCCTGCAGGCTCAAGGCAAATCCGACGCCTTCATCTCCGCCGGCAACACCGGCGCGATACTGGCCGCCTCCACCGTGCTGCTCGGCCTCTACGGCGGCGTCGACCGTGCCACGGTCGGCGCGCTGTTGCCCACGGTGGACGGGCCGGTCATGACCCTGGACGCCGGCGCCAACGTGGATTGCTCCGCCCGCGAGCTGGTCGGGTTCGCCCACCTGGGCACCGTCTACATGCGCGACATCCTGAGCCGACCCTCCCCCAAAGTCGGACTGCTCAATGTCGGGGAAGAGGAAGAGAAGGGTACCGCTCTCGTGAAGGAGGCCCACCGCCTGCTCACGCGCGATGCCCGGCTCAACTACATCGGCAACATCGAAGGCCGCGACATCCTCGGCGGACACCCGAAGCACGGCCGCCTCGACGTCGTGGTCTGCGACGGCTTCGTCGGGAACGTGGTGCTCAAGTTCTACGAATCGGTGATGTACCTGGTGAGACATCTGGCCGAAGACGCCGCGCCGGACATGTGGGAGCGCAAGGAAATTCGCTCGGCCTTCCGGATGCTGGACTATTCGCAGTACGGCGGTGCCCCGCTGCTCGGGGTCAAGGGCGTGTCCATCATCTGTCACGGCTCCTCCAACGGCAACGCGATCCACCACGCGATCCGGGTCGCGGTCCAGTCCGTCGAGGTCGGGCTCGCCAAGCACATCGGCGCCGAGTTCGCCGAGCGCGAGTCGGCGGCCCGCTCGTGAGCACCAGGCCGATCGTGCGGATCACCGGCCTCGGAACGGCCGTGCCCGCCCGGGTTGTGACCAACGCCGATTTTGCGGCCTATCTCGACACCTCCGATCAGTGGATCATGGAGCGCACCGGAATCCGCGAGCGACGCATCGCCGGGCCGGGGGAGACGCTCTCCGGGCTTTGCCACACCGCGTCGCTCTGCGCGATGGCGAAGGCGGGCGTGGGTCCGGAGCGGCTCGATGCGATCGTGTTGGGCACCATCAGTCCCGACCGCCGGCTGCCCGCCGCCGCCTGCGATCTGCAGGCGCTGCTGGGGGCGCGTAACGCCGCCGCGTTCGATATCGCGGCGGCGTGCCCGGGATGGATCTACGCCCTGGCTATTGCCGAGGGATTCATCGCATCCGGCCGCTCCAAGACGGTGCTCGCCCTCGGAGCCGAGAAGCTGTCCAGCGTCACCGACATGACCGACCGGAGCACCGCGGTGCTCTTCGGCGATGGCGCCGGCGCTGCGGTCGTGGAGCCGGCCACGGAAGACGGACGGGGCATCCTGTCCATCGTGCTGGGGGCGGACGGCACCCTGGCCGACCTGCTCTATATCGCCGCGGGGGGCTCCACCGAGCCGGTGAGCGCCAAGGTGGTGCAGGAGCGTACCCACTACATCCGCATGGCCGGTCGCGAGGTGTTCAAAGCCGCGGTGCTCGCCATGGCTCGCGCCTGCGACGAGGCGCTGGCCAAGGCGGGCGTCAGCGCCGGCGAAATCGATCTGATGGTTCCCCACCAGGCCAATCTCCGGATCATCGAGGCCACCGCCAAGCACGCCGGCATGCCGATGAGCAAGGTGATGGTGAATGTGGACCGCTACGGCAACACCTCAGCCGCCTCGATCCCGATCGCCATCGCCCAGGGCGTCGAGGAAGGACGCATCAAGCCGGGCTCGCTGCTGTTGCTGGTGACCTTCGGCGCCGGCTTCACCTGGGGCAGCGTCGTCGTCCGATGGTGAGCCTGCTCCTGTTCCCCGGACAGGGCGCCCAAAAGGTGGGAATGGGAATGGATCTGGCGGAGGCGTTTCCCGCCGCACGGGACACCTTTCTGGCGATCGATGAGGCGCTGGGCATCCCGCTTTCCCGGACGATGTGGCACGGGCCGGCGGAAGACCTGCAGCAAACCCACGTGACCCAGCCCGCCATCCTCGCGCATTCGGCTGCCGTGCTGGCCGTGGTGGGACCTCGCCTGCCGGCCGTCGCGGGAGCCGCGGGACACAGCCTTGGCGAATACAGCGCGTACGTGGCCGCCGGCACGCTCTCGGCCGTGGATGCCGCGAGACTGGTGCGCCGCCGGGGTGAGCTGATGCAGGCGGCCGGTGAGCGGCGGCCCGGAGCCATGGCCGCGGTACTCGGTCTGGCCACCGACCTCGTCGAGGGCGCCTGCGCCGCAGCGTCCGGCGGACGGGAAACCGTGGTGCCCGCCAACCTCAACGCGCCGGATCAAACCGTGATTTCGGGCGACCCGGAGGCGGTCGGGCGCGCGGGAGCTGCCTGCACGGCACTGGGGGCCAAGCGGGTGGTAGCGCTCAAGGTCAGCGGTGCCTTCCATTCGCCCCTCATGGCCCCCGCGGCTCCCGGATTGGCCGCGGCGCTCGCGCAAACTTCGTTCGCGCCACCGGCCTTTCCGGTCGTGGCCAACGCGAGCGCGGCGCCGGTTCGAGATCCGGCGGAAGCCCGTGGCCTCCTCGAGGCGCAGCTTACCGCACCGGTGCGCTGGGTCGAATCGATTCGGGTCCTTGCGACGCTCGCCCCAGGAGCAGGCTTCATCGAAATCGGCCCCGGCACCGTCCTCGGCGGATTGCTCAAACGCATCCTCCCGGAGCCCGGGTATCTCTCGCTCGGCACGGTTCAGGAACTGGAGAAATTCCTGGCATGAACGCGATAGACCTCTCCAGCCAAGTGGCCTTCGTCACCGGCAGCACGCGGGGAATTGGCCGGGCCATCGCGGAAAGGCTTCAGGCCGCGGGGGCAAAGGTCGCGATCGTTGGGCGGAAGCTGGAGACGGCGCAGGAGGTTGCGGCCGCGCTCGGAGCCGGCGCTCAGGGGTTCGGCTGCGACGTGGCGGATGCCGCGCAGGTGGATGCGGCGGTGGCCGGCGCGGAGCGGGGGCTCGGCCCCATCTCGATACTGGTCAACAACGCCGGCGTCACCCGGGATAACCTCCTTCTGCGGCTCACCGACGAGGACTGGCGCGCGGTGCTCGACGCCAACCTGACGGGCGCTTTCCACACCACGCGGGCGGTGATCAAGGGCATGATGAAGCGCAGGGCGGGGCGGATCATCAACATCACCAGCATCGTGGGCCTGACCGGCAACAAGGGCCAGGCCAATTACGCTGCGAGCAAGGCGGGGCTGATCGGGTTCACCAAGTCGGTGGCTAAGGAGTACGCCAGCCGAAACGTGCTGGCCAATTGCATCGCTCCCGGGTTCATTTCGACCGATATGACGGCCGCCTTGCCCGCCGAGGCCCGGGACGCGTTATTAGGGCAGATCGCCCTGGGGCGCCTGGGAGAGCCGGCGGACGTCGCCGGAGCGGTGCTCTTTCTGGCCTCGGGGCTCTCCTCCTACATCACCGGACAGGTCCTGGTCGTCGACGGCGGCATGGTCACCTGACGCTGTCCGCATTCACCCATTCGTGAGGGACGCATGAGCGACATGGTTGAGAAGGTGAAGGACATCATTGTCGAAGAGCTGGGCGTGGAGCGTGAGAAGCTCACCGACAGTGCCAGCTTCATGGAGGATCTCGGCGCCGACTCCCTCGACACCGTCGAGCTGGTGATGGCGTTCGAGAAGGAATTCGACATCGACATTCCCGACGAAGAGGCGGAGAAGCTCCGTACCGTCGGCGATGCGCTCAAGTACCTCCAGGATAAGCTCGGGAAGTAGCGGATGGCGCGGCGGGTGGTCATCACCGGCCTGGGCCTCGTCACGCCCGTTGGCCTCAGCGTGCAGCAGACCTGGGACAACCTCCTCGCCGGCACCTCCGGAGCGGCGCCGATCACGAAGTTCGATCCGGGCCGGCTTCAGGTTCGTTTCGCGTGCGAGGTCAAAGGATTCGACCCGCTGGTCTACCTGGAGCGCAAGGAAGCCAAGCGGATGGATCTTTTCGCCCAGTTCGCGATGGCGGCTTCGCACCAGGCGGTGACCGAGGCAGGGCTGGAAGGGAAATTCCCGGCGCCCGATCGCACCGGCGTCATCATCGGGAGCGGAATCGGCGGGATGATGACGTTCGAAGAGCAGTGCCTCATCTACCTGCAGAAGGGACCGGACCGGGTTTCCCCGTTCTTCGTCCCGATGTTCATCCCCGACATCGCCTCGGGGCACGTCTCCATTCGCTATGGGCTCAGGGGTCCCAACTTCTGTACCGTCTCGGCCTGCGCCTCCTCGGCCCACGCCATCGGAGAATCCTACGAGCTGATCAAGGCGGGTGCGGCGGACTGTATGGTGACCGGGGGCGCGGAGGCGGCCATCACCGGGATCACCATCGCCGGATTCCAGAACATGAAGGCGCTCTCGACCCGTAACGACGCGCCGCACCTGGCCAGCCGTCCCTTCGACCGCGGGCGCGACGGCTTCGTGCTGGCCGACGGCGGCGCGTCGGTGGTCCTGGAGAGCCTGGAGCATGCCGTCTCCCGCGGTGCCGCAATTCTCGGTGAAGTCGTGGGCTACGGCATGAGCGCCGATGCCAATCACATCACCGCTCCCGCGCCGGATGGCGATGGAGCCCGCCGGGCCATGCTGGCCTGCCTGGCCGAAGGCGGCATCGCCCCCGAGACGATCGGTTACATCAACGCCCACGGCACCTCGACGCCGCTCGGCGACATCGCGGAGACCACGGCGGTCAAGGCGGTTTTCGGCAAGCACGCGCACCGGCTGATCTTCGCATCCACCAAATCGATGACCGGCCACCTGCTGGGCGGAGCGGGGGCCCTGGAGTTCGTGATCTCCCTTCTCGTGGTGCGAACCGGGAAGGTGCCGCCCACCATCAACCAGATCACGCCCGACCCGGAGTGCGACCTAGACTGTGCCCCCAACCACATGGTTGAACGACCGGTCGACGTCGCCTTGTCCAATTCCTTCGGATTCGGCGGCCACAACGTGACGCTGGCCGTGCGTCGCTTCTCGGCCTGACCGGATTCGGCATCCCGATGTCTTCCGAACCCTCCACGGCCCCGTCCGGCGGAGGGTCGCGTGTTTCCGGACCCGATCGCCCCCGCGCGTTTTCGTTGCAGCTCCTGGTCGGCAGCTACTTCTTCATCGTCGCCGCGGTCCTGATCGTGCCCGGACTGTTCCTGGCCGAGCGCGCCCTCCGAGGCCGTCTGCGGGACACTCGACTCACCTCCCATCAGAATTCGATGCGGGAAGTGGTGCGAGGCGTCGAGCAGCGCACCGCGGCCGCCGAGAAGCGGGTCATGCGCTACGCGTGGCTCCTCTCCCGAGAGCCGGTCGTCGCCGATCCCGCCGAGGTCAGGGCCTTCGACCGGCTGATGGTCCGCGACCCCGATGGTGCCTGGCGGCCTCGGAAGGAGTCGTTCGATCCGGCGCATGAGGCGGGGGTGCATCTGCCCAAGACGGCCGTCGTGGATCCGGCGTTCAAGTCGTTTCTCATGCGGGGCAAGCGGCTCACCGAACGGTTCGGAGCCGGCGTCCTCGACCCGGAGCTCGTCGACGCGTGGATCAGTCCCGCCGCCGGCGGGATCGTCATGTACGTGCCGGATCAGCCGATGTTCCCCTGGGAACTCTCGGCAACGGAGGACTGGAGTCAGACCGACTGGATGCGGTTCGCCGAGCCGAGCGTGAACCCGGCCGGGATCCCCCGCTGGACCGATCCCTTCCACAGCGAAAAGACCGACGCCTGGTTCGTGAGCGTAGTGGCCCCATTCAAGCGCGGAGCCAGTTGGGGCGGGTCGGTCGGGCAGGATCTGAGCTGGCAGGAGCTGGTGGACTACAGCGCCCGCTCCCCGCTCGAAACCGGCGGGCGGTTTCTGTTGGTCGGCCGAAACGGCGGGGTGATTCTGGCCGACAGCAACACGGCGCGGGATCCGACCCGGCCCGACGGCCGCCGGCTGAAGGACCTGCCGGATGTCGAGCTCCGGGACACGCTGGTGCGGCTGCTCACGAGGTCGTCCGGCGCCGGCTCGGCCGCGCCGCAGCTGGTGCGTACCACGAACGCGTACCTTCTGTGGTCCACCATTCCCGCCTCCGGTTGGCTGGTGGCGAGCCTGATTCCCCAAGCGTCGATCGACGGGCCGATCAACGGGCCGCTCCGCGCGATGCGCTGGGCGGTGCTGCTCGGACTGCTGATCCTGTCTGCCGCCTCGCTCCTTTCCATCAATCGCGCAATCCGGCGCCGGCAAGCCATCGAAGCGGAAACCCGTCGAGCGGAGGAACGGTTCCGAAGCCTGTTCCAGCTGAGCCCGGATGGAGTGGGTGTATGCTTGCTCGAGTCGGGACTCTGGGTCGAGATGAACGACAGCTTCGTGGCCATGAGCGGGTTCAGCCGGGAAGAAATGATGGGTCGGACCACGACCGAGCTCGGGCTCTGGGCCGACCCGAGCCAGCGCGAGCAGGTGGTGGCGCTGGTACGCCGGGACGGAATCTGCCGGAATCTTCCCGCCGGGTTGCGCCGGAAGGATGGTCGCGTTGTGGAGATCGAATTCTCGGGCCGCGCGGTGGAAATGGAGGGTGAGGCGTGCCTGCTGGCGATCATTCGCGATGTCGAGGAGCAGAAACGGCTGGAGCGACAGCTCACCCAGGCCCAGAAGATGGAGGCTATTGGACGGCTGGCGGGCGGCGTGGCGCATGACTTCAACAACATCATGACCGCGGTCATGGGCTATGCCCAGATCGCCACCGAGTCGCTCCCCGCGGGCTCGCCGGCCGAGGATGACCTGAAGGAGATCCTCCGGGCGGCCGGTCGCGCCTCCGAGCTGACCCGCCAGCTGCTCGCGTTTGCCCGCCGGCAGGTGATGCAGCCGCGGCCGGTGAATCCGAACAACCTGATCCGGGAAACCCTGAAGCTGCTCCAGCGTTTGCTCGGCGAGGACGTGACGTTGGTGACGGAGCTCTCGCCCAAGGTGTCGGCGGTGCTGGTGGATCCGGGCCAGATCGAACAGGTCCTCGTCAATCTGGCGGTCAACGCGCGGGACGCGATGCCGGCCGGTGGCTCCCTCACGATCCGGACCTTCCAGCAGGGTGGGGAGGTGGTGCTGGAGGTCGCCGACACCGGCATCGGGATCCCTGCCGAGCACCACCCCCACATCTTCGAGCCGTTCTTCACCACCAAGGAGCACGGGAAAGGTACCGGCCTCGGTCTCGCCACCTGCTACGGAATCGTCCGGCAGGCCGGCGGTCGCATCGAGCTCATCAGTGAGCCGGGAGCAGGGGCCCGCTTCCGCATCATCCTGCCCGCACTGCCCGAGGGCACCGAGCTGGTGCACACCCCCAGTCACGGCACCCGGCTCGACGGCGCGGTCCCGCGCGGCGGCGAGGTGGTTCTGCTCGCGGAGGACGAGCCTCAGGTGAGGGAGCTGGCGCTTCGGCTGCTGCGCGGCTTGGGGTACAAGGTCCTCGTGGCCGAAGATGGCGAGACCGCTTTGCGCCTGGCCGGCGACTCGGAGGAGCCGATCGAGCTGCTGCTCACCGACGTCGTCATGCCGGGCTTGACCGGCGAGGAGCTGGCCATGCAGCTCAAGCGGAGTCGTCCCGACCTCAAGGTGCTTTACATCTCCGGCTACGCCGAGGATTCCGACGCGATCGAACGCGCGCTGCGCAGCGGCGACGCCTTCCTCGCCAAGCCGTTTACCGTCGGGAATCTGGCCCGCCAGGTGCGTGACGTGCTGGACCGGAGCGGGTAAGCCATGCTGGCTCACCGCCCGCCTTTCCTGCTAGATTTCCCTCGCCGGCCAAGTGTCGTCCGTTCACGGAGATAGGATGCCGCTTCAGGTGGACCCCGCCCGTTTTCGAGATGCCGCGCTGCGCCCGATCGCGGACAAGGTGCTGGCCGGTGTCCGGCTCACGCCGGAGGATGGCGTGGCGCTGTTCAACACCTCCGATGTGCTCAGCCTGGGCGAGCTGGCGGCGTTCGCCAACGAGCGCCGCAACGGCGATCGGGTGTTCTTCTCCGCCAACCAGCACATCAACCCCACCAACGTCTGCATCCTCCGGAACACGTGTACCTTCTGCTCCTTTGCGCGGGTGCCGAAGGAAGAGGGGGCTTACACCCGGTCGCTGGAAGAGGTCTATCACGAAGCGGAGCAGGCCCGCGGCGGCCCGACTCGGGAGTTTCACATCGTCGGCGGCCTGCATCCGAAGCTCCGGCTTTCCTATTACACCGACATGATTCGGGGCCTCCGGGAGCGCCATCCCGAGGTCCACATCAAGGCACTCACCGCGGTGGAAATCGCGCACCTGGCCCGGATCGAGAGGACCAGCGAGCGGGAGGTGCTGGTCGCCCTCAAGGAGGCCGGCCTTACCAGCATGCCGGGCGGTGGCGCCGAGGTATTCAGCACTGCAGTGCGGGCCACCATCGCGGAGCGGAAGCTCACCGGTGAGGAATGGATCCGGGTGCACCGCACCGCCCATGAGCTGGGCATCCCCACCAACTGCACCATGCTGTACGGCCACGTCGAGACGGCGGAAGATCGCATCGAGCACCTGGGCATGCTCCGCGCGCTCCAGGATGAGACCCACGGATTCCTGACTTATATCCCGCTCGCGTATCACACCGAGAACAACGAGCTCGGCGAAGCGCTCGGCCGGGTCGGTTCGGCCACGACAGGGTACGAGGACCTCAAGAATATCGCGGCCGGGCGCCTCTATCTCGACAACATTCCCCACATGAAGACCCACTGGCCGATGGTGACGCCGTTCATGTCACAGGTGGTGCTCGATTTCGGCTGCGACGATCTCGAAGGCACCGTGGTCTACGAGCGGATCTACCATCAGGCCGGAGCCACCACCGCGATGCACATGCCCTACAGCGAGCTGGTCCGGCTCATTCGAGGCGCCGGTAAGCGTCCGGTCGAGCGGGACAGTCTGTATCAGCCGGTGCGGGAGTCCTTCGACGACGTAATCGATGTCCCGGCGAACCTGGCCGCCGCGGCGCCCCGCGTCCACGCCGCGTGACCGCCATGCGCCTGGGCCGGATTCCCTGGATCAACTGTTACCCGATCTACACCGCGCTCGATCGGGGCCGTGTCGAGGTACATGCGGAGCTGATCACCGGCACCGCCGCCGATTTGAACGACTTGCTCGCCGCGGGAGAGCTCGATGTGTCGGTCGTCTCAGCGGTGGAGTACGCGCGGAACGCCGCCGCGTACCATCTCCTGCCCGACCTGGCCATCACCTGTGACGGACCGGTGCACAGTGTGATGCTGTTCAGCAGGCGACCGGCCCACGAGCTGGATGGTGCGACGGTGCTCCGCACCTCCTCCTCCCGCACCTCGGTCCTGCTGCTCGAGCTGCTCTGCACCCATCGCTGGGGGGTGTGGCCGAAGTTCGCCACGGTCCGCGCCGAGTCGAGCGACCTGGGCGCGCTCCGTGGGTTTCCCCACGAGGCGGTGCTCGTGATCGGCGACGCCGCGTTGATGCTGGCGGCCGACGCGCAGTATCCGTTCGTGACCGATCTCGGCAGCGCCTGGAAAGAATGGACCGGGCTGCCGTTCGTCTTCGCGGTGTGGGCGGCCCGGCGCGAGTCGGATCACCGGGCGGTGCAGGGTATTCACCGGTCGCTGCTGGCGGGGCGGACCTGGGGCCTGGACCACCTCGATGAGCTGGCGGAGCTTGCGTCAAGCAACACCGGAATCGACCAGGCGGTTTGCCGCGCCTACCTGGACGACCTGGACTACGCGCTGAGCTATCGGCATTTGGCCGGACTCACCGATTTCTTCCGGCGGCTGGCGCAGGACGGGCTGGTGCCGGACGGGAGTCTGAGCTTCATCACGGCGGCTTGACACGAGGAGTCATTGCGAGGCGGCGCAGTCGCCGAAGCAATCCGACCGAGATCGCCACAGGCGCTCCGCGCCCTCGCGATGACTGCAATACGGGGACTGCGCCCCCTCGCGGCGACTGAAAGGCGAAGCATGGACGTAGTGGATCGAGCGTCAGGAGAGTTTCGAGATTACCTCGAGTTGTATGAGCGCGCGCCCCTGCTCGAGCTGGGCCGCCTGGCCGACGCCGAGCGATACCGCCACCACCCCGAAGAGGTGGTGACGTACATCATCGACCGGAACATCAATTACACCAACGTGTGCGTGGCGGACTGTGCGTTCTGCGCGTTCTACCGGCGGCCCAAGCACGCCGAAGGGTACGTGCTCCCGTTCGAGAAGATCGGCGAGAAGATCGACGAGTGTAAGGCGCTGGGCGGAGTGCAGATCCTGCTCCAGGGCGGGCACAATCCCTACATCCCGTTCGAGTGGTACCTCGAGCTGATGCAGTACATCAAGAAGAACCATCCGATCCATATCCACGGCTTCTCGCCGTCGGAGGTGGTGTTCTTCGGGGAGCGGTTCGGGATGCCGGTTTCAGAGGTGATCCGGCAGCTTCGTGCCGCCGGCCTGGACAGCATACCGGGCGGGGGCGGGGAGATTCTGGTCGACGAGATCCGCCAGCGCGTCGCGAAGAAGAAGGCCCAGACCGACGAATGGCTCGGCGTCCAGGAGGAAGCCCACCGCCAGGGGATGAAGACCTCGGTGACGATGATGTACGGGCTGGGCGAGTCGCTGGCCGACCGGGTGGAGCATCTCTTCCGGGTGCGGGAAGTGCAGCGCCGCAGCGGCGGCTTCACGGCCTTCATCTGCTGGCCGCTGCAGCCCGAGGGCACCGGCATGGCCGGCACCCCCAAAACCGACGCCGTCACCTACCTGCGGATCCTCGCCATGGCGCGCATCATCCTGGGCAACGTCCCCAACCTGCAGTCGTCGTGGGTGACCATGGGGCTCAAGGTGGGACAGGTGGCGCTCCGGTTCGGGGCCAACGACTTCGGCAGCCTCATGATGGAAGAGAACGTGGTCTCTTCCGCCGGCACCACCCATCGGGCCACGATCTCCGAAATGGAGCGGTGCATCAGGGACGCCGGCTACCAGGTCCGGCGCCGCCGGCAGGACTACTCGATGATCGAGGCGGAAGCGGTCGCCGCGTGATCCGGGTGGGCATCGGCTACGATTCCCATCGCTTCGCCGAGGGCCGGCCCTTCATTCTGGGCGGCCAGCGGATCGCGTTCGAGAAGGGGCTGCTCGGCTACTCCGACGCTGACGCGGTAGCCCACGCCGTGACCGACGCGATCCTGGGCGCGGCGGGCGCCGGAGACATGGGCGG
This sequence comes from Gemmatimonadales bacterium, assembly GCA_045403135.1. Classification (GTDB taxonomy): domain Bacteria; phylum Gemmatimonadota; class Gemmatimonadetes; order Gemmatimonadales; family GWC2-71-9; genus JABFSM01. The sequence goes on along the minus strand of JAXIPC010000004.1, from coordinate 28,940 downwards.
GCTTTTCCCGGATTCCGATCCCAAGTGGAAAGACGCCGACTCGCTGGTGATTCTGCGCCTCGCGCGCGAGCATATCAACCGGATGGGATTTCACCCGCTCCAGGCCGACGTCACCATCATCTGCGAGAAGCCTCACCTCGGCGTGTACAAAGTCGCGATGGCCCAGGCGATCGCCGGCGAGCTCGGCATCGCCCCCGACGCCGTGGGGATCAAGGCCAAGACCAACGAGGGGATGGGCTTCGTCGGGCGGGGCGAAGGCGTCGCCGTGCTGGCGGTGGCGACCGTGGAGGCGCGCTGATCGAGAACCTGCTCGCCTGGGTGGCGGGACAGCCCCCGCTGCTCATCTTCACGGTGATCGCCGTCTCGGTCGTCATCGAGAATTTCTTTCCGCCGTCCCCTTCCGATGTCTTCGTCCTGCTGGCCGCGTTTCTTACCCATCAGGGCACGCTCAAACCGCTCACCATCTTCCTGGTTGCCTGGAGTTTCGGGGTGGCCGGCGCTGTTGCGGTCTACTGGAGCTCGCGAAAGTTCGGGCGGCGGTTTTTCGCGACCCCGGTCGGCCGGCGGTTGATCGGTCCGGGCGCGTTCGCCTCGATCGAGCGCGAGTACGTCCGATTCGGTATGGCGGGGATCTTCTTCTTCCGCATGCTGCCGGCCTTCCGTGCCGTGGTGGCGCCGTTCGCCGGTTTCGTGAATCTCCCTGCCCGGCGAGCCCTGCCGCCGATCATCCTTGCCTGCGCGGTCTGGTATGGCGGCCTCACGATTCTGGGGAGCGCAGTCGGCTCCGAATGGAGCACGATCAAGGAGTATCTCGGCCGGGTGAACCTCGGCCTCGGCATCGTGGCCGGGCTGGTCGTGGCGGTCATCCTCTTCGTAGTGCTCCGGCGCCGCAAGGAACGGCGGCGCGAGCGGCTCGCCGGGCTCGCGCCGTTTGATCCGGCCCACCCGGAACGCCCGGCGCCGATGGTGGACGGGTTCCCGGTCATCGATCCGGCCGCGCTCGAGGAGGCGCGCAGGGCCCGGGAGGAGGAGCGGCGGCGGTGAGCGATGAGGCCGAACGGGCCTACCAGCTCGAAGGATTTCGCGATTATCTCGCTCTGGAGGCGGGGAGCAGCGGGCACACGATCGAGAACTACCTGCGCGATCTCCGCCGCTTCGTCCAGTTCGCCCAAACCCGACGGGCCCGAAATCCGGGTGCGGTCACCCGGACACTCCTCCGCGATTTCGTCTTCATGCTGAAGGATCTCGGCCTGAGCCCCGCCACCATCAGGCGCCAGGTCTCCGCGCTGCACACCTACTTTGCCTTCCTGATCGGCGAGGGCAACCTCGTCGACGATCCGAGCGACCGGCTCGAGACGCCCAAGAAATGGCGCACCCTCCCCGAGGTCCTGTCGGTGGCCGAGGTGGAAGCGATGCTCGGCGCGCCCTCGCCCGACCAGCCACTGGGCTGGCGCGACCGCGCGCTGCTCGAGCTCGGCTACGGCGCCGGTCTTCGGGTGAGCGAGCTGTGCACGCTCGGGGTGCAGGACCTGTTGCTTTCAGAGGGACTGGTTCGGGTGTTCGGGAAGGGGGGCAAGGAACGCCTGGTGCCCATTGGTCGCAAGGTGATCGGGCCGGTGTCGATCTATCTGAATCAGATCCGGCCCAACCTCGACCGGGGCAAGAGCGCCGGGCGGGTGTTGTTGAACGCGCGTGGAGGTCCGCTTTCGCGGGTCGGCGCTTGGGGCATCATCAAGCGGGTTGCGACCGCGGCCGGCCTCAAGAAACGGGTCACCCCGCATACCCTCCGGCATTCCTTTGCGACCCACCTGCTCGAAGGCGGGGCGGACCTTCGGGCGGTGCAGGAGATGCTGGGGCACGCCGACCTGTCCACCACCCAGATCTACACCCACGTCGACCGGGACTACCTTCGGACCGTCCACAAACGGTTCCACCCGAGGGGCTAACCCTCGGCCTCTGTGAAACCTCGACCAACCCTATTACGTTACATCCTGTAACGCCCGCTCCGGAGCGGGCGGTTCCCGTCGTGAGGGGGGTCCATGCGCAAGTATTGGCTCAAGATCGGCTTCGGCGCGTTCCTCATTTTTGCCGTGGGCTCCATCTTCATTTCGGGGGTCCGCGGGGTCAAGCACAAGATCATGTCCAACGAGGATCTGACGATCCCATTGGGTCCCTTCATCGATTTCAACCTCAACGGCGCCAAGCTCGGGTCGATCCGCTCGCTGACCATCAGGCGCACCGCGCCGAAGACGGTGGCGGGTTTCGATCTGCGGGTGCGGCTGAGCGACTCGTCGGGTTACGCCGCGATCGAGAACTGCCATGTGTCGGTGAACGACACCCGGAACATTGATGAACGAACCCACTTCGTCTGCCTCCAATCGGATTCGGGGTACGTCGCTTTCGGAGAGGTTCGGGCCGAGCTCCGAAACGACCACGACAGCCGAACGTATGTAACGCCTCTCCTTCTCCCCCCATCTGCCGTGGCGGACATTCAGCGCAGCGGGGGCGACCCGGCGAGGCCGAACCTGGGCGACTCGATTCGAGTGGAAGTCGCGAGCCGGATAAAGGTCCAATCCCGGGTCTACCGGGACTCGATCAGGGCGGCGGAGCTGGACCGTACCGCCGAGCGCGCCAAACAAAAGGCGGATTCGATTCGACGCCGCTCCGCGGAGCTGACACCGGAAGCTCCAATCCCGGCCAAGGCGATCAAGCCCCCCACCCCCTGAGGGAGCGGTTCAGGTCGGGTCGGTTTCGCTAAGCCCTTGCGAAAACGACCCTTAAGTGTTGGCACATGGCGCGGCACGACTTTTGACTTGGGTCCACCGCGCTTTTACTTTGGACTATGCGCGTCCTTGGCGTCATCCCGGCACGGCTGGGTTCGACGCGGCTGCCCAGTAAGCCCCTGCAGCCGTTGGGCGGAGTACCCCTCATCGTTCGTGTCGTAAAGCGAGTCGCCTCGCTGGGCTGCACCGACGTCCTGGTCGTCGCCACCGATTCCCCCCAGATCGCCGAGGTCGTAGAGCGAGCGGGCTTTCGCCCGGTGCTCACGTCGCCCTCCCACCAAACCGGTACCGAGCGCGTCGCAGAGGTAGCCGGTCGCGCCGAGTTTTCGGGCTTCGATATCATCGTCAACGTTCAGGGGGACGAGCCCTTCCTGCCGCGCGAGGCCCTTGCCGGCGCTATCGCCCGGGTCGAGGGAGGGGACGACGTCGGCAGCGCCGCGGCCCCGCTCGCGCTGGCGGAGGCCGACGATCCGGCCCGAGTGAAGGTCGTGATGGACGAAGCCGGGAGGGCGCTCTACTTCTCCCGCGCCCGCATCCCCTTCGTTGGTAACGCCGGCCCGCGCGAAGCCACCCGTTACTGGCAACATCTCGGCATCTACGCCTGCCGGCGCGCCGCGCTGATGCGGTGGGTGGCGCTGGCACCGACTCCGCTCGAGCTCGCGGAAAGTCTGGAACAGCTCCGGGCTCTCCAGCATGGCATCACGTTCGGCATCGCGCTTCTGGACACGGGGGTCCTCCCGGGCATCGATACAGCCGAGGACCTGATCCGGGCGGAGGCTCACTGGCACGAGACTCAAGGGGTACCCACATGACGGCGACGCCGGCGAACACGAAGTTCATCTTCGTCACGGGCGGAGTGGTATCCTCGCTCGGCAAAGGCATCGCGGCCGCCTCGCTGGGCCGCCTCCTGGTCGAGCGCGGCCTGTCGGTGACGATGCTGAAGTTCGATCCCTACATCAACGTCGACCCCGGCACGATGTCGCCGTTCCAGCACGGTGAGGTCTTCGTGACCGACGACGGCGCTGAGACCGATCTGGATCTCGGGCACTACGAACGATTCATCGACCGGGCGCTCACCCAGCAGAACAACGTGACCACCGGGAGGGTGTACCAGAACGTCATCAGCAAGGAACGCCGCGGTGGGTACCACGGGTCCACGGTCCAGGTCATCCCTCACATCACCGACGAGATCAAACACGCCATTCGCGGCGTGGCCACCGGGCACGACATCGTGTTGATCGAGATCGGGGGCACGGTGGGCGACATCGAGTCGCTGCCCTTCCTCGAGGCCATCCGGCAGTTCCGCCAGGAGGTGGGCCGGGAGAACGCGATTTTCATCCATCTCACGCTGGTGCCGTTTATCGCCGCGGCGGGCGAGCTCAAGACCAAGCCCACCCAGCATTCGGTCCGCGAGCTGATGGAAATCGGAATCCAGCCCGACCTTCTGGTGTGCCGAAGCGACCATCCGCTCTCCGCCGACATCAAACGGAAGATCGCCCTCTTCTGCAACGTGGATTTCGGTTGCGTGATCGAAAGCCCCGACGTGAAATCGATCTACGAGATTCCGGTGCGGTTCCAGGAGCAGGGCTTCGATCGGGTCGTGTGCGAACGGCTCAACCTGACCACGCCAGAGCCCGATCTCACGACGTGGAAAGCGATGACCGAGAAGATACTGCGACCCACCGACCGGGTTCGCATCGCCGTGGTGGGCAAGTACACCGACCTGCACGACGCGTACAAGTCCGTTCAGGAGGCGCTGCTGCACGGCGGGATCCCGAATGACATCGGGGTGGACATCGAGTGGATGAGCAGCGACCAGTTCGCCGACCAGGCCGCCGCGGCGCGCCTCCTGGAGGGAAAGCACGGGTTGCTGGTCCCGGGCGGATTCGGGGTGCGCGGCATCGACGGCATGGTGGAAGCGGTGCGCTACGCCCGGGAAAACGGGCTGCCCTTCTTCGGCATCTGTCTCGGGCTGCAGATCGCCATCATCGAGTTTGCCCGCACCGTGTGCAATCTCAAGGGCACCAACAGCACGGAGTTCGAGCCGGACTGCGAGAGCCCGGTCATCTCGCTCCTCGCCTCGCAGCGCGATGTGACCGATCTGGGCGGCACCATGCGGCTCGGCGCGTATCCGGCGCGGCTGGCGCCGGACAGCCTCGCGGCCAAGGCCTATGCCGCCCCGGAAATCTCGGAGCGGCACCGGCACCGCTGGGAAGTGAGCAACGCGTACCGGGACATCCTGGCGGAGCACGGGCTCAGGTTCTCGGGGAAGTCGCCCGACGGCGGGCTGGTGGAGATCATCGAGCTTCCCGGGCATCCCTGGTACCTGGGTTGCCAGTTCCACCCCGAGCTGAAGTCACGCCCGACCCGGGCGCACCCGCTCTTCGCTTCGTTCATCGGGGCCGCCAAGCGTCACGCCGAGCAGACGGCGCTCCGGACCAGCGCCGCGGTGCAGGAGCTGATCGAATCGTCGAAGTGAGCGGCTGGCGGTTTGCACCCGCGCCGTTCCTCCTGGCCGGTCCCTGCCTTCTGGAGGAGGGTGATCTGCCGCTCCGGGTGGCGGAACGATTGGCCGGCATCGGCGAAAGACTGGGGATGAGGGTCTGCTTCAAGGCCAGCTTCGACAAGGCCAATCGATCCCGCCTCGGCGCGGCCCGAGGGCCCGGACTCGCGCGCGGCCTCGAGATGCTCGCGAAGGTGCGCGCGTCGAGCGGACTCCCCGTACTCACCGACGTGCACGAGTCGGCCCAGGCCGCCCCGGTGTCGGAGGTGGCGGACGTGCTCCAGGTGCCTGCCTTTCTGTGCCGGCAAACCGACCTGCTCCTGGCGTGCGGGCGCACCGGCCGCCCGGTGAACGTGAAGAAGGGCCAGTGGATGCAGCCCGAAGCCATGCGCGGTGCGGTCGAGAAGGTGCGCGAGGGGGGCTCGACCGAGGTTGCCGTGACCGAGCGGGGAACCAGCTTCGGATACGGAGATCTGATCGTGGATTTCCGGTCGGTGGCCCGCCTGCGGGCGGCCACGGGAGCGCCGGTGATCTTCGACGCGACCCACAGCGTCCAGCAGCCGGGGCAAGGGGCCGAGGGGGCCAGCGGCGGTGTCCGGGAGCATATCCCCGCGCTGCTCGCGGCGGCGGCGGCGGCCGGAGTGGATGGTTTCTTTCTGGAAACGCATCCCGACCCGGCCCGCGCCCCGAGCGACGCCGCCACGCAGTGGCCACTGGAGGAGCTGGAGTCCCTGCTGGTTCGTACCCTCCGCGTCTGGCGCGCCGCGCGCGAGCCGGCGTGATCGAGCCGGAGCGGGCCCGCCGGGTCAAGCTGCTCGGGCTCGACGTGGATGGCGTGCTGACCGACAACGCGATCTGGATCGCGCCGATCGGCGCTGAGCGGGTCGAGCTGAAGCGCTTCGACATTTCCGACGGGCTCGGGCTGGTGATCCTGGGCTACAGCGATATCGCAATCGCCTGGGTCAGCGGCCGCCATTCCGAGGCGACCACCCTCCGGGCCCAGGAGCTGGGCATCGGCACGGTGATTCAGGACAGCGGCGCTCGCAAGCTCTCCGCGGTGGAAGCGCTGCTTCAGAAGAAGGGACTCTCGTGGAGCCAGCTGGCGTTCGTGGGCGACGATCTCGCGGACCTGCCCCTGCTGAAAAGGGCGGGGCTCCCGATCACGGTAGCCAACGGATGCCCGGAGGCGAAGGCACTGGCGGCATGGGAGACGAAGGCGACGGGCGGCCACGGGGCGGTGCGCGAAATCGTGGAAGCACTCCTCAAGGCGCGCGGCGAGTGGGACCGGGTGCTGGTCAGGTACCTGAGCGACCGGGGAGATCCGCCGGCGTGAGCAGCGACCGTCTGGTGGCGGCGGGGCGCCGGGTCCTCCGGCTCGAGGCCGAGGCGATCCGCGCCGCGGACCAGGCGCTCGGGGCGGAATTCGCGCTGGCGGTATCGCTGCTGCGGGACTGCACCGGGCGGGTGATCGTCACCGGCCTCGGCAAGTCGGGGCTGATCGCGCGAAAGATCGCGGCCACGCTGACCTCCACCGGAACACCGGCGATGTGGCTCCATCCGGTGGACGGTCTTCACGGCGACCTGGGGCTGGTCGGTCCCCGCGACGTCGCCATCGTGTTGAGCAAGAGCGGGGAGACCGAGGAGCTGGTCGGGCTGGTGAGCGAGTTCGCCCGCCTGGAGATGCCGATCATCGCCCTGACCGGAGGCAAGGATTCGACGCTGGCGCGCGCGGCCGCCGTGGTGCTCGATGCCGGCGTGGACGAGGAAGCCTGCCCCCACGACCTGGCGCCCACCGCGAGCACGACGGTGGCCCTGGCGCTGGGAGATGCATTGGCGGTGGCACTGCTCGAAGAGAAGGGGTTTGCCCGCGACGACTTTGCCAGGCTCCACCCCGGCGGTCGTCTGGGCCGGAAACTGCTCCTTCGGGTGCGCGACGTGATGCTGGCGCCGGGGGCTCTGCTGCCGCCGGCCGCCACCATGCGCGAGGCGGTGGTCGAGCTGGCGCGGCGGCGCGGACTCGCGATGGTCGGGAGCGAGGGCAAGCTGGCCGGCGTGCTCACCGCCGGCGATCTCTCCCGGCTCGCCGAACGGCACCCGGATTTTCTCGCGCGCGCCGTGGATGGGGAAATGACCAGAAACCCGAAGACCTGTGCGCCCGGGGACCTCGCCGCGGCGGTGGTGGGTCTCATGGAACGTCACGGGATCATGGCGATGCCCGTCGTCGAGGCAGGCGGCAGCGTCGTGGGGGTAGTGCATTTGCACGACCTGATGAGGGCGGGGGCGGTATGAAGACGCTACGACGCTATGACGCTAGGACGCTAGGAAACTCCTTGTTTGTCCGGATTCTCTTAGCGTCGTTGCGTCTTAGCGTCTCAGCGTCTGTCGCATGCAGCGACCCCGGCGTCCGCCCCTCCGCCGCCACCGCGGTGGCCGACAGCGCCGACCAGGTGATGTTCAAGATGTCCACCAAAATCACCAACGAGGGCGTGCTGCGGAGCTACGTAGAGGCCGATACGGCCTACATCTACCAGCGAAGCCAGATCATGGATCTGCGGAAGTTCACGGCCCGGCTGCTCGATGAGAAGGGCAATCTCAAGAGCACGCTGACCGCGGACCAGGGACTGTACGTCACCTACTCGAACAAGCTCGACGCCCGGGGCCACGTGGTCATCACCAGCACCGACGGCGACCGGATCCAGACTGAGCACCTCATCTACGACAAGATGGCCAACCAGGTCACCATCGACACCGCTTTCGTCTATGATTCGCCCAAGGGGCATTTGACCGGCAACAGTCTCATCTCCGACATCGACTTTAACAATGTCACAGTCGGACAGCCGAAGGGCCGCCAGAAGGGCAAGGGCTTCTTGCTGCCGGGACAATGAGGCCGAGAGTCGGCTGGGGTGTGGGCGTGGCGGTGTGCCTGTTCGGCGCTCCGCTGGCCGCGCAGGGCCGGCGCTGCCAGCTGGTGGTCGATAACGTGGACCGGGAGGGCCTGCACACCAGGGTGCTGGGGACATCCACGGAGAACTACTTCGCCGGAGGGAACGTGCGCCTCCGCTGCCAGTCGCAGCCGGTGCGCATCTGGGCCGACAGCATCGCCTCCTATGCGGGCGCGGTGGTGCAGTTCATCGGTAATTTTCGCTACGAAGACGAAACCGCCAAGGTCACCTCCGACTTCGGCACCTACTACAAGGACAACGAGCGCTGGGATGCCACCGGGAACGTGGTGTACCTCAACACCCAGGACGGCTCCAAGCTGGTGGGACCCATGGCCACCTATCGGCGGCGAATCAGGGGCACCAACGACCTCGAGGAGGTGTACGCCGAAAGGCGCCCCACCCTCACATTGGCCGCCCGGGATTCGGCCAACCGCGTCGAGGAGCCGTACATCGTGGTGGCCGACCGGATCCGGATGCGAGGCCGGGATCTCATGTGGGCCGGCGGCACCGTAACGATCGATCGAACCGATCTGCGGGGCAGGGGTGATTCGCTGCAGCTCGACAGCGGGAAGGGCAGTGCCGGCGCCTTGATCGGTCATGCGGCGATTCGGCGCGCCGCCATAGACAGCTTCGCGTTGGCGGGCCAGCGGATCGACCTGGGGCTCAAGCAGCGGGAGCTGACCCGTGTCACCGGACGCGACAGCGCCAAGCTCACCAGCAGGGACCTGGACCTGCTGTCCGAGACCATCGCGCTGATACTCGAGGCCCGGAAGGTGGTCCAGACGCTGGCGTGGGGAAAATCCCCGCGGCCGCAGGCGCTCGCCGACGAGTACGAGGTCCGCGGCGATTCGCTCGCGGTGGACACACCGAACGAACAGCTCAAGGAGCTGCGCGCCTTCCAGAGGGCCTGGGTCGGGTTCAGGCCCGATTCGCTCAAAGGAGAGCGGGACTACCTCTCGGGAGATTCGATCGTCGCGACCTTCGTCCAGCGCCCGTCCCCTTCCGGGCCCAAATCGACGCTCGAGCGGGTCGAGGCACGCCGCGACGCCACGTCGTTCTACCGGACCTACGGCACCGGCAATACGGGCGGGCTTCCGCATATCAACTATGCGCGGGCCGACCGGATTATTCTGACGATGCAGCTTGGTGATTCGGTCAAGGTCGAGCGAGTCCAGATGTTCGGCCACGTGGACGGGGGGCAGTTTCAGCCCCAGGCGGCTCGCGCTGACACCGCTCGGCGGGACACCACCCGGGTTCGGCCGCTCCGGCCGAAAGGCGCCCGGTGACCGGCAACGGCACCCGGGCGAGCGTGCTGGCCGCCTACGGTCTCCGCAAGTCATTCAAGCGGCGGGCGGTGGTCAACGATGTGGCGGTGGAGGTGGCCCAGGGTGAGATCGTGGGTCTGCTGGGGCCCAACGGAGCCGGCAAAACCACCACGTTCTACCTGATCACCGGACTCATCCGGCCCGACGGCGGGAGGATCATGCTGGACGGGAAGGACCTGACCGGCATGCCGATGTACCGGCGCGCCCGGTCCGGCATCGGCTACCTTGCTCAGGAGCCCTCGGTCTTTCGCCGGATGACGGTGGAGCAGAATGTGATGGCTATTCTCGAAACGCTGCCAATTTCCAAGACGGAGCGGCGGGACCGGCTGGAGCTCCTGCTCGACGAGCTGTCCATCAAGCACCTGCGCTCCAACCGTGCCTACTCGCTTTCCGGCGGCGAGCGGCGGCGGCTCGAGATCACCCGGGCGCTGGTCACGGAGCCCAAGTTCATGTTGCTGGACGAACCCTTCGCGGGGGTGGATCCCATCGCGGTCCACGACATCCAGACGATCGTGGCGGGACTCCGGCACCGGGGCATCGGCGTCCTCATCACCGATCACAGCGTGGAGCACATGTTCGAGATCGTCGATCGTGCCTATATCATGTATGAGGGCGAAGTGCGGGCCGCCGGCACGGTTCGGGAGCTGGTCTACAACGATCAGGTGGCGGAGCTGTATCTCGGGCCGACGATGACGGCCCGGCTCAGGAGTCGTATGGAGACCGGTACGTGAAGACGGGGCTTTCCCAGCAGGCCGGGCTCAGGCAGGAGCTGCGGATCAATCCGCGGCTCTATCAGGCCATGGACATGCTGTACATGCCCATGATGGACCTGCAGCAGCACCTGAAGCAGGAGCTGCTGGTCAACCCGTTCCTGGAGCTGCTCGAGCCGGAGGAAGAGGAGGAAGGGAAGGAATCGGCCGAGAAGGAAAAGGAAAAGGAGAAAGAAAAGCAGGAGAAAGAAGAAGAGATCGATTGGGAGGAAATCCTGCTCAACGGGTTCGACGCCGGCGGGATGCGCCAGCAGTACGAGGAGCAGGAGTACGTCGAGCCGGTGTCGGTCCAGACCAAGGACCTGATCGACCACCTGCGCGAACAGCTCCAGATGCAGGAGCTCACGCCCCGGCAGCAGCTCCTCTCCGAGGAATTCCTCGGTAACATCAGCGATGAGGGGTATCTCATCGCCCCCCTCGAAGAAATTCTCGATTCGGTGAACCTGCTGCTGGAGCAGCACGCCGGCCAGGCGGGAACGCCGCTGGCCGAGGCGGAGGCCGACGAGGAGGAAGCGCCGGAGCCCACCCCGGCGGACCTGGCACCCGGTCCGACCTGGATCGGCCTGCCTGAGGGCGTCACCGTTCCCGAGCCCGAAACTCCCCGCAAGGGCGCGGCCAGCAAGACCGCCGATGCCCCGGTACCCAAGCCGCGCGGTGACGTCGAAGGCATTCCCTATTTCACGATGGCCGAGCTGGAGCAGATGCTGGCGCTGATCCAGAAACTGGATCCTCCCGGCGTCGGTGCCCGGAAGCTCCAGGAATGCCTCGAAATCCAGCTTCGGGATGCGGGAGAGACCGACACGCTGGCCTATCGCCTCGTGTCCGAGGCCTTCAACGACCTGATCGCCCACCGCTGGAACGAGCTGGCGAAGCGGTTCGGCGTCGAGCCGTCCAAGGTGCAGGCGGCGGGCGACACGCTCTCCCGGTTCGATCCGAAGCCCGGGCTCAAGCACACCAACCGCAGCGACGGCTACATCATCCCCGACCTGATCGTGGACAAGGTGGGAGAGAAGTACCACGTCAGTCTCAACGACAGTGGCGTGCCGCGGCTCCGGTTGAGCCGGTCCTACCAGGACATCGCCCGGGACAAGAAGAAGATGACGCCGGAGAACCGGGAGTTCATCGCCAACAAGCTCAACAGCGCCAACTGGATGATCCAGGCCATCGAGCAACGCCGCCAGACCATGCTCAAGGTGATGAACTTCATCGTGGACCGGCAGCGGGCCTTCTTTGAGAAGGGGGTGGAATACCTGAAGCCGCTCACGCTCCGCGAAGTGGCGGAGGTGATCAGCATGCACGAGTCCACGGTGAGCCGGGTGACCAACGAGAAGTACGTGCAGACTCCGCGCGGCGTGCTGCCCCTCAAGTTCTTCTTTTCCAGCGCGCTCACCACCGCGTCGGGCGAGGATGCCAGCGCGCGCTCCATTCGCGCGAAGTTGCAGAAAATGGTGCAGGAGGAAGCGCCGTCCAAGCCGCTCACCGACCAACAAATCGTCCATCTGTTTCAGGAGCAGGGAATCCAGATCGCCCGGCGTACCGTCGCCAAGTACCGCGACCAGCTCGGCATCCTCCCGGCGCGCATGCGCAAGCGGGTATGAGCCGGAGGGTGGACGTAAGTGTCCTCGTTCCCGCCAAGGACGAGGCCGAGAACCTCCCGGAATTCCTGAGCCTCTGCGCCGAAGCCCTGGGTCCCGCCGGATTCTCCTTCGAGGTGGTGGTGGTGGACGACGGATCCCGCGACGGGACCGCCGAGGTGCTGGAGCGGCTCGCCGCCGAGCATCGATTCCTTCGGGTGGTGACGCACCGGCGCCAGCGGGGAATCGCCGACGCTCTGCGGAGCGCGGGAGAAGCCGCCGCCGGGGAGATCCTGGTCTTCTACCCCGCCGACCTCCAGTATCTGCCCGCCGACATTCCGACCCTGGTCCATCCGATTCTGGCGGGGCAGGCGGATATCGTAACCGGCACCAAGCATGGCAAGTACGAGAAGGCGTTCGTGAGCGGGATCTACAACGGGCTCTGCCGAAGGCTCTTCGGGATCCAGGTCCAGGACCTGAACTCGGTCAAGGCCTGGCGCCGCGAGATCATGCGGAGCGTTCCACTCCGGCCGGACTGGCATCGCTACATGGTGGTGATTGCGGCGGCGGACGGCTGGCGGCTGACTTCCCGGCCGGTGCCGCTCTATCCGCGCCGGGCCGGCGTGTCCAAGTTCAACTGGCGGCGCATTCCCATCGGCGCGCTCGATCTGCTTTCGGTCTGGTTCCAGCTTCGATTCGGCCGCAAGCCGATGATGTTTTTCGGGATCCTGGGCGCGGTGCTGTTCAGCGTGGGGCTGATCGCGGGTATCGTGGCGCTGGTACTCCGGTTCGGCTACGGGATCGGGTTCCGGCCGCTGCTGAACCTGGTGGAGACGATGGTGATCAGCGGCATCGTGCTGTTCGGCTTCGGTTTTGTCGCCGAGATGATCGCGGGGTTCCGCGAAGAGATGCGCGAGCTGGTGCGAAAGGCCGACGACTGAGGGTGCGGGTCATTCTCCTGACCCATAACTATCCCCGCCACGCGGGCGACCTGCCGGGGTCGTTCCTGCACCCGCTGGCGGTGGCCCTCTGCAATCTGGGCCACGACGTACGGGTCGTGGCTCCCTCGGACCGCGGCCACGGCGGCCGTGATGCGCTCGATGGCGTGCCGGTACGCCGGGTGCGCTACGCGGTGCCCGAGCGCGAAATCCTGGCGTACACTGGGAGGATGCAGGACGAGGTCCGCTCCGCCAGCGGCCTCATGGCGCTGCGCGGCTTGATCAAGGGCATGCGCGAGGGCGCGGTAGCGGAAGCGGCAGGAGCGGAAGGTGACGCGGTCATCCATGCCCAGTGGTGGATCCCAGCCGGACTTGCCGCCCCGAGCGGATTCCCGCTGGTTCTGACCCTCCACGGCACCGATGGCCGCTTGCTCAGAAAGAGCATGGCCGCACGATGGATGGCCCGGGCGGTGCTGCGGCGGGCGGACATCGTGACCGCCGTGTCGAAGCACCTCGCCGGCATTGTCGAGGAGACTACCGGGAGAGAGGACGTGACCGGGCACGTCCAGCCGATGCCGATCGAGTCCGGCAAACGCCCCTGGAGCACCGGTGGGGCAGGGGCGGTGGTGGTCTGTCGTCTCACGGCGCAGAAGCGGGTCGACCTGGCACTCCGCGCGGTGGCGGAGATGCCCAAGCCGATCCCTCTTACGGTGATCGGGGACGGGCCCGAGCGAGCCGACCTCGAGGATCTCGCGGCCGCCCATCCGGCAGCCAGGATTTCCTTCACCGGGCAACTTCCGCCCGCTGACGTCGCGGCGCGGCTGGGGCGCGCCGACGTCATGGTGTTTCCCGCGATGGGAGAAGGGTTGGGCCTTTCGGCCGTGGAGGCCCTCATGGCCGGGGTGCCGGTCGTGGTCGCCAGCGACGGGGGTGGCGTGGTAGAGGCCGTGCTGGCGCACGGCGGCGGCATCGTCACCGCTCCGACCCCGCAGGCGCTGGCGGCCGGTGTCCGGGATGCGATGACCCCGGCCATCCGCGCGGCGGCCCGGGGGGCCGGTGAGCGGTGGCGTACCGAGCTGGCGCCACCGCGGGTGGCCGCAACATTCGAAGCATGGTATCGCGAGGCCCTGAGCATGACGAACGGAGGAAAGCAGTGACGGACGAGCTCGAGCCGCGCCGCGGGCTGCTAATAGCCAGTCTGGTCTTTGTGGCGGCCGTCCTCACGCTCTGCTGGCCCATGCTGAGCGGGCAGGTGCTGGCGGGCTCCGACTATTACCTGGCCGGGTGGGCCTTTCGGGGCTTCGGTGCGGAGTATTGGCGGGAGCACCATGCCATTCCTCTCTGGAATCCGTTCATCTTCGGTGGATTGCCCTACGTGGCCGGAATGCACGGCGACATTTTCTATCCGACCGCCTGGCTCCGGTACTTCCTACCCCTGGATCTCGCGACGAATCTGACGTTCGCCGGCCACATCGTGCTCGCCGGGGTTTCGATGTACGCGCTGCTCCGGCGGCTGGGGCTGTCGTGGACGGCTGCCGTCGCGGGCGGGCTGGCCTATGAGCTCACGGGGATCGTGTCCTCGATGGCGAGCCCGGGGCACGACGGCAAGCTGTTCGTATCGGCGCTGGCGCCGTTCGTCCTGCTGGGGCTCCTCAAGGGCATCCGTGACGGCAAGAAGTCCGGCTACGCCGCCGCGGCGCTGGCCACCGGCTTGGCCTTTCACGGCCATCCCCAGTCCAGCTCCTATCTCCTCGTGGCGGCGGCGGTCTGGACCGCGTTCCTCGTGTTCGGCCATCCCGGCGGGCCGCGGGGAGCGGAGCGGTGGCGGGCGCTCGGCTGGGCCGGCGGCGCGGTCGTGGTGGGCATCGGGATCTACGCGATTCAGCTGCTGCCGGCGCTGGCGTATGTCCCGTATTCACCCCGGGCCGATGCCGGGCCGAGCACCGGCTGGGAATACATGACCGGCTTCGCCCTCCCGCCGACCGAGCTCTTTACCACCTTCCTCCCCCAACTCAACGGCATCCGGGACGCGTACGCCGGCACCAACGTCTTCAAGGATCACAGCGAATACCTGGGAGTGGTGGTGATCCTGCTGGCCATCTGCGGCCTGGGCGGCCAGCGTGGCCGGCGCGAGCGCATGGCGCTGGGGGCGGTGGCGATCCTGTTTCTCCTGGTTGCCCTCGGGCCGCACACGCCCTTTTACCGGTTGTGGTTCGAATTTGTCCCGATGATGCAGAAGGTCCGCGCGCCCGGCATGGCGTTTTTCCTGGTGGCGCTGCCGGTCTGTGTTTTTGCAGGATTCGGGGTTGACCGGATCCGGCGGGGAGAGGTGTCGCTTCGCCGGATTGCGATCGGGGCAGGGGTGTTCGCGCTGCTGGGACTGCTGGGAGCGGTTGGAGGACTGGACGGCCTTGCTGAGGCCATCGCGGCTCCGCAGCCTCCGGAACGGGGGCTGCCGCGTCTGTCCGAGGTGCACGCCGGCGCGCTCCGTCTCTTCCTCTTTGCGGCGGCAGGCGGAGGCGTCCTGCTGGCCATCAGAGCAAGGCGGCTCGCGGGAGCGGCTGCCTCTGCCGCGCTTCTGGTTGTGGTCCTCGCCGACCTGTGGAGCGTGGACCGGCGTTTCTTCGATTTCTATGGAACCGCCCAGAGCCGCTTCGGAGACGACGAAATCACCACCGCGCTGCGAAAAACGCCGCTGCCGTATCGGGTATGGGAGCCGAAGGCGGAATACATCGCCTTGGAAGTCTATCGCGGCTCCTGGCTCATGGGTCGGGGTATTCCTCAGCTGCTCGGATACCACGGGAACGAACTCAACTACTTCGACGAAACACTGGGCGGAAAGAATCTCTGGAAGCAGCAGGTGAACCTGGGCCTGCTTCAGCTCTTCGCGGTCCGGTATGCGGTGGTGAATGACACCGTTCACATTCCCGGTTTTCACCGTGTCCTGGGGCCGGTGCGTACCACGCCGGGCGGACCGGGGTACCTCTTCGAGGCCGACTCCGCGCCGCCGTACGCCCGACTGATGGCCGCCGCGGTCAAGGCGCCCGACGCCCAGGTGGCCGAGGTCGTGACCAATCTGAGATTTCCGGTGCTCGCGGTGGCGATCTATGCAGATTCGGAACGGGTCACCCCAACGGCAGTGGGCAGCTCGCTCCCTCCGCCCGCCACCGCAACGGTGCGGGTGGCTTCGTGGCAGCCGGGGAAGATCGGCATAGCTATCGACGGGCGCGACGAGCGGCCGCTTTACCTGGTGGTCGCGGAGAACTGGTACAAGGACTGGCGCGCCACAGTAGACGGCTCACCGGTTCCGGCGCTTCGGGCGCAGCACACGCTCCTCTCGGTTGTCGTCCCGCCGGGCGCGAAACTGGTGGCCTTCGAGTTCCGGTCCGCCGAGTACGTCCGGGGTCGGCTGATCACGCTGCTTTCTCTGGCGATCGTCGCCGGTGTCTTCCTCGTGCCACGGCTCCGGAGGCGGGGCGGCGACAATGGCTGAGCGGTTCCTCGTCATCCTCCCCACCTACAACGAGAGCCAGAACCTTCCCCGAATTGTTCCCCCGATTCTGGCCCAGGATCCCCGGCTCGAGATCCTCGTGGTGGACGACGGGTCGCCCGACGGAACCGGTCGGTTGGCCAACGACCTGGCGGGGGTGAACCCACGGGTTCATGTGCTGCACCGGACCCAGAAGGAAGGACTGGGCCGGGCGTATCTGGCCGGTTTTGGCTGGGCATTGGCGCGGGATTTCGACCTGATGTTCGAAATGGACGCCGACTTTTCCCATGACCCCAAGTTTCTGGTAGACATGATCGCGGCGGCCCGGAATGCCGACCTGGTCGTGGGCTCGCGCTATAAGACCGGCGTCAATGTCATTAACTGGCCCATGTCGCGTCTGCTGCTCTCCTACGGAGCCAACCTGTACGCCCGGTGGATCACCGGGCTGCCTCTGACGGATGCGACGGGCGGCTTCAAGTGCTTCCGGAAGGAGGTGCTGGCCGCGATTCCGTTGGAAAAGGTTCGTTCCAACGGTTATGCCTTCCAGATCGAGATGAGTTACCGGGCGTGGAAGAAGAAGTTCCGGCTGACCGAGGTGTCGATCGTCTTCACCGACCGGGTCGAGGGCAACAGCAAGATGAGCAAGGCCATCGTCCGCGAGGGTGTCTGGGTGGTCTGGTGGCTGCGATTTGCCAGCTTATTCAGGCGGCTCTGACGGTGCGCGTGCTGCCGCTGAACTAGGACAGGCCGCGGAAGATTCCGCTGAGATCGATCTCCAACGGTCGTTCCATCGCGACCGGGTGCCAGCTGAGCTGCTTGGTGAACCGCAGGTCAGGCGGCTCGCCGGGCCGCGAGATGTAGATGGCTTCGTCCCACCAATCCACCAGCCATACCTCTGCTACACCCATGGCCAGGTACGCGTTGCGCTTGAACTCCCGGTCGTAAATCCGCGATGATTCGCTGAAGACCTCGACCGCGAGCCACCAGTCGTGAATGGCGGCCCACTTGCGGTCCAGCGGTTGATCTGCAGGAAAAACCAGAATGTCGGGCTCGAGGTGGGTCTTGGGCGCAATCTCCACGGCGCCGGGGGATACCACGTGCGCGCGCCCGGTCGACTGGATGTAATTGGCAATCGCGCCGAGGAGCCGGCCGATAACGACTTGGTGCGGTGGCAGCGGCGCCGGGGTCACGAGCAGGACACCGTCCAGCAGCTCGTAACGGTTCCCGTCGTCGGGGAAGTGGTCCAGATCCTCGATGGTGTAGGTCGGCACGATGACGGACGCAGGCATGGTCATAAGGTAGGGGCTCGGCGAAAGGGGACGCAACTCGGCATCCCTCAGTCTGTTCGAGCAAGCCCAGAACCCGGCAACCGTTTTGAAGCGAAGCGGCTCGATTGTGCGCCGAAGGGGTTCCTTCGCGTCCACCGCTTGAGCATCTTCACGCCTAGCGACTCTACCGGTACACTCAATCTGAGGCAGCGAATTCGGGTGCGCTTCTTCAAGATGACCGGCTCGGGGAACGACTTCGTCTTCGTGGATGGTCGGGAGGCTCCCACCGAGCAGTGGACGGCGCAGGCGATCCGGTCGCTCTGCGACCGCCGCACCGGTGTCGGTGGCGACGGCCTCGTCATCGCCACTCCGGAAGGGCCGGAGAGCGTCCGGATGGTCTATTTCAATGCGGACGGTTCCCGGGCCGAGATGTGCGGCAACGCCGCGCTCTGTACTACCCGACTCGCCGCCCGGCTCGGCATGGCCGCCGAGACCGGGATGGAGCTCCTCACCGATAGCGGTGTGCTTCAAACCCGCTGCGTGGGCCCGGGATGGTCCGCCGAGCTCCGGCTGCCCGATTTCAGGCTGCCGGAGGGCACCGGGCTGAGGCTCGAGGCCGGAGAGCGTTCGATGGTCTTCGGCAACGTGGGGGTACCGCATGTGGTCGTGGTGGTCGATGAGATCGGACGGGTGGACGTCCAGGGGAGAGGGAAGGCGCTCCGGTTCGACCCTGCGTTCGCCCCGGCCGGGACCAATGTCAATTTCGTGGGCCGTCTGCCGGCCGACCGGGAGGCCGGCTGGCAGCTCCGCACCTACGAGCGAGGGGTGGAGGACGAGACCCTGGCGTGTGGCACCGGAACGGTCGGAGCGGCCTTTGTGCTGGCCCAGGCCGGTCTGGACCAGCTTCCGCTCAGGATCCGGTCCTGGGGCGGCAACGTCTTCTCGGTAGCCGGCAAGGTGGAGGAGGGTTGGGCCCGGGAGCCCTGGCTGTGCGGTGAGGGCAGGCTGGTGTTTGAGGGAAAACTACAGGATCTCTAAGTCATTCCCAGATCATAGGTTGGGGCATAGGAATCGGGAGAGTGCCGGACATATCCACAGTTATCCACTCGTCGATTTAACATAATACATCTTATACGTACTAGTAGAACGTGGGCACAAGAACGGGGACCCGAGCCCAGCTCCGGATCCCCAGGCCGTCCCGGATCGCCTTACATCGTACCCTTGGTCAGCTCCGCCAGGCGGACTTCGGCCTCTGCCACGCCCGGAACGTTCCGTCCATGGGTCTTGATGACCTGTCGGTACACCTCGATGGCCTGCGGCGCCTTGCCCGCCAGCCGGGCTGACCTGGCTTGGCCAAGGAACGCCTCCACCTTTCGGTAGTCCTCGGTCGCGACGGCGGCCGCCCTGGCATAGGACTCGGCTGCCTCATCGTACTTCTTGAGGTTCTCCAGGGCCCCGCCCCGAAGGATCCAGGCCCCCGAGGCGAAAAAGGCCGGCGGATTGGTCTCGGCGAACTTCTTGAGCTCGTCGGCGGCGATCTGGGTCTGACCCGAGGCGAGGCGCACTTCGTTGAGCGCGAGCTCGGCGGCGAATCCCGCGTCGGTGCCCCGGAAGGACTGGGCCACCCGCTGGAACTCGGTCGAGGCCACCGGCAAGTTGCCGGACTCAAATGAGGCCCGGGCGCGGTCCAGCGCGTCGACGCCGGCCAGCTCTCTCCGCCGGCCCGTTTCGAGATAGAGCCATCCCGCGACGGCCAGGACCGCTATGGCCGAGGCACCGTAGGTGACGAGCTTCCTGTTCCGGCCATACCACGCCGCCAGAGAAGGCTTCTCGTCGGCGCTGGGCTGCGCCGCTGCTCTGGAGGCGGGTACGGACGACTGCACGGTCGAAGCCATCTGGGTCCTGAGTTTCGGGGTTCGGGGATCGAGTGCCCCCGGGGCGACTCGAACGCCCGGCCTACGGTTTAGGAAACCGCCGCTCTATCCACCTGAGCTACGGGGGCCAAGCCATTCAATCTACCGGAGTTGGGCTGCTTCGGTCAACGCAGCCTTTCGACCTCGAGTCATTGCGAGCCGCTTATGCGGCGAAGCAATCCCGGAGATCGCTTCGGCCCTTGGGCCTCGCGATGACTCTTGAAGAGGAGGATCACACTATCTCAAACGAGCCTGAGAAGCCGACCTCATCCGGAACTTCAACCACCCGTAGACTCGTGACGGAAGCGTAAGTCGGTCCCCGCCGGAGCTCGGCCTCGAACTCCGCGAGTTTGTCGGCGCTCCCTGCGGCCTCCGCCTCTACCGATCCGTCGTCGTTGTTCCGGACCCACCCCGCCAGCCCGAGGCGCATCGCCTGCCTCCGGACGAAATAGCGGAACCCGACTCCCTGCACCACGCCTTCGACGATGTACCGGCGCCTCACGACCGCGCGCTCCGCCGCTCCTGGACGATTCCCACGATGATGGGAACGACTGAGACGCCGATGATGGCCAGGATGACCAGGCTGAAGTTGTCGCGAACGACCGGCAGATTCCCGAAGAAATACCCGGCCCAGATGAAACCAGACACCCACAGCGCCCCGCCGGCGATGCTGTACACCAGGAACCGCGGGTAGGTCATCGCCCCGATGCCGGCCACGAAGGGCGTAAACGTCCTCACGATGGGAATAAAGCGGGCCAGAATAATGGTCTTCCCCCCGTGCCGGCCGAAGAATGCGCGGGTCCGATCCAGGTATTCCTTGCGAAAGAACCGGATCTCTCCCGTGAAGGCACGAGGACCCACCCAGCGCCCGATCCAGTAGTTGACATTGTCTCCGGCGAGCACCGCGGCGAAGAGCAGGAGGTTGAGAATGCCGGGGTCGAGCGACCCCAGTGCCGCGAACGTACCGGCGGCAAACAGCAAGGAATCGCCCGGAAGCAGCGGGGTCACCACCAGACCGGTTTCGCAGAAGAGGATCGCCGCCAGGATCGCGTAGGTCCAGGTGCCGTACTGCGAAATGATCTCTGCGAGGTGCCGGTCGAGGTGGAGGAAGAAGTCGATGGCGGACTTGAGAAAATCCATCAGGTTTCCTTGTCGTCAAAACCGAACTCACCGAGCAGCGGCACAAATCGCACGTCGGAGACCGTGGTCGTCCGCACCCGACCGGCCTCCTTCTCCACCAGGGTCAGCACCTGCTGATCGTGATCGCCGAGGGGGATCACCATCCGCCCGCCTTCGGCGAGCTGTTCGATGAGCGGCGCGGGGATCGCGGGGGAAGCGGCCGCCACGACGATCGCGTTGTATGGCGCGTAGGTGCGCCAGCCGAGGGTGCCGTCTCCCACTACCACGCTGGCGTTGCCGATGCCGGCGGCGATCAGCGCCTCCCGAGCCGAGCGGGCCAGCTCCGGAAGCCGCTCCACGGCCAGAACGGTACTCGCCAGGAAACCCAGCAACGCGGTCTGGTATCCCGACCCGGCGCCCACTTCGAGGACCCGGTCGGAACCCCGAAGCCGCAGCAGCTCGAGGGAGCGGGCCTGGACATAGGGTTGCGAGATCGTCTGCCCTGCCCCAATGGGCAAGGCGGAGTCTTCGTAGGCGCGGTGCAGTGCCGAGGCCGGAACGAACAGGTGGCGCGGAACCGTGGCCACCGCGTGGAGTACGCCGAGGTCCCGGATGCCTTTGTCCCGGAGCGTCTCGACCAGGCGCGCCCGGTACCCGCCGTAGCTGTCCCCCATCCCTACCCTTCCAGCGCCCATCCCCGCACCGTCTCGAAGAAATCGTAGCTGGTCAGATCCATGTGGAGCGGCGTGATCGAGATGTAACCCTCCTTCACGGCTTGGTGGTCCGACTCCTCGTCGCCGGTCCAGGTGATCTCGCCCCCACCGATCCAGAAGACCTCCTTGCCCCAGGGATCTTTCATGCGGGTTAGACCCTCGGAGAAGAACCGGCTGCCCAGCTTGGTGACCCGCACGCCGCGCACCTCGCGGGCCTCGATGCCGGGCAGGTTGACGTTGAGGATCGTGTTCTTGGGGAACTCGTCGACGGTGACGATGCGCCGAACCAGGGCGGCCAGGAGATCACGGTAGGAGGCGAGCAGGTCGATCTCCCGGCTGGCGAACGAGAAGGCGATGCCGGGAATGCCCAGCGTCACCGCCTCCATGGCCGCGGACACGGTGCCGGAGTACAGCACGTCCTCGCCCATGTTGGGACCGTGGTTGACGCCGGAGAAGACGAAGTCCGCACGCTCAGGCATCAGGGCTCCGACCGCGAGCAGCACACAGTCCGTGGGTGTCCCGTCCACCTGATAGGCCCCGTCCTTGGTGCGGATGGGCCGAAGCGGCCGATGGAGCGTGAGGGAATGCGACGTCCCGCTCTGCTCTCGGTCCGGTGCCACGACGGTCACCTGCCCGACCGCGCTGCACGCATCCGACAGCAGCGCGATTCCCGGCGCGTTCACCCCGTCGTCGTTGCTGACCAGGATGTTCACGGCGCTTCCGGGGGCCGGGCGCCGTCGAGCAGCTCGAGCACCTCGTCGAGCTGGTCGCGCAGCTCGCGCAGGGTCGTGCGCGAGGCCGCGCGGGAGACCTGGGACTTGAGATCCCCGCTCTTGCGGTACTGCTCGATCCGGAGCCGGGCTCCTTCGATGGTGTATTTCTCGTTGTAGAGCAGGTGCTTCACGAGCATGATGAGCTCGACCTCACGGCTTTTGTAGACGCGGTTGCCCGACCGGTTCTTAGCGGGATTGAGAAACCGGAACTGGCTCTCCCAATAGCGCAGCACGTGCGGCTTGAGGTCGGTCAGCGCGCACACTTCTCCAATCGAGAAAAACTCCTGGGTGGGCCGCGGCAGAGTCACGTCCACTGCTCCGGCTTAGGTGTTCGCTCCATGAGCTCCATGATCGCCAGGCGGGGGGGCTTGGCCTCGAACAGGCACTCAGCCACCTTGGCCGCGATCGGCATTTCCACCCCGGCGCGATCGGCCAACTCGAGCGCGACGCGCGCCGTGTAGACCCCCTCCACCACCGCACGGTGGCTCGCGGTGAAGTGTTCGAGTGTGTCGCCCCGGGCGAGCGCTATGCCCAGCGACCGGTTACGCGAAAGCGCGCCGCAGGTGGTGAGCACCAGGTCACCGACGCCGGCCAAGCCTGAGAAGGTTCGGGGGTCAGCGCCGAGTGCCACGCCGAGTCGGGTCATCTCCGCCAGGCCGCGGGTGATGAGCGCGGCGCGCGGATTGTTGCCGAGTCCGAGTCCATCGCACATCCCCGCGGCGATGGCGATCACGTTCTTGAACGAGCCGGCGAGCTCGGTGCCGGTGACATCCCCGCTGGTATAGACCCGAAAGGTGCTGGTTGAGAAGAGTTGCTGCGCCTGCTCCGCCGCCACGGGGCTCCGGGAGGCGGCGACCACCGCCGTGGGCTGGCGCTGCGCGACCTCCTCGGCAAAGCTCGGCCCGGACATGATGACGTATGGCCGTCCGGGGAGGGCCTCGGCGCACACCTCGGACATGGTCTTGAGGGTGCCGTTCTCGATCCCCTTGCTAACCCCGACCACCAGCGCATCGGTTTCCACGGCGCCGGCCAGAGGCGACAGAACGCTGCGCACCATCTGACTGGGACTCGCCGAAACGACCACGTCACGTCCCCGGACAGTGTGCACGGGATCCGACGTGGCCGTGAGCGACAGGGAGAGCTCGGCGCCAGGCAGATACACCGGATTTCGGTGGTCCCGGTTGATGGCTTCGGCCACCTCGGACTCGTAGCACCAAAGCAGCACGTCGACGCCCTTCGCGGCCAGGAGATCGGCCAGCGCGGTGCCCCAGCTGCCGGCGCCAAGCACTGCCACCGAGGTCATGCGGGGCGCTGCCCGAAGCGGTGCTCGGTACCCGAGAGCAGCCGGCGGATATTCTTCACGTGCATCACGATGACGAGCGCGGTCAGGCCCAGGAAGAGCGGGACCAGCTGGCGCCGCTCCAGGTGCAGCAGATAGACAGCCGGTGGAAGGACCAGCGCGGCCAGGATGCTCGCGAGCGAGACGTAACCGCTCGCCTTCACCACCAATAACCAGGTGACCAGAGCGACGAGAAAGGCCCACGGCGCCAGCCCGAGCACGACTCCGGCCCCGGTGGCGACACCTTTACCGCCCCGAAATTTGAGGAAGACCGGGAACACGTGCCCGATCACCGCGGCGGCGCCCAACAGGAGCGCTACCTGGTCTCCGCCACCGGCGCGGGGCGCAAAGGCGAGCACTGGCACGGCACCCTTGAGCATATCGAACAGTCCGACCGGTACGGCGTACCGCCAGCCCAACACGCGATAGAGATTGGTGGCGCCGACATTCCTGCTTCCGAGGGTTCGGAGATCCTGCCCTTTCACAATGCGGACCGCGAGGTAGCTGGTGGGGATGGCCCCGATCAGATACGACGCCAGCACCCAGGGCAGGAGATCGCTCATCGCCGCCCGCTCTTCATCGAAAACTTGAGTCGAACCGGCGCGCCGGTGAACCCCCACGCGCTGCGGAACCCATGGAGGAGATAGCGCTGGTACGACTCCGGCACGTCGTCCGGGCGGTTGGACACGATGGCAAACGACGGCGGCGCGGTGCCGATCTGGGACGCATACACCAGCTTCACCTCTTCACCGGCCTTCTGGGGCGGCTGCTGCCGCTGCACCAGATCTCCCAGCACCTGGTTCACTTCCGCGGTGTTGATCCGGTGCCGGCGCGCCGCGGCTACCTCGAGGGCCACATCGAGCACCTTCCGGACGCGCTGCCCGGTGAGCGCCGAGATGTAGACGAACGGTACGTAGTGCAGGAAGGGGGCTTTCTTGACCAGCTGCTCTTCCCCCCGCTTGGCCGTGTTGGAGTCCTTTTCCTCGATCAGATCCCATTTGTTGACCGCGATGACCAGCCCCGCCCCCCGCTCCCAGGCCTCGGTCGCGATGCGCAGATCCTGATTGTGCAGTCCGAGCAGCGCGTCCACCACCAGGATGCACACCTCGGCCTGTTCGATGGCCCGCTGGGTCCGCAGGGTCGAGTAGAACTCGACGTCGTCCTCGACTTTGGCGCGGCGACGCAACCCCGCGGTATCGATGAACCGCAGCAGAGTGCCCTCGTGCCGGAGGATGGAGTCCACCGCATCGCGGGTGGTGCCGGCTTCCGCATGGACGACATAGCGCTCCTCGCCGAGCAGCCGGTTGGCGAGCGAGGACTTGCCCGCGTTGGGCCGCCCCACGATCGCGATGTTCACCGACTCTTCCGGCTCCGTGGCGGAGGGCGGCGGCAGCTTGGCGACGATCTGGTCCAGTAGGTCGCCGCTCCTGGTACCTACCGAGGCGGAGACGGCCTGGGGGTCGCCGAACCCTAGCGAATGGAACTCATGGGCGTGCACCTGGCTGCTCCCGTCGTCCAGCTTGTTCACCGCGAGGAGCACCGGGCGCCGGGCGCGGCGCAGCCGTTCGGCCACCGCCTGGTCGACCGGGTGCACCCCTTCCCTCCCGTCCACCACGAACAGGATCAGGTCGGCCTCGGCCAGCGCGAGCTCGACCTGCCGACGGATGGCCTTGTCCATCGCTTCGCTCGAATCGGGCACCATGCCACCGGTGTCCACCAGCCAGAAGGCCCGGCCGGCCCATTCGGCATCTCCGAAGTGACGGTCCCGCGTGGTGCCGGCGTGCTCCGACACGATGGCGGCGCGGCCCCCTAGTATCCGGTTGAACAGCGTCGATTTCCCGACGTTGGGCCGTCCCACGATGGCCACGGTGGGCTTGCTCACGCCGCGGCTCCGGCTTCCAGCGCATCGCTGAAATCCTTGCTGAACCGGAGCGGAACCGGCACACCGGCGGCCAGCTCGTCGGCGCTCATGCTGTCGATGAAGAGGTAGTCGTCGTTGAGGCACTCGCCGGGGAGGAGGATCAAATCCAGATCACTCCGGCCCGCGAGCGTCTCGGCGATCGACTTCCCGGGCAGGAGCCCCGCGGTCGTCACGCGGGGGCCGAAGAGCCCGTTCTCGACCACGATGAGCTCGAGCCGGGCTCCCGACGTTTCCTCGAGTGGTCCGAGCACCTGCGGCATCAGCCGCCCCATGGAGGTGCCGGTGACCACGCCAATGCGCCGGCCGGCCCACTCGGTGAACAGCCCGGCATCCTCGCGGATGCGGCGCTGGAGGAATCGCACCGACCCCACGCCGTTTTCGACCTGGTCGAAGTCCCCGTAGCTCGCTTCGGGCGGCAGCGGCAGCTCGGCCCGGAGATAGAGCTCGTCGGCGCCGTAGACCCAAGGCACGCCCCGCTCCGTCACGGCGCGCTGCTGCCAGACGGTGAGCCGGCGCGCCGCCGCCCGGCACTCCTCGGGCGTCGGCTCCCGCACCCGGCTGTGTTTGCTGAATTCCGTGAGGCCCACCGGGACGATCGACACGCCCAGGATGGGAGAGCCGAAGTCGTACAGGTCCGCCAGGGTCTGCTCCATCACGGCGCCGTCGTTGACACCGGGCGACAGGACGATCTGGGTGTGGAACTTGAGCCCGTGCTCGGCGAACCGGCCGAGCTGCGGCAGGATGTCTGGCGCGGTGGGGTTACGGAGCAGCCAGCGGCGAATCACCGGGTCGGTGGCGTGCACCGAGACATACAGCGGCGAGAGCCGGTATTCGATGATCCGGGCCTCGTCGGCCGGCTTGAGGTTGGTCAGGGTGGCGAAATTGCCGTACTGGAACGATAGCCGGTAATCGTCGTCCCGGATGTACAACACCTCTCGGAGCCCTTCGGGCAGCCCGTCCACGAAGCAGAAGTCACAGCGGTTGGCGCAGCGGCGGATCCGCGCCGGCTCGACCGCCACGCCGAGCGGCTCGGTGAGGGGACGCTCGATCTCGAACTCGATGGCCTGGCCGTCGGGCTGACGGATGTGGAGGGTGAACTCCTCGTCGGCGGTGAGGAACTGCCAATCGAGGAAATCGTCGATCTCGCGACCGTTCACCGAAACGAGCTCGGTGCCTGGCCTGAGCCCGAGCTCCTCGGCAATGGAGCCGGGCTGGACCTGGGTAACCTTGATCATGGGACGGAGAATATGTCTCTAATAGCCTCAAATATCAAGAGTTAGCCGTTCACAAGTTATCTCATTTCGCAGTGGTTGTGGAGAAACGGACGACGGCCACCCAATTGGGTGGCCGTCGTGAGTTCGCCTCGATCTGGGCAGTCCCCTTATCGGGCACCGTGCGACGAAGCTGGGGCGGCCTCAAGGCCGCCCCGTTTGATGGTGGATCAGCAGATCGGCCCCAGCCCTCTTAACGCCAGCAGGATATTGATCACGGTCTTGGCCGTGACCGAGGCATTCGAGCAGAATCCGTCAGTGGGAGGGTTTGCGGCGAACGCCAAAAGCGGAGTCCCGAGCACGGCCACGACGAGAGACAACAGCGTGGTCTTCATAATCCTCACCTCTTCCTTTGAATGAGTGGTATTCTCCGCGAGATGCGCCGGGGATTCCTTCGGGCAGCTCCCTAGACACCCGCTGCCGTAGGAACAACCGTTCAAACCAACTCGTGACTCAATCCATTGCGCGACGTCATTCGCACCGCAGCGCCACCGTAGGGTCGATCCTGGTGGCGCGGCGCGCGGGGGTGTAGCTGGCCAGAAGTGCCACGAGCCAAAGCAGTACACCCGCAGCAAGGACAACGCCCGCGCGTTGATTGAAGGGCATGCCCGGCGCTATACCAGTCGGTAGCAACGCTAGCGGAGCTGCCAGCACAAGGCCGATTCCCACGCCCATGGCTCCAAGGGCAACTCCTTTCCTCGCGACCATTCGCAGCACGCTGTTTCTCTGGGCTCCAAGCGCCATGCGGATTCCGATCTCATGGGTCCGCTGCGCCACCGTGTAAGCCATCAGGGCGAAGACACCTACCACCGCCATAGCCAGCGCCAAACCCGCGAAGGAACCCAACAGGGTCATCACGATGACGCCCGCGGCGCGACCGTAGGCGACCACCTGTTCCATGGTTTGGACCCGAGTGATCGGTTGATCGCCGTCAACGTCCCAGATGGCACGGCGCAAGGAGGGCGCAAAGTCCGCGGGGTCCGACGTCGTCCGGACGACGAGGGTCATGGCCGCTGAGGGCCTCTGAAGGTAAGACTCGTACACCTGGGGCCGCTCTTCCCACTCTTCGGACAACTCGTTGATGTTGCCCACCACTCCCACGATTTCGCTCCAGTCCGTACGGTCGGAGTCGCCGGTATCGAGTCGCAGGTGCTTTCCGACGGGCTCTTCGTTCGGAAAATAACGCCGCACAAATGCCTGGTTGACCACGGCGACCGGTGGTGCCTGGGTATTGTCGTGAGAGCCAACGCTGCGGCCACGCAGCAGCGGGACGCGAAGCGTCTCGAGAAACCGGGGGGTGACAGAAAAATGATCCGTCTTGGCTCGGTCCTGGCGTGGCAACACGGCCTGGCCTGCGATACTGAACGTGACGACGCGTGCTCCCTCGAGAGGCAGCAGGGCCGTCGTGCCACCCGCCGAGATCACGCCGGGAAGTGCTTCGAGCCGCTCGGTGGCCTCCTGGAAGAAGGCCGCTTGCATTGAAGGAGCTTTGTACTGGTCGTTCGAAAGCCGGATGTTTGCCGTCAGAACCTGCTTCGGATCGATTCCGAGCCCCGCGTAAAGTTTGTGTACCCCCCCCCACGTCATGAGCCCCGCACCGGTCAGGAGCGCGAGCGCCAGGGCGACTTGCGCGGCCACCAGTGCGCTAAGTGCGCGGTGCCGGGCCCTGCCCTGTGAGTTGCTCCGGCCTCCCTCTTTGAGCATCGAGTGGAGATTGACGGCCGTCTGCTGAAAAGCCGGGGCCAGGCCAAACAGGAGTGCGGCAAGAACCGAGATGCCGAGGGTGTAGGCGAGCACGTTGTAATCGATGGAAATCTCGCGCGCCATTTCACTGACATAGTCACCCCAGCTGAGCGCGTTACGGAAAGCGCGCACACCCCACCAGGCGAGCAGGAGGCCCAGCGCGGCCCCGATAAGAGCGACGAGGAGACTTTCGGCCATCAACTGGCGGACCAGCCGGAAACGACTGGCGCCAAGTGCCGTGCGCACCGCGATTTCCGTTTGGCGCGCGGCCGCGCGGGTCAACTGCAGGCTGGCGATGTTGGCGCACGCGATGAGCAGGACAAGCAGCACGGCGCCCATCTGGATTCTCATGGCGACCTTGAACTCATCGGCCAGGTACTTCTGGAGCACCATCGCCCTGGCGCCCCAGCCTTTGGTCGTGCCCGGGCTAATCTGTTCGGCGCGCTGGGCGAGAGTCGCCAGCTCTGCTGTTGCCGTTCCGACGCTGACGCCCGGGCTCAACCGAGCCAGAACGCTCAGGCTGCGGTCCGTCCGGCCGGCGGGGAGGAGGCGCTC
>JAXIPC010000227.1:0-3106 GCA_045403135.1 Gemmatimonadales bacterium | reverse complement strand
GAGGGCACGTCGACCGTCACGCGCTCGGTCGCGCGGCGCAGCACCTTGGTCACCGCCCAGGAGGCGAAGCGGATCCACATATTGCCGTGCGGCTGCGAAAGCGCCCAGCGCGAATCGCCGCCGTGGCCGGCATGGCGGCGTCCCGCCAGCGGCCCTTCGGAGTCGTCGCGCCGGAGAATGTGCCGGTACACGCCGAGGCATGCGGTACGCACGTAGGCGGCCTTCTCGAACGGGCCTTGAAGCGGCCGCGAGACGTGAAAGGCAAACGACCGGGACGTGAAATAGGGAAACACCGTATTGAGGTACGCCAGCCGGGCCGCCAGTGACCGCGCTTTGGCGCGCTGCTTGGGTGCGCGCGCGGCGGCGACCGCGATCGGAATCCGGTGGTGGACCAGATCGGCCAGCTGAAAGCGAAGGTCCCGGGGTCCCAGATAACGAATCTCGGGATATCGGGCCACCGGGTGGATCCGGAAAAAATCGCGGATCACCCCTCCGCATTCCTCCACCGTCGGCGAGTGCGCTGCGCCCGCCACCGCGTGCTGGATGGCCGGCACATCCCCGCTCCGGCAGGCGTCGAGGATGCGGGAAGCCACCTCATCTACGGGGATCAGGTCGAGCCTCGCCTGGGGGTGCCCGACCACCGCCCGCAAATGGCCGAGCCCGATCAGCAGCACGAACGCGCCGAATCCGGAGGTGCTGTCGATCCAGCCCGGAAAAGGATGTTCGCGGCTCGCCGAAATGATGCTGGGACGGACGATGGCCAGCGGCACATTCCCTCGGCGGGCAAGCAGCAGGTGCTCGGCAATGGCCTTGGTGAGGGTGTAGGTGTTGGGATGGCCGGAGCGTGCCAGTAACTCGGCCTCCGCCACCGTGCCGCCTTCGATGGCGGCCAGGAGCTCCTCGGCGGGGGCGGGAAGCGGGCTCAACGTCTCGAGGATCGGCGCCCCGTTACCGGTGTGCGGCGTGACGTAGGCCGTGGACACCGACACCAGCCGCTCCAGCCGAGGACAGCGGCGCGCCATCTCCAGCACGTTGAGGGCGGTCGACACGTTGGACCGCGCCGCCGCCTTGATGGGCAGGTCGAAGCTGATCGAGGCCGCGGTGTGGATCAGATGGGTGACGCTCCGGGCTAGCTCCGCCTGATCGGGCCGGAGGCCCAGGCCGGGCTCTTCCAGCGCGCCTTCGAGAACCGACACGTCGCTGGTCCATCCGGCCGGAAGCCTCGAGAAGCAGGCCGATCCGACCACCTCGCGCCGGAATCGCTCCGCGGCGCCCAGGTCCCCGCGGGGCCGGATCAGGACGTAGACGTGCTCGAGGTCGAGCTCGTCCTTGCGGCGCAGCAGCTCGGACAGCACCACCTTGCCCAGAAAGCCGGTGGCGCCGGTCAGCAGGAAGGTGCGCGGGCGCGCCGTCATCGCGGCCCCTTGGAGGCTGTGGGCGTGACTTCCTCGGCGGCCATGCACTGGTTCCCGATACCGAAGACGTTGCCGGGGTCGAGCGCGCGCTTCATCTCCCGGGCCCAGGCGATCGCGGCGGGCGACATCACCCGCGGCAGGAAACCCTGGCGCAGCTTGCCGACCCCGTGATGGTGCGAGAGCGAGCCGCCCGATTTCAGAATCTCGTCGCGCGCGGCGTGCTCCAGCTCCGTATAGACCAGGTTGGGGCGCTCCAGCCCCTTGTGGTGGAACCCGAAATAGAAATAGACGCACACCCCGGTCTGATACACCTGGGTCACCCGGCAGGTCACGAACGGCTTGCCCGGGAGCCCGCGCGCCGCATACTCGTCGGCGACCCGGCGCTTGACGTTCTCGCAGAGCGACAGCACCTGGGTCCAGGGCACCGAGGTCTCGAACGATTCGCCCAGGATGTGATGCTTCATCACGAAATCCCGGATGTACGCGATGCCGAAGGTCAGCTGGTAGCCTCGCCGCCCGTTCTCGGCACCGGCGCGCATCCCGCCATGCCGCCGCGCCAGCCGGCGCACCGCGGCCTCTTCCCGAGCCACGTCCCCGCGGGTTCCTTCAAACAGAATCGTGCAGGCGACCATCCGGCGGGGCTCGAAGCCCTTCACCCGGGTGACGTACAGCTTTTCCACCCGCCGGAGCCAGGCCTTGAGCCCGGTGGCGCGGGGTTTCAGCGTCTGGCTCAGCTGAAACTGCAGATTGTCCACCAGGCGCACGCTGGCGGGCGGAGTAGCCTTGCGGGTCAAGTCGTAGAGAAAGCCGACGCCCCGCTCAAAGCTGGGAAACAGCACCGCGTCGTAGCGGGTCACTTCGGGCAGCGGGAAGATCTTGACGGTGGCATGGGTAATGATGCCCAGCGTGCCCTCGGAGCCGAACATCCAGCGCCGGGGGTCAACGCCCGACGACTCGCGCGGAGACACCGCGGTCCGGGTCAGCGAGCCCCGGGGCGTCACCACGGAAAGGTCGAGCACCAGGTCTTCGATGTTGCCATATTTATTCTTCTTCATGCCACTTGCATTGGTGGAAATCCAACCGCCTAAAGTCGAGAACTCGACGCTGTCCGGCTCGTGGCCCAGCGTGAATCCATGCTCGGCGAGCTGGGTCTGGAGGTGGCGGCCCACCGCGCCGGCCTCGATGCACGCCATCAGGTTCACCGGATCGATCCAGAGGATCCGGTTGAGCTGTGCGAGGTCGACCGAGACGATCATCCGCTCCTCGTCCGGCGGGCAGCGGAGCGCGTCGGTCACATTGGTGCCGCCTCCGTACGGCACCAGGCAGACGTCGTGTCGGGCCGCGGCGTCGACCAGCGCGCTTACCTGCTCGACGCTCCGGGGGAACACCACCAGGTCGGGCACCCGATCGATGCGGCCGTACTTGATCGCGTACATCTCCTCCAGCGTATGGCCATGCCCGTGCCGGAGCCGAACCAGCGGATGCTGGGTGGCGCCGTCTTCCGGGAGCAGGTTATTCACTTCCCGGAGGAAGGACAGGTTGTCCCGGGGCGGGGGAACCTCGGGAGGATACGCGGAGTCGTGGGTGTCGGCGATCGGAAAATCGATCGCCATGACGCTCTTGATCCAGGGGAGCAGGTCCGGCAGCTCGGTGCCCGAGAGGGCATAGCGGGAGCCGGTCAGCGTCACGCT
>JAXIPC010000018.1:0-12571 GCA_045403135.1 Gemmatimonadales bacterium | reverse complement strand
AGCGCGGGCCTCACCCCGCCGAACACCACCGACGAGAGCTGCTCTACATAGACACCCCGCCCATCGTTGGCTTCGGGGTAGAGCCGCTCGAGATCGGCGGTGATGCCCGTCATTTCTTCCTGGGCAAGCTTGACGCTGGCGCCCGGGGCCAGCCGGCCCATCACGAAAATGGGATGGTTTCCCCGGTCCGATCCTCTATCGGGTTGGAGCGGAGTCCACACGTCGACGCGGGCTTGTCCGCCTCGGTCGGCAAAGCCGCGCCGGTATGCCGCCACACCGAGGATCTGCAATGTGCCGAAGTCGGCCGACGCGGGAAGGACGCCCAGAATCGCGTGGGGCTCGTCGCCCAAGTTGATCGAGCTACCCACGACGTTGGGATCGCGACCGAAACTCTCGGTCCAGAGCGCTTCGCTGATCAAGGCCACGGCCGGCCCGCCCCGCCGGTCCTGCTCGGCGGAGAAGGTGCTGCCGAGCAGCGGCTGGATGCCCACCATGGGAAGGAATTCATGGCTCACCCAGAGGCCGGCCAATCGAACCGGGTCGCCCCCTCGCGGTGTCACCGTTTGGGTGACGGGGGAAAATGCAGCCAGCCGATCGTAGCGCTTGCTCCGCTCCTGGAGGTCGAAATAATCGGGGAAGGACGCCGGCTCCCGAAGGGTGCCGCTCTTGCGATCGGTCTCCCACACCATGGTCAGCCGGCTCATGTCGTCGAACGGCGCGGGACGGAGAAGCACGCCGTCCACCACGCTGAAGATCGCGGTGTTCGCCCCGATGCCGAGCCCGAGCGTGAGCACGACCGCCAGAGTGAAACCAGGGGTGCGCGCCAGGGAGCGCACGGCTTGCCGGAACTCCGCGATGAGATCACGCATGGTCAGCCGGGATTTGATGGTGGGCAGCGGAGACTGGGGAAGCAACGGCGGCCGCTTGAGCGAATCCAACCACTCGGCCGCCGCGCTGCGAAGCAGATCGAGGACCAGACGAAGCCGTTCCGGCACGGCGCTGATGCCCCGGCCCGCATCCCGCCAGGCATCGCGGAAGAGGAGCTGGACGTCTTCGCCGAACTGGCTCCGGAACGCGGCGGGATAGAGCCGCAACAACACTCGAGACAGTACGCTCACGCGTGCCTCGGCCGGGAGAGCACGCGCTTCGAGCGAGCCAGCTCGACCAGGCTGGCATGCCGCGACGCCTCGGCCGCCATCGCCTGCCTGCCAAGAGCGGTCAGCCGATAGTAGCGGCGGCGCTGGTCATCGAGATCGGCATCGGGCCGTCGGTTGCCTTCCTGGACCAGACCGAGGGCGAGGAGTCGCTTGAGCGCCCCGTACAGCGTGCCGGGCCCGAGGCGAATTCGCCCTCCGCTCTCTTCAGCCACCTCCTGCATCAGCGCGTAGCCGTGCCGGTCCCCGTCGGCGAGCGCAATGAGGATATGGAACCAGGCAGGCGGCAGGGGGAGCAGGCGAGCGAGCGATGCATCGGCCATGGGCACCTCGGCAAATCGGTCGGTGGTCACTATATCGTAAGCCGATATAGATACGCTGTCAACTTTGCGACCGTCATCGCGAGGCCCAAAGGGCCGAAGCGATCTCCAGGTTGCTTCGCCGCCGGAGGCGGCTCGCAATGACCAGCTTCTGCTATTCCGACCGCAGGGCCACGATCGGGTCCACCCGCATGGCGCGCCGAGCCGGTATCAGCGTAGCCAAGAGGGCCACGCCCACCAAGCCGAGCGAGACGATCCCGAACACCACCGGATCGGCGGCCTTGGTCTGAAAGAGCTGGGTGGACATCACCTTCCCGAGCCCGAGCGCGCCGCCCACACCGAGCGCAATGCCGACACCGGCGAGGACAAGGCCTCGGTTGAGCACCAGACGGAGCACGCTGCCGGTCCCGGCGCCCAGCGCGATCCGAATCCCCAACTCGCGGGTCTGCTGCGCCACGGTGTAGGACATCACGCCATAGATACCAACCGCCGCCAGGGTCGCGGCCACCGCGGCGAACAACCCCAGCAGCAGCGACAGGAATTTCGGTTGCGACGACGAGCCGGAGAACCGCTCTTCCATGGTCCGCACGTCGTAGATCGGCTGCTGCGGATCGACCGCGAGCACGAGCTTCCGGACGGCCGGAACCAGCGCGAGCGGCTCACCCCGGGTCTTTACCGCAAAGCCGAGCCCGGTGAAGGGGGCCTGGGCCACCGGCTGGTACAACTGGGTGTGCTCGTCATCCTTGGGGCTGTTCTGCATCACGTGCCCCACGACGCCCACCACCTCGAGCCAGCGGGGAGTCGCTCCACCGTAGCCGACTCGTTTCCCTATGGCACTCTGGCCGGGCCAGTACTTCTTGGCGAGCACCTCGTCAACGATCGCCACCATGCGGCCGGCGGCGGCATCGCTCTGCTCGAATTCACGACCTTCCTTGACGGGAATGCCCATCGCTCCGAAGTACCCCGGAGTGACGGTGCGGAAGTCGCCCCAGGGCCCGTTGGCGTTGGGCGGCGGCTGATATCCCTCGACCCGGAAGCTCCGGGTCCAGTTGTTGTTGGTCATCGGGAGCGAGACGTTTCCCCCGACCGCCACGACGCCGGGCAATGCGCCGAGCTCCTGGCGGACCCGGTCGAAGAAGGCGGTCTGCTGAGCGTCCTCGGGGTACTTGGCCTTCGGCAGCGAAATCCCGAAGGTGAGCACCAGCTCCGATTTGAATCCGGGATCTACCGATACCCACTTACGGAAGCTCTTCATCATGAGACCGGCGCCGATCAGGAGCACGAGGGCCAGCGCCACTTCCGACACCACCAGCGTGGCGCGAAGGCCCGCCCCACCGTGGGTACTGCGTACACCGTCCTTGAGCATGCCTTGCAACGCGGGCCGGGCGGCCTGGATCGCCGGGGCGAGCCCAAAGACCAGACCGAGCAGCACGGTGATCCCGCTGGTGAACAGCAGCACGGTGCCATCGACGCCCACCGCATCCATCCGGGGCAGGTTCACCGGATTGCTGGCGACCAGTCCGCGCACCGCGCCGTAGGCGAGGAGCAGGCCGGCCGTGCCGCCGATGACCGAGAGCAGCACGCTCTCGGTGAGAAGTTGGCGGGCCAATCGCATACGGCTGGCGCCCATCGCGGTGCGGACGGCGATTTCGCGCTGCCGCGCCGTCGCGCGCGCCAGGAGCAGATTGGCCAGGTTGGCGCAGGCAATGAGGAGCACGAAACCCACCGCCCCCATCAGGACCAGGAGCGCGGGCCGTACGTTGCCGACGACCTGCTCGGTGGCGGCTTTGGAGTAGAGGCCCCAGTCCGCATCGCGATTGCTGGCTTGATTCTGCCGCACCTCCGCCGCGAGCCGGTCCAGGTCTTTCTGCGCCGCGTCGATCGTGACGCCCGGCTTGAGTCGGGCCACCATCGACATCCACTCGCAGCCCCAGCAGTTGGGATCGACCTGCTCGGGCGTGAAGGCCAGCGGCGTCCAGATCGCAATGGGATCGGTGCCGAACTGGAAGCCGTTGGGCATCACGCCCACCACCACGTGGGCCTCACCGTTGACGACGAGGCTCTTGCCGACCACGCTCCGGTCGCGGCCGAAACTGCGCGCCCAGAGTCCTTCGCTCAAGACCAGGACCTTTTCGTTGCCCAGCTGTTCCTCCTCCGCCGTGAAACCGCGGCCGGTCACCGGCGCGATGCCGAGGGCGGCGAAGTACTCCGACGTAACCCGCTGTCCGACCAGCCGCTCCGGCTCCCCGTCGCCTGCCAGGTTGGCCTCCCAGCCGGTGAACGCGGCGGCTTTCTCGAACACCCGGTTCTGCGCCTGGTAGAACTTGAAACCCGCCCCCGAGACGCCGGCTTTCAGGTTGATCGACTTGTAGTCGTGACCCACCAGCACCACCCGCTCCGGCTCGCCCAGCGGCAGGGGCCGGAGCAGGACGCCGGTCACCACGCTGAAGATGGCAGTGTTGGCACCGACGCCCAGCGCCACCGTGAGCAGGGCGGTGAGCGTGAAGCCTGGGGATTTGCGGAAGCTGCGGAGGGCGTAGCGGATATCCTGCAGCAGCGTCGTCATGATGGTTCCTCAGCGACTTCCGGTGATAATTCTGATATCGCCCGAGAGCGACTCGAGGTCGAGCCGCGCCGACCCAGTGCCCCAGGTTGCATTGTGGCGGCGGCGGTTGCGGCGAGCGCCGTCCTGGGTGGTTGGAAGGTCTGACGAGAACCGGCCGGAAAAAGTTGCCGCGGTCA
The DNA here is from genome assembly GCA_045403135.1 of Gemmatimonadales bacterium. Taxonomy (GTDB): domain Bacteria; phylum Gemmatimonadota; class Gemmatimonadetes; order Gemmatimonadales; family GWC2-71-9; genus JABFSM01. The sequence continues at coordinate 8,355 of JAXIPC010000018.1, read as the reverse complement.
GCTTGGCGTTGGGGCTCTCGGGCAGGGCCACATCGATGTCCCCACTGGTCGTGGCGAATTCATAGCTCCCGTCGGCCAGGATCGGCCCGCGGAACGTCACCTCGCCGCTGACGGTGTGGCCGTAGACCTCTTTGGCCCGCCCATCCAGAATCTCCACGTTGCCGCTGACCGTTTCCAGCTCGATGGCCGGCCCGGTGCCCCCGGAGAGGCGCACGTCGCCCGACACGCTGGTGAGCTCGAGGTCGCCCTCGAGCCGTTCCCCGAACACGTCTCCGCTCACGGTGCCGATGTGGAGCAAGAGGCCCGTGGGCACCCGGACCGTGAAGTTCACTTCGGTGTCATTGCGCTCGTGGTTCCCGCTCCAGTCGGAGCTGCACGGGCTCTTCGACTCGTGTCCGTCCGATCGGCGGTAGCGATTCCGCTGCTGGGGATAGCGGACGCACAGCGCCACGCCGTTCTCCAGCTCCACCACCTCCATGGTGACGTCCTCCACTTCGCCGTGGCGTCCGGCACGCTTGACCGCGCTTACCTCTACGCCTCGTCCGGAGCCGCCGGTCACCTGAACGTTCCCGATGATGTTCTGGAGATAGAAACGCTTGCCCGGGGCCAGATCCCGGCGGAAGTCGAACCCGGTGCCGGTTTGCGCGGCAACCGACTGGGCCAGGAACAGGCCGGCGAGAGAGCAGGAAAGGAGTCGCATGGCTCAGTCTCCCCAAGGCGAATGGTCGTCGTCCTGCTCGTGCTCGGGCTTGGCCTTCTGCTTCGACCGTTCCCGCTCGAGCCGCCGCTGATTGATCCGGTCCAACCGTCCCGTCAGCTCGGTAGGCCGCATCAGGGAGATCGAGCCGCTGAATGTTTCCAGCTCGACCGTCGCGCTGCCGCTGCCGAGCCGGAATGTCTGCCGCCGGCGGCTGGGTCGCTCGGACGCCGGCAGGGGGAAGCTGGCCCGCACGTCGCCGGAGCCGACCGCAGTGGCGATGGCAGCGTTGGTGCCCTCGGGCACCGAGACGGCGATGTTGCCGCTGTGGGTCAAGAGGGAGTAGTGCCCCCCGTCGATGATTTTGCCGTCGTAGATCAGCTCGCCGCTCACCGTCTGCATCTCGATCGACCGCGCGTCGGACCGCGCGATCACGATGTCGCCGCTCACCGTCTCGGCCAGAATGTCGCCGGAGAGCCCGGATGCCTCGATACTCTCGCTCACGCTGTTGAGCTCGATCCGGCCACGGGCATTGCTCAACTCGATCCGGCCCTGCACCGAGGCGAGCTTCACGGTTTCCGCGCCTCCGTCCACGGTGATGTCGCCGTCCAGGGTCTCGACCGAGATCGATCCTCGGCTGCCCTTCACGTCTACGGTGGCGTACATCCCCTCGAGGTTGAGGGCCATCCAGGCCGGCACGGTGATCACGTAGTCCACCATGTTGGCCGGACCTCGGTCGGCCTCCGCCTCGAGCGTGAGGACCGCCCCGGCGAGCTGGATGTCGATGTGGGTCCGGCGCGAATGGCTCGCCTGGATCCGCACCTGGTTCCTGTCCCAGGCCTTCACCGTGATGTCGCCCCCCTGGTTCTCCACGTTGAGTCGAGTGCCCTGGGTGACGGCGATCGTGGTGTCGGTGTTGAATCCCTGCGCCGACTGAACGGCCAACAGAGCCAGCATGGGCAGCAACATGAAATGCTCCTGGTCAGGTTCGCGCGGCGATCGCATTGGTGGCCGATCGCAGCAGGTTGAGCTTCAGCCGCATGTTGGCGGCAATCTGGCGGTTTAGATACGCATTCGCGGGGTCGCGTTGCACCGCGGCTCTCGCATCGGCGAGCGCCGCGTCGATCTTGCGAAGATTCTCCTCCACCAGACGCACCGTGACGGTGTCGAGCCGGCCGCGGCCGGCCGCGAGCACCTGCTCCAGGTCCTGCACCGCGGCGTCGAATTCCCGGTATGCCGCCGGCAGCGCCGGAGCGGCTTGGGGCGACACGACAGCCAGTGGCGCGTCGATGGGTTCGGACTGCCGCAGCGCCAGCCACACCGCCCCTCCGCCGACTGCCGCCATGGCCAGGGACGCGGCGATGAGTGCGGTCCAGCCGAAACGGCGGGCGGAAGGACGGGAGGACGGGAGGACGGGAGCACGGGAGACTCCAATCGGGACCACCTCTGCCTCATCGAGCCTCGATTCGATGCTCTTCCACAGATCGCGCGACGGAGCCGATCCTGCGTAGTGCGGTGCCGCCGCGACGATGGCGCGAAGGTCGGCCAGCACCACGGCGCATTCCGGGCAGCCGGCCAGGTGAGCCTCGAGCCGATTCCGCGAGGCGCTGTCGAGCTCGTCGTCCAGATAGGCCGAGAGCTGGTTGGTAAACGAGTCAGCCATGGTCCGCTTCCGTTTCAGTTGGCCAGCTGCTGTCGCAGCAGCAGCCGGGCCCGGTGAAGCTGGGATCGCGACGTGCCGGGATCGACTTCCAGCATTCGGGCGATCTCCTCATGCTTGTAGCCCTCCATGTCGTGGAGGACGAATACCTCTCGCGCGCCGGCGGGCAGCCGCTCCACCGCGCCCTCGATTGCGACCCGAAGGTCCGGCCGCTCGGCCACGCCGGTTGCCGCGAGCATCAGCCCCTCGTCGCTCACCTGACGCTTCCGGATCGAGCCCGAAGACTGGCGGCGCCGCAGGAAGAGATTCACCGCGACCCGATGCAGCCAGGTGCCGAAGGCGGACTGGCCCGCGAAGGTGTGCAGTTTCTGCCAGACTCTGATGAAGACCTCCTGCACCGCATCCTCCGCGTCGCTGGGATCGAGAAGCCACCGCGCCAGGCCGTTGACCCGAGCCACGTGGCGGCGATAGAGCCGCTCGAACGCAGCATGATCGCCTGCGGCGGCCAGCGTCACGTCCTGCCGATCGAGATCGGCGGGGGTCATAGCCAGTTGAGCCTGCAGGGGACTCCCTCCGATGTCGGCGCCGCCGATCCATCTCTCGCAGCATTGGACACTTGGGGGTGTTCAAGCGTTGGAACGTCCGAATGGGACATCAGATAAGGACAGCCATGGTGGGACTTGACCTCCTTATATCATGGTGATATCATTTAACTATCACACTAACGGAGCCCTAAGAACATGATCCGCGAGAAGGTCATTCGCCCGCTTCCCGGCCTCGCCACGCTACTCGTGCTGTTGCTCGTCCTGGGGCTCAATACCTGGCTCTTTGTGGGCGCGGCCGCGAGCGAAGACGTCGTGCGGGTGCTCCTGACGGCAGGAGTCTTCGTGGTCGCCATGATCATGCTGGGCGGCTTCCTCATTGTACAGCCGAACGAATCCAGGGTGCTGACCCTCTTCGGCCGCTACACCGGCTCGGTGAAGGACGCCGGATTCTGGTGGGTCAATCCGTTCACCAAGAAACTTCGGGTCTCGCTCAAGACCCGGAATTTCGAAACCGCCAAGCTCAAGGTGAACGATGCCCATGGCAATCCGATCGAGATCGGGGCCATCGTGGTCTGGCGGGTGGTCGACACCGCCGAAGCGATGTTCGAAGTCGACGACTTCGAGAACTACGTCCGGGTGCAGAGCGAGTCGGCGGTGCGCTCCCTCGCGTCCAGCTATCCGTACGATGCCCACAATTCGGGTGAGGCGGCGCTCTCCAGCCACGCCACCGAGGTTGCCGCCAACCTGATGCAACAGGTCCAGGACCGGCTGGCCAAGGCGGGTGTCCAGGTCCAGGAAGCCCGGATTGCGCACCTGGCCTACGCGCAGGAAATCGCCCACGCGATGCTGCAGCGTCAGCAGGCCGGTGCGATCATCGCGGCCCGCTACAAGATCGTCGAGGGCGCGGTCGGGATGGTGGAGAACGCGCTCGAGCTGCTCGCCTCGAAAAACATCCTGCACCTGGATGACGAGCGGAAAGCGGCGATGGTCTCCAATCTCCTGGTGGTGCTCTGCGGTGAGAAAGGAACCCAGCCGGTGGTCAACACGGGCACCCTGTACACCTGATCGCGGCGCCACAGCATGCCGGAACGTAAAGCCTTTCTGCTCCGCCTCGATCCTGCCCTGCATGATACTCTGCAGCGCTGGGCCGGGGCGGAGCTCCGTTCCCTCAACTCGCAGATCGAGTTCCTGCTCCGCCGGGCGGCCCGGGAAGCGGGTCGCCTGGTCGACGAGCCGCCTCCCGAAACGCCCCCCCTTCCCTAGCCTTCCCCGGGGTGCTTTCGTCAGGGGTTCACCTCGCGCAGAGAGACCCCGACCATGCCCCACCTTCTGCCCTCGCTGTTCATGATGGCCGCGCTGTTCCCGCTCGGCCTTTCCGCCCAGGACACCGCCAAGCCGGAGCCCAGGCTCAAGCGCCACCCCGACCGGATCTCGACTCAGGAGATCGAGGCGGCGCCCGACGCGGCCATCACCGCCATGGATCTGGTTGAGCATCTTCGCCCCAACTGGCTCCGGGGTCGCGGCGCGGGAAGTGTCCTGTTGCAGACGTCGCCCATTCAGGTGTACGTCTCCGGGCTGCGCAAGGGCGGAATCGGGGCCCTCGCAGACGTCGCGCGAAGCGCGGTCAAGGAAATCCAGCACTTACGAGGGACCGACGCAACGCAACGCTTCGGCATGTATCACGATAGTGGAGCCATCCTGGTGATCCTGAGGTGACCGCGAGTCGGCGGTGGCGCCTGATCGCCGGGATGTGCCTCGGCCTCGCGGCCGGGCCGGGATTCGCCCAATCCGGCAACAGCGGCATTCTCGAAGGTCGCATTCATGCGGAGGAAGGCGCCGCGGTGCCGCTTGCCGAGATCATCGCGGTCCATACCGACGGCTTCACCCGTCGGCAGGCCACCTCGGACCGGCTGGGTGGGTTCCGACTCGCCTTCCTCCCACCAGGATCCTATCGGCTGACGGTTCGCCGGATCGGCTTTAGGCCGGTGGTGGTGAACGACGTGTTGGTTCGCGCCGGCCGGGTCGAAAGCGTGGCCATCATCCTCTCGGCCACCGCCCTCACGCTCGAACCGCTGGTGGTCCAGGCCGCCGCGGTCCAGATCAGCACCGGCGACACCGAGTTTGGCACCCGGCTCACCCCCAGGGAGCTGGCCGTCCTGCCGTTGCCCAACGACGCCAGAGCATTGGTCGCGTTCACGCCGGGCGCCCGGCCCGATCAGATCTGGGGCGCCGCGACAGCGCAAGCCAACAACTATCAACTCGACGGCGTGGCGGTGAACCATCCCGGACTGGGTGGTGATTTCCTTTCACCCAGCACCAGCTGGATCGAGGAAATCCAGGTACGTGGTCTCGGCGCCGGAGCAGAGTACGGCAATTTTCAGGGCGGCATCGTCAACATCGTCACCAAGTCGGGGAGCAACCGGCTGCAAGGGGCCTTCCGCACCAGCGGCGAATCCTGGCACCTGAACGCCACCAACCTCCGGGTGACTGAGCTCGGCTCCGAGCTGTCGCACCGCGCCGAGCTGGACGCCCAGCTCCGCGGTCCGATCGTCCGCGACAAGCTCTTCTTCGCCGTGTTCGCCCAGGTGGTGGACCGCGGGCTCCGGGTGCTCAACAAGGTGCGGCAAGTGCCCGGAGAGTTCTCACCGGCCGAGCCAGGCGAGCGGGAGCGGAAGCTCCTGGCCAAGCTGACCTGGCAGCCGACCGTCAAGGACATCTTCAACGGCGCGGTGGGGCGAATCGACGCCGATGGCTCGCGGTTCGGACAGGATGGATTCCAGAGTCCGGAGGCAACCCTGGACCGGACCTCGCGCACCTTCTTCTACAATCTCTCCTGGCAGCGCACTCTCTCGGCGAGGAGTTTCCTCGAGCTCAAGCTGGCGGGATATGACGGGACCGATCGGCGCGACGGCTACGCCGGATCCATGTTTCCCGGCGTCGCGACGCTGCTCGAGGTGAACCCGCGTCAGTACCAGAACGCGCCCTTCCGTGAGTCCAGGGAGCCATCCAGCATCGCCTTCTCCGCCGCGTTGGATGTCTATGCGCGGATCGCCGGGATGGAGCACCATTTCAAGCTCGGCGAGGAGCGTGCCTTCGGAGAGTGGAACCACCAGCGCCGGCGCAACGGCGGACTCACCTGGCGTCCGGGTGAGCGGCTCACCCCGCCGCCCTTCGACCCTGCGGTGCCGGGCACCTGGGTCTTCAACGGAGTCATCACCAGCAGCTGGGGCGGCGAGGTAGACCTGGCGTCCAAAGTGCAGAACAGCGCCGTCTTCCTGCAGGATTACATCCAGGTGACGCCGTGGCTCAGCATCAATCCCGGGGTGCGCTGGGGCACCTGGGTCGGGAAGCTTCGGCAGGCTTCGGCCGGCGGGGGCTACTTCACGCCCGTTCATGACGACGCCGTCGAGCCCCGCATCGGGATCGTGGCCGACCTGAGCGGCAAAGGCACGCTGGTGGCGAAGGCCCATTGGGGCATCTTCCACCAGAACATGTTCGCGGCCTTCTTCGACCGCGCGGAAGGCGGGAGCGTCTACACCAACGAAGAGCGATGGGAATACACCGGCGTGCCGTTCACCGATCCGCGAACCACCTTCACGGCCGCGGAGCGCAACGCGAGCTCGGCATGGCGTAAGGCGCAGACCATCCGGCTCAACGAAGTGGGCCGGGTGGAGAACTTCAAGGAGCCCTACATCGAACAGGGAATCCTGGGGCTGGAAAAGACCTGGGGCAGCCGGATCAAGACCGAGGCCCTGTATGTGCGGCGGCGGAACAAGAACATGGTGGCCGTAGTAGACCGGAACATCGCCAACAACTACACCGTCTATGAAAACGTCACGGTGCTGGACCGATTCTTCCGTCCGGTCACCAAAGACGGCAAGCCGGTGGTGCTCCCGACGATCGCGGTATCGAATGAGGACATCATTTACTGGCGGGACCAGAGCATCGGGAGCGGGATCTTCGTCATCCCGCCCCATTTCACCGGTCCGGACGGGCTGGCCCGATGGGCGGCTCTCACCTACGAACCCGATAACGTCCTGACTAATGTACCGGAAGCCACTCGGCGTTTCGACCAGCTCCAGCTGAGCGCGACAGCACGGTACCCATCATGGTGGGCCAACGCCTCCGCGACCATCACCCGGCTCGAAGGCAATCTCAACAGCCTGACCGGAACCGATGACTACACCACTTCCGGGGCCGGGCCGTTCGTGCGACTCAATGAACAGACCAACTTTTTCGGGAACCTCAACAACCAGAGTGAGGTCGAGGTCAAGCTCGCGGCGGGAGGGAGTCTGCCCTTCGGCTTCCGAGGCGGGGCGTTCGTGACGTATTTTTCGGGGGACGGGGTGACCCCGACACTCACCATTTCCGACCTGCTGCTGGAGTTCGAGTTATCGGACGAACCTCTCACCGGCCTGCCCCCGAGACCCGTCGGACTTCGGGGCCATTTCTTCCAAACGACCGCGGGCCAGCGGATCTTCGTGCAGGCCCGCGGCTCCTACCGCTATCCGGCCCGGACCTCGATCGACTTCCACCTGGAGCGCGGCTTCGGATTCGGGAACACCGAAGTGAGCATCGCGCTCGACGCGTTCAACACGCTGGGCGCCAACACGATCTCCGAGATTCAAACATCAGTCAACGGCAACCTCGACCCGGACGCCTTTTCCCTCTATGGACAAACCCGGCAACGGGTGCCTCCCCGAACGCTCCGGATCGGGGCGGGTGTGAGGTTCTGAGAGCTCACCGCTTCTTCATGCTGTCGTACACGATCCCCAGGAACACGTCCGGCTTCATGAACCCGGTGCCCCAGGTGGCGTCCCATTCGGCCGAGGGCTTGGCAGCTATCACCTGCTCCTTGGTCTTGCCCTCCTTGATCAGCGCGGCCACCCGGTCACGGATCTTCGTCAGCACGTCGCGGTAGGCCACCAGCTCCGTCTTCCCGGCAAGGGGGCCGTGCCCGGGGATAACCTTGGTGCTGTCGTTCACGTAGGGCATCGCAGCATTCACCGCGTTGATCATCCCCTCGAACGATCCGCCGCTGGACAGATCGACGAACGGATAGCGCCCGTTGAAGAACTTGTCTCCCATGTGAATGGTGTTGCCGCGTACGAAGTGCACCAGGGCATCCCCGTCGGTATGGGCGGGGGGGACGTGGACCACATGGATCGTCTCGCCGCCGTTGTAGAACGCCACCGACTCGCTAAACGTCACGACCGGGAGCGCGCCTTTCGGAGACGCCGGTACCTTTGAGTTGAACGCCGCGCTGAACTGCTCGCTGCTCATCCGGGTGCGCACGTTATCGTGGGCCACGATGATGACGCCCGCGGTGTTCATGTTTTCGTTGCCGCCGCTATGGTCGCCATGCCAGTGGGTGTTGACCAGAAACCGGATCGGCTTGCTGGTCACCGCCTTGACCGCCGCGAGGATCTTCTGACTGAGCTCCTGGTACTGGT
>JAXIPC010000202.1:0-4048 GCA_045403135.1 Gemmatimonadales bacterium | reverse complement strand
CGCCACTAAGGTTTCTCCAGTGACGCCGGGCTCGAACGAGAGGAAAGGACCGCCATGTCGATGAAACGATTCCTTGCGGCAACCGACGGATCTCCGGATGGAGAACATGCCGTGGCGGTGGCCTGCACGCTTGCCCAACGGGCCGGCGGACACTTCACCCGGCTCGAGCTCGAGGCCGTGTCGCCCGACTGGCAGCCGGGGCTCGAGTGGTGGAAGGAGCCGACCACACATGGCGGAAGCGCGACCAAGGTGATCGGCCTGCCCGGGGTGGAGATCGTTCGCCACGCCGAATCGTGGGGAGCGGACCTCGTCGTGCTGGGCCGCCACCACCACACCCGGGAGAATCCGCTCCAGCTCGGACCGACCTCCGATATGGTGCTCCGGCGGCGCGGAGGGCTCACCCTGTTCGTGCCGACCAGTACCCAGACCATCACGCGGGCGTTGATCGCGCTCGATGGCAGTCTCCGGGGCCTCGACCTGCTGGGACCCGCCTCGGCCGTACTCCGTCTCGCGGGCGCGCGCGCTTTCGCGCTGTGTGTCCTGCCCGGACCGGAGCCAGCTGCCGAGGATGCCGGCGCCTGGAGTGATCCTCGCATCGAACGCGCCCGTGCCCTCGTTGACCGGCTCCAGCTGGCGAAGGGATCCTGCGATTTCCTGCTGCGCTGGGGCGATCCCGTCTCGGAGATTCTCGACATGATCGAGACCACCCAGTCGGACCTGCTCGTGCTCGGCGTACGCCGCGGCGGCGCTCCGGGCGATTTGGGTTCCGGTCATGTGGGCCGCGATCTGCTGCAGGCCGCGCCGTGCGCGGTGCTCACCGTTCCGATCTGACCGGAATCCGGATGGATACCGGCTGTTAGGACTGGGCATTCTTTTGTGCTTCCCGCCTTTCTAGGAGCTGCTCCGAGAAGAGGTGCGACGAGGAGTCAGAAGTCCTTCCGGCGAAACCAGCGAAACCCAAGGAGAAGCGGCACTCCGGCGCACAGCAAAAGCATCCCGAATGCCAGAACCACCCCGCCTCCCCCCTGGAAGAAGCGCTCGTACACCGCGCCGGTATAACCCATCAATGCGGAAATGTCGAAGGTGAGCAGCAGCAGGACCCGGGCGAGGTCCACCGGGTTCAGGAATACCAGGACCAGCAGGGGCATTTCGAGCGGATAATCGGACCAGAGCGTCGTGACGAGCAGGAGGATCCCGTCGTAGACCAGGGTGGTGAGCAGCCAGACCACCAGCGCGGCGCCGAGTCCCCGGGCGCGATCCTCGATCAGCACCGCGACACAGAGGGCGAACGCGGTGAAGACCAGCGTCAGGAGCAGCCCCACGGCCAGGAGCATCGCCGCGTGGCCCGCGAATCCCGGTTCTCCCCCGCCCTGAACCAGCAGCGGCCCGCCGACTCCCAGCAGGAATGCGCCTCCCACGGGGAGGACCAGGCCGCCGAAGAGCCCCACGTAGAGCGCACCCCGGCCCACCGGCTGGGCGAGCAGCATCTCGATGAATTCCCGCGCGTTGTACACGTAGAGCGTTCCGAACACCACGCTCATCAGCGGCAGAAGCAGCAGCACCACATTGAGCAGGGAAAGCAGCGCCCGTTCCCCGCTGCCCCCGAAGCGAAGCAGCAGCAGGGTGAGTCCCAGCAGCAGGAGCGTGTATCCCAGAATCCAGCGGCTCCGCGCCACGTTGCGCAGCTGGGAAAGCAGCACCTTCCAGGCCGTCTTCATATCACGCCTGCCTCCAGCCGCCGCGCGATCGCGCGCTCGAGTCGCGTTTCGCCGGTTTGGGCGAGCAGCGTCTCGACCGTGCCCTGAAAGGCGATGGCCCCTTCCAGCAGAAATACCAGGTCCTGGGCCAGCTCCTCGACCTCGCTCATGATGTGCGACGTGAGAAGCACCGTCACCCCCGCAGCGGGGGCGCGGAGCACCTTGTCCTGGAGGATGCCGGCCGCGACCGGGTCCAGGCCGGCGGTGGGCTCGTCGAGGATCAGGAGCGATGGCCGGAACAGGCAGGCCACGACGGCATTGAGCTTCTGCCGGGTCCCCCCCGAGAGCGTCCGGACCGGCTTGTCCAATGAAGGCGCGAGTCGGAAGCGCTCGATCAGCTCCTCGTCCAGCTCGGTCCTTCGGCCGCGCAGATCCATGAGGAACCGGATGACCTCGCGCCCGGTCAGATGTTCCGGGAAGCGCGCCGCCTGGGGCATATAGCCGATCCGCTCGCGATAGGCCGGGCTTCCGTTCACCGGGATCCCGTCGACCTCGACCGACCCGCCTCCGCGGTCCGCACGCACCAAACCGAGAATCGTCTTGATGAGGGTGGTCTTCCCGGCGGCGTTGGGACCGACCACCGCGGTGACCCTGCCAGGATGGATCGTCAGATCGAGCCCGCGCAGCACCTCCTGCCGCCCGAACCGCTTCCGGAGGTCGCTGACGACGACACGCGAGGGCGTCACCTGGGCCGCGTCATCAGGGGGCGCCGGTCACTGAGGGCGTCGGGGGTAAGGATGGGCATCAGACGCTCCGCCGCATCCAGCAGATCCACGAACGGGGAGCGGAGCAGGATCAGCGCCGGCTCGTGCTGCTCGACCACCAGTGAGAAGAGCCGCACCGGCCGGTGCGGCACGTCGCCCACCCCATCGTGGTCGAGATCGTAGCCCCGGTAGTGATCCCACCAGTTGCCGGAGAAGCTGCTCGAAGCGGTTCGGCTGTTGGTCGAGACGTCGAAGGTATTGCCGGTGAAACTGTTGCCCTCGAAGCGATTGTCCGTGGCGTTGGCCAGCACCTTGACCGCCCATCCGTTGCCTTGAAAGATGTTGCCAGTCACCTGATTCCGGTTGGAGTCCTCCAGGTACAAGCCCACCGTGTTGCCGGTGAAGCGATTGCCCCGCACCGCCCCGTCGCTGATCTCCTTGAGCAGAAGCCCGTAGGCCGCGCTGCCCCAGTTCTGCTCGAAACGGTTGTCGGTCATCGTCACGCCCCGGCTGTACATCACCGCGACCCCGGCCCCGTTCCCGTCGAACCGGTTCCCGCTGTAGGAGCACGAGTCGGACCGCATGAAATGGAGTCCGTAGCGGCGGTTGCCCGTGACATGGTTTCCCTCGACCGTGGCCTTCCGCACGAATTCGAAGTAGACGCCGTCCCGATGCGCTGCGACCTCGTTGTCCCGAACCGTCATTCCGCTCGACTGCCAGAGGTGGATGCCATTGCCGGTCGATGCCTCGGCGCCGGCCGGGCCCCGGACCCGGTTCCCCGCGATCACGCAATCGGCGGCGCGCATCGCGTAGATGCCGAAGTAGGCCTCGCGGATCTGGTTGTCCTCGATGCGGCAGCCTCGCACGTCTCGCAGCAGGATCGCGGCGCGGTCCTCGGTCGCACTGGGGGTGACGCCCTCGAACTTGAGGCCCCGGATCACGACGCTGTCCGCGGTGATTTCCAGTGTGCTGTGGGCACCGCCCTCGAAGACCGGTGCGCCGCTGCCAACGATCTCCACTCGTATCCCGACCACGATCCTGGCCTCGCGATATCGCCCGGTCCGCACCTCGATACGGTCGCCCGGCCTCGCCAGGGCCAGCGCCTGGGTGAGGGTCCGCACCGGACCCGCCGGCTGGACCACGATCGTGACCCCTATGGCAGCGATGAGCAAGAGCATCAGCGAGCTGGCCGCTCTGTCACGAGCCTGACGACCTGGTCCCAGGAGAGCAGCTCGCCGCCCAGGGCCGCGCGCATGCTGTCCGCCGTGCCGCCCTGCCGGAAGGCTACGACGTGATAGTCCATCGGCGTCTTGAGGGAATCGCTGCGCAGGAATACCGCCTGGTTTACGGCGAACAGGGAATCCGGATGGGCAAAGTCACTCACCCAGAGCGAGCCGATCCGATCCCGGCTCAGGCCGCCGGTGCCTACATACAGGGCCAGGCATCCGACGTCGTCGAACGGGATGACCTTGCCGGTGACGGTGACCAGCTCGCCGGCGAAGCGCGGGTCGGCCAGCGTCATGTGACAATGGGCGCACTGCTCGGTGCCGAATGCAAGCGGCCGCGGCCCGGGGGTCCCGCAGGCCG
>JAXIPC010000027.1:0-28437 GCA_045403135.1 Gemmatimonadales bacterium | reverse complement strand
AAGGCATCGCGACGGGTGCCGCGACGTTCGACTCCGAGATCCCCGAGTGGGATGAGTGGAACGGCACGCACCTGGCCGCGGCCCGGATCGTCGCCGAGCGCGACCGGCGCATGGTGGGCTGGGCGGCGCTGATGCCGGTGTCGCCCCGCGTCTGTTACCGGGGGGTGGCCGAGGTGAGCGTGTACGTGGGCGACGGTGCTCGCGGCGCCGGCGTCGGCCGGGCGCTTCTGATGGCGCTGATCGACGCATCGGAACGGGCCGGCATCTGGACCCTGTTCTCGTCGATCCAGGCCGATAACCCGGTGAGCGTGGCGCTCCACGAGAAGTGCGGGTTCCGCATGATCGGGCGGCGGGAACGACTGGCCCAGCGGAACGGCGTGTGGCAGGACACCTTCAACATGGAGCGGCGCAGCAGGATCGTCGGGGTCTAGCCGTGCTGCTGGGTGGCGAAGATCTTGAGCTCGGAGCTGTGGCCCGGGTCCACCTTCCGTTTGGGATCGATGTAGTGGACCGCGTTGTTGACCGCGGTGCACGCCTCCGCCACGCCGGTGGCGATCAGCTTGAGCTTCCCTTCGTACGCCGAGATGTCTCCCGCCGCATAGATCCCCGGCACGTTGGTTCGCATGACGCGGTCCACCTTGATGGAGGCCTTCTCGGTATCCAGGCCCCACTGCTTGATGGGGCCGAGGTCGCTGTGGAAGCCGAGCTGCGGGATGACGGCGTCCATGGGCAGGACCTCCTCCGCTTTGGTCTTGGTGTTGAGGATGGTCACCCGCTCGACCCGGTCGCCGCCGTGAATCGCGATGACTTCCGAGAAGGTCCGCACCTCGCATTTGCCCTGGCGCTGCATCCGCTCGAGCTGGCGAACCGTCGCGGCATGGGCCCGAAATCCATCGCGCCGGTGGATCAGCATGACCGACTTGGCCAGGTTTTCGAGATTCACGGCCCAGTCGAACGCCGAGTCTCCCCCGCCAACGATCAGCACCCGCTGCCCGGCGAATTTCTTGGGATCCAGCACCTTGTACTCGAGTCCCCGGCCTTCCCACCCCTCGAGGCCTTCCGCCGGCAGCCGCCGCGCTTCGAACGCCCCGACCCCGGCGGCGATCAGAATGGTCCGAGTGGGATAGTCGGCCCGACTGGTCTCGAGGACAAAGTGGCCGATGCCGCCATCCTCGACGCGGGTGAGGCCGGTGACGATTTCGTCGAGCCACACCTCGCAGCCGAACTGCAGCGCCTGCTCCGCCATCTCCTTGACCAGGTCCTTGGCGAGCACCTGTCGGAAGCCGGCCACGTCGAAGATGAACTTCTCGGGGTAGAGGGCCATGAGCTGGCCCCCCAGCGCGGGGAGCGCGTCGACGATGCGGCAGGACGCGCCCCGCATGCCGGCATAGAAGGCGCCGAACAGCCCGGTCGGGCCGGCGCCGATGATGGTGATATCCGTGGTTTGCACGGGAGAATAATAGGCGGATGGGCGGATGGGCGGATGGGCGGATGGGCGGATGGGCGGATGGGCGGATGGGCGGAGCGAACGGTAACGATACGCGAGAAATGGATACCCAACGAACGTCGGAGCGTGCCGACCATTCGCGCATGATGCCCCACCATCGCGTGCGCGCCTGGAAGGCATGTCACCTGCTCGCGCTCGAAGTGTATCGATCGACAGAGTCCTGGCCAAAGCGCGAGATGTTCGGACTCTCGGCCCAGTCGCGTCGCGCCGCCTATTCGGCGGCTGCCAACATCGCAGAAGGCATGGCCAAACAGGGAGTGCGTGAACTTCGCCGTTTCCTGGACATATCAGTCGGCTCGCTGAGCGAGCTGTCGTACGCCCTGGAGCTGTCCCGAGACCTGGGATTCGGACGCCCGGAGGAAAATGAGAAACTTGAGCGGCTGCACGAGTCGGCCGCCAAGCAAACCTGGGCGTTCTATTCAGCGATCCGGAAGAAGGTGGCCATGGCGGCCAGGTAAACCGCTATCCGCCCATCCGCTCTATCCGCCTATCCGCTCTTCCGTCGATCCGCCCGGCAGTATCTTTCCGGCATGAAGATCTACACCCGAACCGGCGACCAAGGCGAGACCGGTCTGTTCGGCGGTGGGCGGGTGCCGAAGGACGATCCCCGGGTCTCCGCCTACGGCGACGTGGACGAGCTCAACTCCGCGATCGGCCTCGCGCGGGCCACCGAGCCGGTGGCATTGTTCGACGCCGAGCTCGAAGCGATCCAGCGCGATCTCTTCGCCATCGGCGGCCATCTGGCGACGCCTGATCCCGAAAAGGTGCGCGTCGCGCTGGAGAGGGCGAGTCTCTCCGCGGGGCGGGTCGAGGAGTTCGAGCGCGCCATGGACGCGGCCGACGGGTCGCTCCCGCCGCTCCGCGCGTTCATCCTTCCCGCCGGCGCGGCCAAGGCGGCCGCGCTGCACCTGGCGCGAACCGTCTGCCGCCGCGCCGAACGGAGCGTCGTGGGTCTGGCCCGTAACGCCGCGGTGCCCGAGCTGTTCATTGTCTACCTCAACCGTCTTTCCGACTATCTGTTCACCCTCGCCCGGCTCGCCAATCAAAGCGCCGGACGCGGGGATGTGACGTGGTAGCCAGGGACCCGGTGGTCCGGGTGACCCACGGGACCGGCAGCTATCCCGTCCACGTCGAAGCGGACCTCCTGGCACGGCTCCCCGAGCTCGCCGCGCAATTCCTGCCCAAGCGCCGGTTCGCGGTCGTCACCGATCGCACCGTCGGGCGGCTGGTGCCGCACGGGCTCGACGTGCCCACCCTCGTGGTGGGTCCCGGCGAAGGCTCCAAGAGCCGGGCCCGTTGGGGCGCGCTCTCCGACCGGTTGCTCGACTTGGGGTATGGTCGCGACAGCGGAATCGTCGCGGTGGGCGGCGGCGTGATCGGTGACCTCGCGGGGTTCGTCGCGGCGACATATCTGCGCGGGATTCCCTGGCTCTCGGTGCCGACCTCGCTGGTGGCGATGGTGGACGCGTCGGTGGGCGGAAAGACCGGTATCAACACCCGCCACGGCAAAAATCTGGTGGGCGCCTTTCATCCGCCGGTGGCGGTGCTGGCCGATCCGACGGTGCTCACCACGCTGCACCCCGCCCACCTCGGCGCCGGCCTGGTGGAAGCACTGAAGCACGGTCTGGTGGCGGATGCCGAGTACTTCGCCTGGATCCGCGAGCACGCGCACGCGCTGTTGGTCCGGGATCCCGAGCTGATGACCCAGCTGGTATCTCGCAGCGTGGTGATCAAGGCGGCGGTGGTGAGCGGGGACGAACGGGAGCAGGGCCGCCGCGCGATTCTCAACGCTGGACACACGATCGGACACGCGATCGAGCGGGTCTCGAACTACGGTGTACTCCATGGCGACGCCGTGTCCATCGGACTGGTGGTCGAAGCGCTGCTCGCCCACCGGCTCGGTCTCGCCGAACGGGCCCTGGCCCCGACGATCCGACTCGCCCTCGAGCAATTGGGCCGGCCCACCACGCTCGATCCCGAGTGGAGCGATGACGGATTGATCGAGGCGATGACGATGGACAAAAAAGTTCGCGCCGAATCGCTGCGGTTCGCGCTACCGACTAACATCGGCACCATGGCGGGTGCCGATAGTAATTGGACGGTGCCGGTTTCACGCGATCTCGTGAGGGTTGTTCTTTCCACCGCGCGGTCCTCGGCCACGCTCTATTGATTTTTTCAACGCTATCGGCAATTGGCTATTTGCTATAAGCTGTTTAGCCATAATGAATTACTGGCTATTTCAACATTTTTGTTGAGGACCTGCGCGGGGATAAAGTTGAGGAAATCTCCAAGCGATTGCCATTGCTAGATTTGTGATGTTGAAGGTGTACAACTATTGACCGTCAAAAAATGGTCCATAGATTAACACCCGTTCCAGGTGGCTCCCCAGCAAATCATGACCCGCTCCTCGCGGGTGACACCCACAGAGTGCGCAACCGCGGCATCGACCCCCGAAGAGGTGGCATGTCTCACGTCCGTACCCGTACGACCCCCAGGGCTCTGGGCCGCTCTGCTCCCAACAACGCGTTCGACCAGTATCTACTCGACATTCGGAAACTTCCGATGATCGCGGATCCCAAGGAGGAGATCCGGCTCGCCAAGCGCGCCCGAAAGGGCGATCAGGCCTCGATCGACCGGCTGGTCACGGCCAATCTCCGCTTCGTGATCTCCTACGTGAAGCGCTTCCAGGGGCACGGGCTCGACCTGTCCGAGCTGGTGGCGATCGGGAACGAGGGGCTGCTCAAGGCAGTGCGGAAGTTCGATCCCGCCCACGGCGTCAAATTCATCAGCTACGCAGTCTGGTGGGTGCGGCAGTGCGTCCTCAAGGCGCTGGCCGAGCAGACCCGCACGGTGCGGATTCCGCTCAACCAGAACGCCGCCTTGATGAAGATGGCCAAAATCGAGAGCCTGCTCTCTCAGGAGCTGGGGCGCTCGCCCACCGACGCCGAGACGGCGCAGGTGCTGGACGAGTCGGTGGAGACCATCCGCCAAGCGCGCCTCGTCACCACGGTCGAGGTGTCGCTCGACGCCCCGGTGGAACGGCACGACTCCGGCTCCTCCACCTTCGGCGAGCGGGTCGCCGGGACCGTGCCGGTGGACATCGAGGACCTGGTGGACGCCGGGCTCCGCAAGGAATTCCTCTCCGCCCTGTTCAGCCGCTACCTCACCCCGCGGGAGCAAAGGATCCTGGCGCTCTATTACGGGCTCGAGGAAGGCAGCGAGGCGCTCACCCTCGAGGGCATCGGGGCGATGCTCGGCGTCACCCGGGAAAGGGTTCGCCAGATCCGTGAGCGCGCCTTCGAGAAGCTCCGGAACGCACCGGAGGTGAAGCATCTGCGGAGTTTCCCGATGGAGGCGGCGTAACGGCAGGGATCAGGAATCAGGAGTCAGGGGACAGAGCTGCCCGGCGGACTCGGTGTTCGTCGGGCGGTTTTGGTTTTCGGACACCCTGACCCCTGAGTCCTGAATCCGGTTCCGATCTCCATTACACTCAACGCATGCCGTATCCGCTCCCCCTCTTCCCCCTCCACACCGTCCTTTTCCCCGGGGCCCTGCTGCCGCTCCACATCTTCGAGCCCCGCTACCGGAGTCTGCTCGCCGATGTGGCCGCGAACGATCACCGCTTCGGCGTCCTCCCTCCGGGCGATGACGGCGGACTCCCCGCCCCCGGCGCGATCGGGTGCGTGGCCCGGATCCGCGGCATGCAGCCGCTCCCCGACGGCCGCTCCAACATCGTGGTGAGCGGGGAGCGCCGGTTCCGGTATCTGGGGCCAGCGGCGACCGACTCGCCGTATGGACAAGGCCTGATCGAGCGGGTGGATGATCTTCCTGACATCCAGATCCCGAACCACGCCGACACGACCCGGCTCCACGCGCTGGCCACCCGTTACGCCGCGGCGCTCGAATCGCGCAATGATCAGTCGCTGGAGCGGGCCTTTTCCACCGACCCTGCGACCCTCTCCTTCGAGGCGGCCGCGCTGCTCGAATGGGACCACGACGACCTGCAGCGGATGCTGGAGTGCCGCTCCGCGAGCGAGCGGGTCGCCCGGCTTCTCCATGCCCTTCCCGCGCTGGTGCAGGCCGCCGAGCAGCGCGCCCTGATCCACGGACAGGCCAAACAGAACGGCCACGGAGCGCTCCGCTGACCGATCAGCTGGTCGAGCGCCTGGCCGCGATCACCGGTCCCCGCTGGGTCAGATCGCGACCCGCCGAGCTCCGCACCTTCGAGGCGGACGGCCTCCCCACCCACTCCGCCCGCCCCCGCGTGGTGGTGCTGCCGGCCTCGCGAGAAGAGTGCATCGCCGTGATCGGGCTCCTGGCGACGATGGGGCTACCCTGGGTGGCGCGGGGTGCCGGCACCGGACTTTCCGGCGGAGCGCTGGCGGATGACGACAGCGTCCTGGTCGTCTTGACCCGGATGAACCGCATCATCTCGGTGGATCCGGTGCGCCACCGCGCGGTGGTGGAGCCCGGAGTCGTCAACGCGCGGCTCTCCGAAGCCATCCTGCCGCTGGGATTGCATTACGCCCCGGACCCGTCGAGCCAGAGCGCCTGCACGCTGGGCGGCAACGTCGCCGAGAACGCCGGCGGTCCGCATTGCCTCAAGTACGGAGTGACTACCAACCATGTGGTGGAGCTCGAGGTCCTGCTCCCCGATGGGAGAGTGGTCCGGCTCGGCAGTCCACACGGCGATGGGTGGGGGCCCGACCTGGTCGGTCTGTTCGTGGGGAGCGAGGGCATGTTCGGGATCGCGCTCACCATCACCCTCAGGCTGACACCGCTGCCCGCCGCGATCCGCACTCTGCTGGCGGATTTTGCCACGGTGCGCGCCGCCAGCGAAGCGGTGGGCGCCATCATCGCGGCGGGTATCGTGCCCGCGGCGCTCGAGATGATGGACCAGGCCTGCATCGTGGCCGTGGAATCCTCGATCTATGCCGCGGGATATCCGGTTGATGCCGGCGCGATCCTGCTGGTGGAGCTGGACGGCTGGCCAGTCGCGGTAGGCGCCGAGAGCGCCGCGGTGGAGGCGCTGCTCACGGCAGCCGGCGCCCGGACCATCCGCGCCGCCTCCAGT
Source organism: Gemmatimonadales bacterium (assembly GCA_045403135.1). Taxonomy (GTDB): domain Bacteria; phylum Gemmatimonadota; class Gemmatimonadetes; order Gemmatimonadales; family GWC2-71-9; genus JABFSM01. Next base: position 21,856 of record JAXIPC010000027.1, on the reverse strand, counting down.
CCGGACGAGCGCGCCCGGCTCTGGCAGGGACGGAAGAAGGCCTTCGGTGCCATGGGGCGGATCGCCCCCGACCTGGTGGTCCAGGATGCGGTGGTTCCCCGCTCCGCCCTGCCGGACGTGCTGGAGCAGATCCTGGCCATCGGTCGGACCTATCGCCTGACGGTGGCGAATGTCTTTCACGCCGGGGACGGGAACTTGCATCCCAATATCTGCTACGACCATCGTGATGCCGATCTGTCCGACCGGGTCCAGCGCGCTGCCCGGGAAATCATGGCGGTCTGCGTCGCGGCGGGCGGATCGATCACCGGCGAGCACGGGGTCGGTGCCGACAAACTGGACTACATGCCCATGATCTTCGATCCGGAGAGCCTCTCCGCGATGTGCGCGGTACGGCAGGTTTTCGACCCGGAGCAGCGCGCCAACCCCCGCAAGGTGGTCCCGGTGCATCACTGCAACGAATGGCGGCGAAATCCCAAAGCCGCGGCCGCCGCAGGCAAGAACGGTCACCCATGAACGACGCGATCCTGATGCGGCTGCGCCATGCCCTGGGCGAGGCGGCGGTGGAACAAGACGCCGACGGCCGCGCCCGCGCCGTGCCCGATTCCGCCGACGGGGTGGCGCAGGTCTGCGGGCTGGCCCATGAGCAGGGCTGGCGAATCCGGTTGGAGGGTCGGGGCAGCTGGATGCCGCCGGACGCGCCCGCCGATCTGGCGCTCTCCACCAGCGGACTTTCCCGCATCGTCGATGTGGCGCCGGCGGATCTGGTGGCCACCGTCGAAGCCGGTGTCTCGTTGGGTGTTTTCCAGCGGGAGCTCGATCGGCAGGCAGCCTGGATCGCGCTCGATCCTCCCGGCCGGCCCGAGCGCACCATCGGCTCGATCGTCGCCACGGGCACGGCGGGTCCGCTCCGCCACGGATTCGGGCCGGTGCGGGACCACATCCTGGGCGGCACCATCGTGACGGGCGACGGACGCATCATCAAGGCGGGCGGCAGCGTGGTCAAGAACGTGGCCGGATACGATCTCACCAAGCTGCAGGTCGGCGGCTTTGGCGCGTTCGGCGTGGTCACCCAGCTGCACTTGAGGCTCCGCGCCCGTCCCGCGGCGCGGGCCACCCTCCTGGCCCGGGGCGGGCGCGACGTCCTCACCCATCAGGCCCGCGCGCTCATGGTGCAGCGGCTGGGTGCGGCGGCGATGGAGCTGTTCGCTCCCGCCGTCGCCGGCGAGGCTGACTGGGTGCTCGCGCTCGAGCTGGTCGGCACTGAAGCGGGCGTGGAAGACGAGGTGGCTCGCGCCACGGCGTCCGGCGATGTGGCGTGGGCCCGAGCCGACACCGAACGCGGCGCCGCGTTCTGGCATGCCGCGGCGCGGGCGGCCACCGGGGGTGCCACTACCTTCCGGCTCGGTGTGTTTGCCGATGGCCTGGACGAGATCATCGATCTCCTCGCCGAGCACCTCGACGCCGGGCTGGTGTCGGGGGGGCCGGGCTCCGGGCTGCTGCGCTGGAGCGGCGACGCCACCGTGGAGAAGCTCAAAGTGGTCCGGCGCCTGGCCGCCGAGCGGGAGATCCCGTTGACCCTGGAGCGGGCGCCCTGGCCGGTACGGCACGCCTTCGGACACTACGGCGCGTATCGAGAAGGGGTGGGAGCGCTGGTCTCCAAGCTTCGCAGCACCTTCGATCCCGACCCCACCTTCGCGGTGGCGCTCGAAGGCATCGAGCATGAATAGGGGCGGATTCGAAGCACTGGATCCCTGCGTGCACTGCGGCTTCTGTCTGCCGGCCTGCCCCACTTATCTGGCGACGGGAGACGAGAGCGATTCCCCCCGCGGGCGGATCCTGCTGATGCGCGCGCTGGAGGCGGGCGAGCTCCTGCCTTCGGACCCCGCGGTCCGGGAGCATCTCGACGCCTGCCTCGGCTGCCGAGGCTGCGAGCCGGTCTGCCCCGCCGGCGTGGGGTATGGTCGCGGACTCGAGGCGGCGCGAGAGTGGCTGGTCCGGGCCAATGGGCTTCCATTCGCCGCCCGGGTTGTGCTGGGCGTGTTTCGTCGCGAGGTGTGGTGGCGGCCGCTGCTCGCGATGGCGCGATGGTTTCGAAGCTCGGGCATCCCGGGTGCGCTTGCAGGGAATGGACGCGTGGGGTTTGCGATGGGGATGCTGGCTGCGAGCAAGACGGGAAGACGGGAAGACGGGAGGACGGGAGAGTCACAGAGCCTCCCGCGATCCCGTCCTCCCGTCCTCCCGTCCTCTCCCACCGTCGCCCTCTTCCGCGGCTGCGTCATGGACACGCTCTTCCGCCACGTCCACGACGCCACTCGCCGAACGCTCGAGGTCAACGGGTACCGGGTCGTCGAAGTGTCCGGTCAGACCTGTTGCGGTGCGCTGCACGATCATGCCGGCCGGGGGGACGTAGCGCGGGAGCTGGTCACCAGAAATGCCGCGGCGTTCGCCGAGCGGGCGGACCATATCGTGGTGAACAGCGCGGGTTGCGGCGCGCTGCTCAAGGACGCCGCGCATTTTGACGATTCGCCCGCAGGTCAAGCCCTGTCGGCCAAGACCCGCGATGTGTCCGAGCTCCTCGCGGCGGCGGGCCCGAAACCGGGAGCGCCCCTCCCGATTGACGTGGCCTATGATGCGCCCTGTCACCTGGAGCATGCCCAGGGTGTGCGACTGGCGCCGCTCACCACGCTGGCCGCGATCCCCGAGCTCAGGGTCAGGCGGTTGCCGGGTTCCGACCAGTGTTGCGGCAGCGCGGGGATCTACAGCCTGCTCAATCCGCCGATGGCGCGGGCCGTGCTGGACCTGAAAATCCAGGCGATCGCGGCGGCTACCCCGCGGCCCGCGCTGGTCGTCACCGGGAATCCCGGTTGCCTGATGCAGCTGGGAGCGGGGCTGGCTTCGGGAGGGCTGGATATAGGCGTCGCTCATCCGGTCGAGCTGCTTGACTGGTCCTATGCAAAGGCTGGGCTCTATGAGGTGATCTTCAGGTAGATTTCTTCAGATAGTTCGTGCTCTTGGAACTCCGGTGAATCCGGCTGAATCGTTAGAATCTGCGGGCCTATGGACCAGCACTCGGAAGGCAGCCTCGCTTACCTTTCCGCCATGCAGTTGGACTTCCCCTACCCCTCCTCCCGGCTTCACTCGCTTCGCCACGGCGCGCTGGTCGTCGCCGACGAACCGGCGGTCTTCCGCGTCGAAGGCCCCGGAGCGCTCACCTGCCTCCAGGGACTTCTGACCAACGACCTGGCGGCTGCGGGTGACGGCAGCCTGGTCTACGGCGCGATGCTCTCGCCCAAGGGGATGATCCTCTTCGACGCCTGGGTGCTGCGAGAGGCGTCCGGTTTCACCCTCGTCACCAGCGCCTGCGCTCGCACCGCGGCGGTCGAGCTCTTCCGCCGGACCCTGCCTCCCCGGCTCGCCAAGCTCGCCGATCTCACCGACACGCATCGGGTCGCCTGGTTCCTCGGCGCGGCCGCACCGGAGCGGCTCGCCCGGGCCGCCGGCGTCTCGATTCCCGGGCACGGGAACGTCCTCCGCATGGGTCCCGGGGACCGGTGGCTCGCGGCCGGCGGCACCCCGACGGCGCCGTTCACGGCCCTGTTGATTGCCCAAACGGAGGAGCTCGCCGGCCTCACCAAACGATTCGAGAAATCGGGCAGCGCGGTGGGAGAGACCCGGGACCTTACCGCCTCAGGTATCCTGGCGGGCTGGCCCGCGCTCGGCCGCGAGATCGACGAGAGGACGCTGCCGCCGGAAGTCCGGTTCGACGAGCTGGGCGGCGTCAGCTACACCAAGGGCTGCTATACCGGGCAGGAGACGGTCGCGCGCATCCATTTTCGCGGCCACGTCAATCGGTCGCTCCGCGGCCTTACGATCGAGGGGGAGGCGCCCCTGGCGGATCGCGCGCTTATGTTGGCCGGGAAGGAAGTAGGCGGGGTACGCAGCGCGCTGTTCCTGGAAGACCGGGTCATGGCGCTGGGAATGGTGCGGCGGGAGGTGGAAGCCGGCGCCGGCGTGACGGTGGACGGGCGGAGCGCGACGGTAGTGGCGCTGCCGTTCGAGGTCGTTCGGTAAGTCATTGCGAGTTAGAACGTTTTGGCGGTGTCTCCGGCCACCTTGACGGTGTCGGTCTTGATGATGGTATCGGCCGCTGGCGCGGCCACGGTCACGGCGGTGCTGTCGGCCGACTTGGATTCGTCACCCGAAGGGCCGCAGGCAGCGAGCCCCAGAGTAGTGGCAATCACCAGAAATCTCATACTACTGACTATCGCACGATGACTCACAAAACTCCAGACCGAATGCCGGCCACGCTGGGCGATCTTCGCGCGAGCCCCTGGGGCAAGCCCCCGCGGCTCGGCCGCTCGGTCCGGGACGAGATCCGCGAGAATCTCCTGGGATCGGTGGCGCGAGCGGACGAGCTCTTCCCCGGAATCCACGGCTACGACGACACCGTGCTGCCGCAGCTCGCCAACGCCCTGCTGGCGCGGCACGATTTCATCCTGCTGGGGCTTCGCGGCCAGGCCAAGAGCCGGATTCTGCGCGGCCTCACCCGTTTCCTCGACGAATGGCTCCCCATCGTCGCGGGCAGCGAGGTCAACGACAACCCCTTCGCGCCGATCACCAAGTATGCGCGGGAGCGGCTCACCGCCGAAGGCGATCGCACTCCGATCACCTGGGTCCATCGCGAGGACCGCTTCGTCGAGAAGCTGGCCACGCCCGACGTGACCATCGCCGACCTGATCGGCGATCTCGACCCGATCCGCGCCGCGCGGGGCGGCCACGTGCTCTCCGACGAGCTGACCATGCATTTCGGGCTCCTCCCCCGGGCCAATCGGGGAATCTTCGCCATCAACGAGCTGCCCGACCTGGCGGGCAAGATCCAAGTCGGCCTCTTCAACATCATGCAGGAGGGCGATGTTCAACTGAAGGGTTATCCGGTGCGGCTGCCGCTCGATGTGCTGCTCTGCTTCACCGCGAATCCCGAGGACTACACCGCGCGCGGCAAGATCATCACGCCACTCAAGGACCGGATCGGCTCCGAGATCATCACCCACTATCCCCGCTCGGTGGAGCTGGGCATGGCCATCACCGAGCAGGAGGCCTGGGTCGAGCGTGACGGGTCCGGCCCCGCTTCCCGGATTCCCGAGTTCATCCGCGAGCTGGTGGAGCGGATCGCGTTCGAGGCGCGGGGCGACAAGCGGGTGGACCGCCGGTCCGGCGTCAGTCAGCGGCTGCCGATCAGCGTGCTGGAGAATGTCGTCTCCAACGCCGAGCGCCGGGCGCTCGCCCACCGGGAAAAGGAGGCGGTGCCCCGGGTGGCCGACCTCTATGCGGCATTGCCTTCGATCACCGGGAAGCTGGAGCTGGAGTACGAGGGCGAGCTGCAGGGGGCCGAGACGATCGCCAAGGAGCTGATCCGGCGGGCGGCGCTGCGCACCTGTATGGACCGGCTCGGCGAGGAGGAGGACGTGCGGCTCGACGCGATCGTCGCCTGGTTCGACCAGGGCCAGGCGCTCAAGATTTCGGGCGACGAGAAGTCCGACGCGGCGGTCAAGGCGTTCGCGCTGGTGCCCGGGCTGCTGGCGCTGGTGCACGACAGCGGTCTTGCGCCCGCGAAGGATGTGCCGATGGAGGTGGCGGCGAGCGAGCTGGTGCTCGAGGCCTTGGCCGCGCAGAAGCGGATCAGCCGCAACGAGGAGATCGGCTGGAGCGCGATGCGGGGGAAGCGGGGGCCTATTTAGTCATTGCGAGCCCGAAGGGGCGAAGCAATCCCACTATGCGAATCGCCACCTGGAACGTCAACGGCGTCCGAGCCCGCCAGACGGAGCTCGCGGCCTGGCTTTCGCGCGACCGCCCCGACGTGGTGTGCCTGCAGGAGCTGAAAGCCGAGCTGGGGCAGATCCCCGAGCTATGCCGGCTCGAGGATTACTGGGCCTATTGGCATTGTATGCGGGGGTACTCGGGCGTCTCGCTCCACGTCCGGAAGGATCTGGTGGAGCGCGAGCCGGTCTACAGCCATCCCGAGTTCGATTTCGAGTCCCGGATCGTCCAGATCGACTTTGGCAACACTGTCATCGCGTCGGTCTACGTGCCCAACGGGGGCAAGGACTTCGCGGCGAAGGTCAGTTTCCTCGAGCGGCTGATCGACTGGACCCGGCGGTTGCATGACGCGGGGCGGGAGCTGGTGCTGTGCGGCGACATGAACATCGCTCACGCGGAAATAGATGTGCATCCCCGGGAGCGGAAGGCCGGGATGATCGGCCAGCGGCCCGAGGAACGGGAGCTCTTCGCGCAGCTCTTGGGCGAGCACCTGGTCGACGTGGGGCGAGCCAGGGATCCCGACAACCAAAACCTGTTCACCTGGTGGGCACCGTGGCGCAATCTGCGCGCCCGCAACATCGGCTGGCGGCTGGACTACTTGCTGGCGTCGAAGGCGATCGCCGGCCGGGCGTCGAGCTGCGTCGTGCTTGCGGACGTCGGTACCAGCGACCACGCGCCGGTGGTCATGACCGCCGATTGAGAGGCCCATGATCCTGAGGACCTCAATACGTCAGGCGCTCGCGGAGCTCGTAGTGCGCCGACCGCTCGTCGTACCTGGCAAGGACAGCGCGGGCGCTCGGCGGTACATAGGCCTTCTCGTAGTCTACGCCGCCGAAGTTACGCACCGCATCCCATGTATCAAACGACATGATGGTCAGGAACTCAACTTCCCCAGACGGCAATGCGCGGCGGAGCAGCCATATCCCCCGGTATCCCGCGACTCCCTTGGCGGCGATGCCTGGGAAGATCTCGGTCTTGAGGAGGGCCTCGTAGCGATCCGCGTTCTCGGCGGTGGTCCAACCGTGCCAGAGTCTCTCGATCATGGGAGCTCGCCTCGGGGAGACTGGTGCCTAACGCTCTGCGCGTCTGCTGCGGGGGCCTGGGCGGCCCGCCACTGTGTCGATGACCGCGCGGGCCGTCCTTACTTCCGATGTAGCTCATACACGTGCACGTACTCGACGCCATCTGCATCGCGATAGACTCCCGTGACCACGTTGGTACCCACCTGCGCCACTCGGAACCGCGGAGGCAGTTGTAGCGTTGCACGCTGGACCCCCTCCGGCGTCAGAACGGCGACCGTAGCCCCGACGGCCTCATTGGGACTGTAGCCGGTGATCCAAACTGTTCCATCAGGTGCGGCGGAGAGGCCGCTGTAGTATGGGGTAGACTTCGGTAACGTGCTGTATTTGGCCTCAATGTACGACCGGACCTGGGGAACCCGCGTTTCGTCGAGTTCGCGAGTCTGCCGTGTCGCGGCGAGCGACGCTAGGACAGCCTGAGACCGGAAGGGGACTGAGAGGCGATACGTGATGTGGCCTTGGGAATCGTAGCCGAGGACGGAGGGAGTGGCCGTATCACCGATCCACAATACGTCCTGGCCCATAGCCAAAAGCGTTTCTGCGCCGAACGGAAGGGGGCCGACCGCGACGCCGCTCCTCCCAATATGCTGGGTGAAGGTGACTGCTCCCGCGACTCGGGCGAGGCGGCGGAGGGCGCCGCCGGTACCATCGGACACCGCGACCCAAACACTGTCACGGCGTGAGCCATCGGGGCCACGACCCGAGAAGCCGCGGTCATAGCTTTGAAGAGCGAAAGCACCCGAGCGCCAGCGACCGATGACCGAAAAAGTCTCGGCGCCATCAGAGACCTGAAACGGTGCGGTACTCCGCATCGTACCATTCAGATCGAACCGTGTAATCCTGCGTTGCGTCCCGTCGAAGACGAAGATCGTATCGGCCACGGCGCCAAGCCATCGGGCGTCTCGGACCTCGCCAGGGCCACCGCCCTCTCGGGCGAAGAGCCGAACGAAGGCTCCGCTAGGCTCGAAAACGCGGACCGAGGCAGGACGAGGCTCCCAGACGAGCACTTGACCGCCTGGGAGTCGGAGCACGCTCACGATTCGCATGAACGATGCGTTCGGCTCGTTGCCGCTCCCGATGATAGTGAGCGGGGTCGGGCTGAGCGTCCAAACAGCGATTTGAGTTGGAGATTGATGGTTCGCCGCTTCACGAACAGCCTCAGCGGATCGATGGTCAGGATAGCAAGGCCAGGCGAGGGCAAAACTGAGAACGAGATCTCGGCATTTTATTCGGGGCATCGATTGCCAAGCTCCAAGCGTGCAAGGCCGATCGCCTATGCCAAGGTGAAGACTGATGCGGTCGATTCCGACACGCTCGGGCCATGCTACGCGCACCTTGCCTGCGCAGTCGCGCTCCATCGCTGCACAGTCGCAGACCTGTCGACAGTGTCAAAATGCTTGTGGCGCAAGACGATTCATGCGACGGACCCGCCGCGCTACCGTGGCGATAACACGCTGGGCGTGCCGACGCAGCCGCTCGACGTAATGATACTGCCGCCCTCTGGAGTGGGCGAGCCCGGGCGCCGAGTGGCTCGGGATTCGGACAGTAGCGGCGCGCGGCCTACGTGCGACCCCCCTGATCGGTTGAGCCGCTACACCGGCTTCTCGGGCCACATTTTCTTCGCTCGGGCCACGATCAGCTCCGTGACGCCATCCAACCCCAGCATTCCGGTGTTGAGCACCATGTGATAATTGGTGGCATCGTTCCAGTCGAGCCCGTAATGCTGCTTGAGGTAGCGGGCCCGGTTCGTGTCGACGTCGAAGATCGCCTTCCGGGCCGCGTCTTCCGTCCCCCCCTCCAGATCTCCGCCGAGCCGCCCCTCGGCCAGCAACCGTTGCACCCGGAACTCCGCCGCCGCGACCAGCTTCACGTGCAGCGCGTCGTGCTTGCCCCGGAGCACCGCGGGACCCGCGCGTCCCACCAGCACCACCCGGCCTTCCGCCGCGATCTCCGCCACGACTGTTTCCGTCACCCGCACCAGTGTGGCCTCCTCCGGCTCGGGCACCTTTTCCGCCGCGGCCGGAAAGAGCTCGGGTGAGGCGCGGGACAGCGCGCGGGAGAGCCTCTCGAGGAATCCCGGCGCGCGCTCTTCCTTCTCCGCCACCTCCGCGGGGGGAAGCCCCGCCCGCGTCGCGACCCGGTCGATCAGCTCGTTGTCCACCAGGCGCCAGTCGAGCGCCTGGGCGACGCGCCGCGCCACTTCGGAGCCACCGGCGCCGTACTGACGGGAGATGGTAATGATCATGGCCGACGCTCACCGGTCACGGGTAACTGGTCACGGTCATTGGTCACTGGTACCTGGTCATGGGGCACAGCCAGCCTTCTCCACGCCGCCACGACCGCCGTCACCAGGCAGATCGACCCGCCGATCAGGAACGCCGTGGTGGTGCCGGTGCGCTCCGAGATCCAGCCGGCCTGCAGCGACCCGAACGGCACCAGCCCCACCACGATGAACGAATAGAACCCGACGACCTGGCCGCGCAGATAATCCGGCGCTCCGGTCTGCAGCACCGTGTTGGTCATGATGGCGTTCAGGGCCATGCAGAGTCCGGCGATGACCAGCAAGGCCAGCGCCAGCGGCAGGTTGTGAACCAGGCCGAGCAGGACGAGGGTTCCACCCAGGACCATGCCGGACCAGAGCGCGGTGGGCTCACGGCGGAACCGGTGGCCGACACCCGCGATCGAGAGCGCCCCCGCCGCGGCGCCCACCCCGAACGCCGAGAGCAGCGCGCCGTACCCGCCCGGCCCGGCCTGCAGCACGTCCCGCGCGTAGACCGGCAGGATCGCGATGAACGAGGCGCCGAACACGCAGAACACCGCCACCAGGATCACCAGCGTCCGGGGCCACGGGCTGCCGAAGATGTGCGCCACCCCTTCCCGCAGCGCGGCTCGGCGGGTGGCGGGCTGGATGGCCAGGGCCGAATCGGCCCGGATCTTCACCAGGGCGAGCAGCACCGCCAGAAAGCTCACGGTATTCAGAAAAAAGCAGACCGCGGTGCCCAGCGTGGCGATGATCGTGCCGGCCAAAGCAGGACCGAACACCCGGGAGAGGTTGAAGGCCGTCGAGTTGAGCGCGATGGCATTCATCAGGTCGGGCTTGCCCACCAGCTCCACGAGGAAGGACTGGCGGACCGGAATCTCGAACGCGCTCACCAATCCGCCGAAAACGGCGAGTCCGTAGACCCAGGGCATCGTGATGGCGCCGAACGCGGTCAGGAGTCCGAGGACCAGCGCCTCGCCCAGGAGAAGCGACTGGAGAAGAAACAGCGCTTTCCGCTTGTCGACCCGGTCTGCCACGACCCCGCCGTAGAGAGTCAGCAGCAGCACCGGCAGCGCGCCCAGCGTGGTGACGAGGCCGACCTTGAAGGCGGAGTTGCTGAGCTCCAGCGCCAGCCATCCCAGCGCCACCGTCTGCATCCAGGTGCCGCACAGGGAGACGAACTGCCCGAAGATGAAGAGGCGGAAGTTGCGGTGGCGGAGGGCGCCGAAGGAGGCGCCGGCGGCGGGCATAGCTGAAACTAATCAGGATTCAGGGGTCAGGCCGCCGACGCTTATCCTTGTCCATCAACCCGACTCGATGGTACGCGGAGCCAATGAACCGAAGACCTTTCCTGAAGAGCGCGACGGCGATACCGGTTCTCGCCGCCGGCTGTTCGCAGGTCCCGCACCCTCCACCAGGAACGTGATACAACCGATCCGTCGGGTCCGTCCGGGCGATCCCCTGGAGCTCCGATGGCTTCACGAGGTAGCCTCAGCCGAGCGTTTCGAGCAGCCGGTCGAGCGCGGCGTAGCTCTCGTGGATACCCTGCTCCATGGGCGAGCGCAACGCGGCGGCAAGCTCTTCACTGGTAAAGAACAACGACGTATTGACCATCCTGGTGCGACCGTCGCCCAGGTCTTCGAAGGTCGTCGTGTCGACCGTCACATAGCCCGGCAGTCCGTCCCACTCGAAGGTCCACACGATGCGTTCCGGCGGGGTGACCTCGCGGTGGCGGCCCTCGAATCCCTGGGTGCCTCCGGGATTGTGGACCACGAAGCGCCAGTGGCCGCCTCGTTTTACTTCCAGGCGCTCGATGATGAGCTTCTTGCCGCGGCCCCACCACTGCACGATCAGCTCAGGCTCGGTGAATGCCCGCCAGACGCGGTCGCGAGGCGCGCGATTTCCATGGTCTCCCTCATGGTGATTTTCCTTTCGTGCGCTCGAGGAAGGCCTCGAGCCGGTTGAACCGGGCTTCCAGCATTTCCTGGTACTGGTTGATCCACATCGCCTCGTCCGCCAGCCGCCGCGGGCCGACCCGGCAGGTCCGCACCCGGCCGACCTTCTCCGTGAGCACCAGCCCCGCTCCCTCCAGAACCTGCACATGCTTCTTGATTCCGGTGAGGGTCATCTCGAAGGCCCCGGCGAGGTCGCTGATCGAGGCCGGCCCGCGCCCCAGACGTTCGAGGATGCCGCGGCGGGTCGGATCGGAAACCGCCCCGAATGCCTTGTCGAGTTCGTTGGAATACTGAACCATATAGTTCAGTATAGCGAACGCCGCTCGGACGCGCAAGCGGGTCGTTCCCGGGACCCGAGTATCATTTCGGGAGGCGGTTCCCTGACCCCTGACCCCTGACCCCCTCGTCCCGGCACCATGCGCTTCACGACCTACACCAAATTCGTCCCCGGTCTGGCCGACGCCGTGAACCTCCAGGCGTTGCTCGACCAGCTGGGGGACTTTCTGCTCCAGTCAGGCTTTGCCGGCGGCCCGGGCGACCAGCCCTGGTGGGCCGAGCCGAGTGAGGGCGGCGACCGGTCCATCGACTCCCTCCGCGAGGCGATCCTCAAGGCGCTGATGGAATCGGGGCAGCTCACCCCCGACATGGTGAAGTTCCTGCGCGGAGAATCGAGCGGCGACGCCGAGAAGGACCGGGAGCTGGAGCAGCAGATCGCCCAGCTGCTCGATCAGATCATTCAGCGGCTGATGGACGAGGGCTACCTGAACGCCGAGAACGTGCCCCGGATGCCGGAGGGGCATACGCCGCTGCTCGGGCCCGGCGGTCAGGCGGCATCGGCCGCGCGCGACGTGCAGTTCAATCTCACCGAGAAGGGGATGGACTTCCTCGGCTACAAGACCCTCAAGAACCTGCTGGGCAGCATCGGCAAGTCGAGCCTGGGCGCCCACGAGACGCCCCATCTGGCTACCGGGGTCGAGACCGAGGGGGCCAGCAAGCCGTACGAATTCGGCGACGTGCTGAACCTGGACGTACCGGCAACGCTCGCCAGTGCCATCGCGCGGGAGGGGCTCACCATGCCGCTCAATCTCGAATATGGTGATCTCCGGGTGCACCAGTCGGAGTACCGCTCTTCGGCGGCGACGGTGCTGATGCTGGACTGCTCCCACTCGATGATTCTGTACGGGGAGGACCGCTTCACCCCGGCCAAGAAGGTGGCGCTGGCCCTGACCCACCTGATCCGGACCCAGTACCCCGGCGATTCGCTGCGGGTCGTGCTGTTCCACGATTCGGCCGAGGAGATACCGCTGGCGGCGCTGCCCAACGCGCAGGTAGGGCCCTACCACACGAATACGGCCGAGGGGCTCAAGCTCGCCCGACGGATTCTGAACAGCCAGAAGAGTGACATGAAGCAGGTGATTATGATCACCGACGGGAAGCCGTCGGCCCTCACGCTGCCGAACGGCCAGGTCTACATCAATTCGGCGGGGCTGGATCCCCGGATCCTGACCGCAACCTATCGCGAGGTCGGGATGTGCCGGCGGAGCGGGATCATGATCAATACGTTCATGCTGGCCCGCGACCGCGCGCTGGTGGAGTTCGTGAAGCAGGTGGCCCAGATCTGCCGGGGGAAGGCGTATTTCACGAACACGATGACGCTGGGGCAGTTCATCCTGATGGATTTCCTGAAGCGGCGGACGACGCGGATGTAGGACCGGCCGCGTTTTCCGTTTACGAACATGCGGAGGAGTGCCATGCCAGACCTCGCCGAGTTGAAGCTCCAGGAGGGCCACGTTCTTGAATTGCATTTCAAGGATGGCTTTACCGTACTCGCACGTTTGATTGATGTTGATCCGCGCTCCAAGTCTCACGAGCTGATCTACGATACGCTCCAAGTACTCGATTGGGGCCCAGTGGCGCCGGGGTCAGTTCAACCCCACACCACAGCAGACGCCGCGGCGAGCGATCTCGAGTCCTGGACCTCAGCGCGCGTTGGTACCTAACCAGCGCCAGGCGAACGCGGGTGTTGGAAGGAGGTGCAGCATCGACTAACCAGCGCTTCGCTCAAAGAGCGCGAGCACCATCGGGGGGTGAGGTGTTCAGGGGAGCCTCTTGAGCGTTCGCTCGGTCCCCGGCCCTTGCAGCGTCATCGAGATAGCCTTCCCGTCGGAGCCGAGGTTGAACGTCACTTTGCGTGGCGCACCCTCGCGCCCGTTGTAGAACGTCGTCCCCGACTCCGGGATCAGGTTGCCCTTGCCGCCGCCACTTGGGAGGACGCGAAGCGTGTCGTTCTCGACCGCGATCGTCACGGTGGTTCCCGGTTGCTGTCCCTCGTAGGTGCCCTCGAATGCGGTGAGCGGCGCCGCCATCGTCGCAGCGGTCGCTGCCACCGGCTTCAGAATAAAGTGATCGCCGCCCGTGTCGAACCGCAGCTCCGCGGCCCGATCGGAGGTCGTGCCGGAGCGAAACGACAGCAGAACATCGCGCTTCCGGAACGTCCAGCGCTCGATCCATGGCAGCGTCTCCGCCGGCTCGCCGTTTATCGAGAACGCGACGCCCTGCGGCACCTGCGTCACGACGACGGTCATGTCGCCTCCCTGCCCAGGCCCTTTGTACTTGCCGAGGAGCGGTGACGGATCGCCGGTGAACTGGCCTGCCGCGCGCGGCGGCGGCAGCACGGCGGCGGCAATTGCTTCGGTCGTCATCGTGATCGCGTCAGGCTCGCTGTTCGTCAGAACGACGACCGCCAGCTGCGCGTCGGGATACCACCGTGCCTCGGCGGAGAAGCCGAAGCCGCCGCCGTTATGGCCAATGTATTTGAGGCCGTGACTGTCCTCGGCGACCACGGTTCCCATGCCGTACCGGAGGGAGGTGCCATCGTTGAGCTTCGCCGGGGCGATCAACTCGGCATACGATTTCGGCGAAAGGGCCTTGCCGCCGTGCAACGCCTGCAGCCAGGTGATCATGTCGCCGGCCGTCGAGCAGAGGCCACCCCCAGCGTATACGCCGGCTGTGTAGACGATGTCCGGTACACGGACGCCGCTACCGCTGCGCATGCCGTACCCCTTGGCGCGATCCGGCACCTGCTTCGAGTTGTCGCAGTACATGGAGCGTGACATTCCCAGCGGCGCGAAGATCCGCTTCTCGACATACTCCTCATAGGTCACCCCGCTCGCCTTTTCGATGATGCGGCCGAGGAGCCAGTAGCCCGTGTTGCTGTAGCTCTGCATGGTTCCGGTCGAGAACCCGGGCGGATACCGGCTGATCACCTTGTACACGCTGTCGCGCGTGAGCGTGGCATTCCGCATCACCTGCATCGCGCGCATCTCCTGCATCTGGCTGAGCTCGACGATGCCCGCCGTGTGCCAGAGGAGATGCCGCAGCGTCGCCCGGTTGCCGCCCATGCTGAGCTCGGGCAGCCACTTCGTGACCTCGTCGTCGAGGCTGAGCTTCCCCTGGTCGCGCAGCTGGAGGATCGCGACGGCGGTGAACTGCTTCGTCACCGAGCCGATCGTTATCATCGTGGCGACGGTCATCGGCGCATTGCCCTCGATCTCGGCCTTGCCGTACGCCTGGAGCAGCAGCTTGTCCCTGCCCTTGAACGCCGCGGCAACGATGCCGACCGAGCGGTTGGCGCGGACCTCAGCGCCGGCGATCGAGTCGAGCCGCTGAATGCGGGCCGCGCTGCCCTGCGCAGATGCGGAGAAGGCGCCGCTGACAGTAAGGAAGGCCGCCGTGAGAAAGCGTGTCGAGTGCGACATAGGGAGGATCGCGCGGAAGACGCGGCCTTTCCGGAACATGAGCTGGGAGGCGATGCTGCCAAGTACTTCACAGAACAAAGTGCCGTGGCTGGCGACGCCTGTCAAGCCTGACCCGTTCGCCGCGAGTCGCCCAGAGCTACTTCATTGCGATCACGTGCTCCACGAACTGATCGACGGCGATCTCGGTGCCCTCGTAAAAGCCCGACTCTTTATTTGTCTCGAGGTCCGCTTCATGCCGGTGCAGCGCCGTGAAGACGTAGCGAGTGCCGGTTCCCACGGGTTCCATTGTCACGATGGCGGTGATCGGAATGTCGTCAAAGACAGCCGGACGGTAGCCGGGGAACAGCATGGAGGTCCAGACAAGTCGCTCCATCGGAACAACGTCCAGGAAACAGCCGAGGTTGGGAGACTCCCGACCGTCTCCCGTTGCGATGTCGATGCTGAAGATGCCGCCCGGTCGCACGTCCATTTCGGCTCGCGACACCCGCCCCCAGGGCTTGGGCATGTACCACTCCTTGAGATGCTCCGGTTTCGTCAACGCTTCCCAGACGAGCCGCGGGGGAGCGTCGATGAACCGTTCGATGGCGAAATCAAGTTTCGGATTGAAGGCGAATTGCTTGCTCATGATTTTGCTTCCTTCTCCTTGAGTTGTTTGACGTATCGGTCGAACCGGTCCAGGCGAGCTTCCCACGACCGGCGACGCGCGGTCAGCCAGTCTTCAACGACCTTGAACCGTTCGGGTGCGATCTCATACGTCCGCACTCGCCCGCGCTTTTTCGACCTCACCAGGCGGCTCTGTTCGAGCACCGAGAGGTGCTGCACGAACGACGGGAGTTGCATGTCGAACGGCGCCGCCAGCTCGCTGACGGTGGCCGGTCCGACAGACAGTCGCTCCACGACCTTCCGCCGAGTCGGGTTGGACAAAGCGTGAAACACCTCATCAGCGGCTGCGGATTGAACCATTTCCGACACCATCCAAATGCTGGGGGTATCCGACCTGCCGAGGGATTCTACAGCGGTGGGATACTTTTGTAAATACCTAAGTATTTGCTATCCTGGAATCGCCCGGTCACTGGTCGCCGTCACCGATAACTTCGCTGCGGGTCAGGTAGGCTGGGAACTTCCTTGGAGGGCTGTGGGAAGTCGGCTCCTGTGACGCCCGGCTCCGGGCCAGGATCCCTCAGAGTGGTCTGCCATTGAGGAACGCCCTGAATCGGCGTACAATCCCTCATCCCTCCGGTCTCCCCACCACCACGACCCTGCGGCATGACCGACGACCCCGCCACTGTATCCGCATTCGCAACAGGAGCGACGAGATGGAAAGAGCCATACCCATCCTGCCGGCAGACGACCTCCGCGCCGCCAAGGAGTTCTACGTCAATCGGCTGGGGTTCAAGGTTCGTTTTGAAGCAACGGAGGATGGTAAGGTTGGGCTCCTGGGCGTGGATCGGGGGGCAATCTCCATCACGCTCGATTGTCCAATGTCCGGTCATGGTAGAGAGGCCTGCGTGTCGCTTCAGGTGGAAAGCGTTGACGCCTACTACGATGAATGGCGAGATCGAGTCGAGATTCGACGCCCACCGAAGGACGAACAATGGGGTGCCCGGACATTCGACGTCATCGATCCCTTCGGGAACACGATCTTCGTGATGGGTCCGGTGAAGTGACTCGCGACGTCCATGGACGCCGCGGTCAGCGACAGGTCCGCGGCGTCATTCCGTTGGCCCTGCTCGGCGTTCTCGGGTGCACCGCCGAACCTCCGCAGGTAGCCGGGCGGTCCGCCGACACGGCGAGCCGCGTGCTCCGCCCCGCCACGGTGGTGACCGCCGACTCCGCCATGGTGGTCTCGGCCTCGCCCTACGCCACCGAGGCCGGGCTCGCGGTCTTACGGAGCGGCGGCAACGCCATCGATGCCGCGGTGACGGTCGGGTTCACCCTGGCCGTGGCCTACCCCGCGGCGGGAAACATCGGCGGCGGCGGTTTCCTGGTGGCCCGGGTCAGGGGCCGGAACGTGGCGCTCGACTTCCGCGAGAAGGCGCCCGGCGCCGCCTCGCGGGACATGTACGTGGACAGCGCCGGCAAGGTCACCGAATGGAGTCTCAACGGCCCCTTGGCCGCGGGAGTCCCCGGCTCGGTGGCCGGCCTCTTCGAAGCGCACCGCCGGTACGGCACCAAGCCGTGGGCCGAGCTGGTCCAGCCGGCCATCGACCTGGCCGAGCGGGGGTTCCCGGTGGACACCGCCTTCTTCGAGGACAGCGAGGACGCCATCAAGCGCCTGGCCGGGGACTCGGCCAGCGCGGCACTCTTGCTTCGGAACGGGAAATTCATCGGGCTTAAGGAAACCTGGCGCGCGCCGGAGCTGGCGGCGGTGCTCCGCCGCATCGCCGAAAAGGGCCGCTCCGGTTTCTACACCGGAACGACGGCCGAGCTGATCGTCGCCGCCATGCAGAAGAGCGGCGGGATCATCACCCTCAAAGACCTGGCCGGCTATACCCCGGTCTGGCGGGAGCCGGTGGAGTTCGACTACCGCGGCCACCACGTGGTGTCGATGCCGCCGGCCTCCTCCGGCGGCCTGACCCTGGCCCTGATCCTCGGCATCCTCGAGGGGCGCGATGTCGCCTCGCTCGGGTGGCGCACCCCCGCGGCGATCCATCTCCTGGCCGAAGCCGAGCGGCGGGCGTTTGTGCGGCGCAACTCGCTGCTGGGCGATCCCGACTTCGGACCGGTGCCCACCGCGGCGTTCCTGTCCCAGGACACCGCCGCGGCGCTCCGGGCCCAGATCACGGACAAGTCATCGGGTTCGGCCGGCGCCCCGGCCGCTCAGGAGCCGCCCCACACCACCCACTTTTCCATCGTGGATGCCCGCGGCAATGCGGTGGCGCTCACCACGACCCTCAACGAGAGCTACGGAGCGGCGTTCACGGTGCCCGGCGGCCAGTTTCTGCTGAACGACGAGATGGACGACTTCACCACCAAGCCGGGCGCGGTGAACGCGATGGGGCTGGTACAGGGCGAGCGCAACGCCATCGCGCCGGGGAAACGGATGCTTTCAAGTATGACGCCGACGATTGTGCTCGATTCGGCCGGCGCACTGCTGCTGGTGACCGGAGCCGCCGGCGGGGCCTACATTATCACCGGGGTGGCCCACCAGATCGTATCGCTGCTCGACTTCCACAAATCGCTGGGCGAGGCGATGGCGGCCCCCCAGTTCCATTTCCAGGACCAGCCCGACTCGCTCATCGTGGAGAAGGTCGCCTGGGCCGATACCGCCGCGACGATGATGGCGCCGCTGGGGCACGCGGTGAAGAAATCGCCCTGGGGAATCCTGGTGAGCATGCAGAGCATCCATCGCGAGGCCGGAAAGCTGCGCGGAGTGTCGGAGCCTCGGGGGTTCGGACTGGCCAAGGGCTACTGAGAACCAGCAGCCCCGAGGCCAGAGAGACTGAAGCGGTAGATTACGTCCGTGCATCTGGCTACCGATACCCGCCGCGCCATAAAGCTTGCCCGGCGTCTGCCATTCCTGATCGGCGCCTGGTCCTGCACGCCGGCCGACTCGGCTAGCCCGGGCCCGCCCTACCAAACCACCTTCCAGACCGCCGGCGACACGGTCGTGGCGTCCACGACCGGAAATGTCCCGGACAGCCTCCTTCGCCGCCTCGAGTTCGACTGCGCGTCCCAGGGGACTCCAACCCCGATCTCCTGGGCGACGTGGGCAGTATCGCGGTCGGCCCTGATGGGCGGGTGTGGGTCTGGGATCCCCCCAGCCCGGCGCTCTGGCTCATCGAATCCGACGGGGTATCGCCGCGCCGCGTCAGCCGCCCGGGCAGCGGTCCTGGAGAGTACCGGACGGTAAACGACATTGCGGTGATGCGAGGTGGGGGGTTCGTGCTGTGGGACGACGCTAACGCGCGCCTCACCTTCTACAACCCCGACGCCACCTATCGCACCTCCGCTCACCTGACGTTTAGCGACTGCTGCGGCCTCCCGATGGTGGTCGACACGCTGAACCGGATCTGGCTCACGACTCACCCCAGAATGGTCGGCGGAAAAGACAAGCCGTTCGATCCAGCCGACTTTGGAAAGCCCCAGGACATCGGGTACTTCCGCTACGACAGCACCGGCGCGCCGGTCGACGCGATCCTGGCGCCAAAGCTGCCCGGCGCGGACGGTACGGTCAGCGCATTGCACGTCACCAAGACCAGTATCGGCGGATCGTCGCAGCACGTGCCCTACGGCACCTACCCGCTGCACGCCGTGAGTCCGCTTGGCCACGTGGTGTCGGCGATGGCACGTCCATACGCGGTCCATAGCGCCGCCGGCGGGAAGCCGGTGCGCGTGATTCGAGATTTCGTTCCGGTCGCCGTGGCCGAAGAGGAGCGGGCGCAGCGGCGCGCCAATATCGAGTTCCACATGCGGCGCGTGAAGGCCGATTTCTCCTGGAACGGTCCCGAGATTCCTCGCGAAAAGCCGCCGATCAGTGACCTCGCCGTGGGCCTCGACGGCCGCATCTGGGTGCAGCTCAGCGTTCCATCGGAAGCCTACGAGCCCGGTGCGGGATCGTCGTCGTCCGGCCCGATGCGCGACCGAGGCGAGACCCCGCCGCCGCCCATCAAGTTCCGGCCGAGCACCAAGCCCTGGGATGTGTTCGAGCCGGACGGCCGCTATCTGGGCCGCATCGCGGTGGCGCGGGAGATCAGCCTGTTTGCCATGCGGGGGGACCAGGTGTGGGGTGTCATGCGCAACGAGGACGACCTTCCGGTGGTGGTCCGGATGCGGATCGTTCCGGGGTTGTAGGCGGCCGTCGCCGGGGAGGGACCATGTCGAAGCTCGTGCCGGACCGGGTGCACACCCCGACGGAGCTCGCGAACGCCCGCACCAAGGGCCAGGTCATCGGCTGGATTCAGGGCGCCGCCGTCACCATCGCCACCATATGGGTCCTGAAGCTGGTCGGATGGATCCCCGCGCTCCTGGTGCTGGGCGCGCTCGGCTTCCTCGCGGTCAAGCTGCTGTTCCGCCGGAAGAGGCGGCCGTAGAGGCGGCTAGACTTCCGGTCGAGGTACTCAAGCGGCTGCGCAGCAGACGGAAAGGGGTAACCATGTCTGACACGCCGGGCTCGTATCCCTACGCCACCCATCTCGACATCAAGTTCGCTCCCCTCGACCTGGTGGACGTCCAGGCGCTGGTGAACGCGTGCACCGACCAGTGGTACAATCAGACCCTCTGCCGCGTGAATGACTCCGTGGTGCGGCTCGGCGTGGTCCAGGGGGAGTATCATTGGCACAAGCACGACCACGACGACGAGTTCTTCTACGTCATCGAAGGACATTTCCTGATCGACTTGGAGGATCGGACCGTCGACCTGGCGCCTCGGCAGGGCTTCGTGGTGCCCAAGGGGGTGGTCCATCGCACTCGGGCGCCGGAGCGCGCCGTCATCCTGATGGTGGAAAACGCCGGGATTATTCCAACCGGCGACTGAAGGGCCTTCTGTTCCCGTTGAGCGTGACTATCTCCCACCGGCCCGCAGCGAGTCGGCATGCTTCCACAGCGCGTCGAAGATGGCGACATACGCCCGCTGGTCGGTCCCGCTGAGCGACGTATTCACCAGGAGAATGACGCCGACTTCCCTGGCGGTATCCGAGAGCATATCCGCCTGAATCCCCGGATCGTTGCCCCCATGGCCGACCCTCGTGCCATTGTACTTCGTCCGCCAGAAGAGCCCTGAGTTCCCGTCTGCTGCCGGGTAGTTCTCCGGCCGATTGGCATCGGTGAACTGGAAGCGCTGCATCTCGGCGGCCTGCCGGGCGTCCAGGATGCGCGTGCCCTGATATTCTCCCCCATTCAGCAGGGCGAGGAAGAACTTCGAGAGATCCGCGACCGAGGTGCGGACTCCGCCATCCGGATAGGTCGTGAAGCCGTATAGCGGGATGGGAATGGACATGCCATTCTGCGAAACAAACAGTGTGGAGTGATTCGCGAGGTCCACTTCGGACAGGAACCACCCAGTGCCCGTCATTCGCAAAGGCGTGAAGATGTGCTTGCGGGTGTACAGGTTCAGGGGCTCGCCGAAGGCGCGCTCGACGATGTACCCCGCCAGGCCAGCTCCGATGTTGGAATATTCGCGCAGCGCACCAGGCTTGGCGTCGAGGAAATTGCCCTTCGAGTAGTGCTTGCCACCGGGCGCGAAGTACTGTTCGAGGAAGCGCCCGAGGGGCTCCGGCGAGTCGCCGCCGAAGTGGTAGGTGCCCTTGTAGACCTCCCATCGGTCCGTGATGCCGGAGGTATGCGTCGCAAGGTGCCGCAGCGTGATGCGCTCGTTCGGGCGGTGCGGGTTGACCACCCGGAACGGCAGGTACCTGTTGATGTCCTCGTCGAGCGAGAGTTTCCCCTCCTGGACCGCGCGCATCATCGCCACGCCGGTGAACGGCTTGGCAATCGAGCCGACGTTCATGATCGTGTTCGGGGTGAATGGCCGGGTGCGCTGCCAGTCGGCAAAGCCGTATCCCTTCATCCACACGACTTGCCGGTCGACGATCACGGCGGCGGCGAGCCCCATGATGCCCGCATCGGTCATCTGCTTGGTGACGAGGGTGTCGAGGGCCGGGTTCGTCGGGAACGTCCCTGACTGCGCCTGGGCCGCAACCGCGGCTGCCCCGGAGAGCGCCAATCCTGCAGCAGCCATGAACGTCCTGGTAGCGCGCATGTGAAGACCTGTCTTGAAGTTATGAAGTAGGTACGATCCGTCAGGCGTTGGACACTGCTGGCGTCGGGATGGTTGGCTACACAGCCGCCGGGTCCTGGCCACTGACCCCGCACGCTTTGCTGTTGATCGTCAGGGAGTACTGCAGGCTAGGGCTGCGGCTTGGACACTTCCGGGGCGTAGGCCTTCCGGAGATTGGCCTGGTACTGGTCGTAGAGCCCACGCAGGGCCGCGTGTTCGGTGTGGAGCGCCTGACGGAGAGCCGGATCGGTGAGGTAGTGGAAGAGCAT
>JAXIPC010000146.1:0-11415 GCA_045403135.1 Gemmatimonadales bacterium | reverse complement strand
GGACTGTAATGCGCAGTGGGCAGCACTCGGCGCATACGCGCCAACAACTTGGGTGGTGCAGCGGAATTGGGTGGAGTGTCGCGCATATCCGGATATCACTGCTGAGCGCCCGGATGACAAGGCCAAAAAACCGCGGGAGGCTGGTGGAATCTCACGGATTGAGCGCCGGCAGACGGGCCGCCGCAGAACCACTACGCCGCCGGCTTCTCCGGCCCTTCAGGGTCTACCGGCGGCCGGGGCGGTTGTCGCTTCTTATAAGGACCGCGGGGGCCTCTCGGCCTGGCCGCGCCGAACAAGTCCTCCCGCGCGATCCGGAGGCTGAACCGCTTTGCCTGCGCCCCTTCGAGTATTCCCTCCCGCTGATAATACCGCACCCGCTCGATCTTGAGGTCGGCCTCTCGCCGGCTTTCGGCTCTCTCGATGGCCGGCTCCGCATACCATCCCAGCAACCATTTGAGCAGGCGCTGGAGCGCCATTCCGCCCACCACCCTACGAAGATCGCGAGCGCGCCGAGCCCGCTCATGAGCTCGACCGGCGTCGCCCATATCATGAGAGCGGCCGCAACCAGGCCGAGCGACCCGCCGACCGGCAGCTTGTTGAGCTTACCGGCGGTATCGATGGTGCCGCTGAGCCCCGGGAGGCTCCAGCCGCTCTTCGGGGCGGCAGGAGTCAGGGGATCAGGGAACTTCGCGATGTCACCAGCATGCGGTGCTCCGGTGTTGGTCGAGTTACGTGGAATGCATCGGATGTGCCGCTGGATCCGGGGATCGGGGGATCCGGGGATCCGGGGATCCAAGGATCAGGGGATTCCTAACACGCGGTATCAACAGCCCGCGTGACAAGGAGATAGCCAGGACGAAGCGCCGCCGCTTCGCCGCCGCCCGGCGTGGCCTAGGCAAGCACCACCGCACCTGTCATCCGTGAGGACACGATGGCCACGAATACGGACAGACCGTCGCCCACCGATCAAACAACTGTCAAACTTGGAGAGAATTAGAACGAATTAGAACAGATTCGAGCGTGATTCGAGGAAATCCGGAGCCATTCGGCGTGATTTGGTGGCTATTCGGCGCCATTGGAAGCCATTCAAGAACCAATTGGCCCCAAACGCTGCGCAAATCCCTTGAAACCGGCGTTCGATGGAATGTTCATACTCGGTGACGCCCATTATTGGGGCCACGGATGTCTCCCGGGAGAGACTCAGCGCCGCCCGTCCCACCCCGAGCTCTTCACCAGCTCGGCCACGATATCCTCACTGGTCCGGTCCGCCGCCTCGGCGCTGAAATTGGTCACCAGCCGGTGCCGCAGCACCGCCGGCGCCACCGACTTCACGTCGTCCAGATCCGCCATCGGGCGGCCGTCCATGGCGGCACGGGCCTTGGCACCGAGGACCAGGTACTGGGACGCGCGCGGCCCGGCACCCCACTCCACAAACTCCTTGATGAACGCCGGAGCCTCGACATCGGTGGGCCGAGTCATGCGGGCCAGGGCCACCGCCGAGCGGACCAGCCCTTTCGATACCGGAATGCGACGCACCAGGTGCTGCATGCTCCGGAGGGTGGCGGCGTCCAATACATTGCGGATCGTGGCGGCGCGATCTCCCGTGGTGCGCTCGACCACCGCCTCTTCTTCGTCCCGGGTCGGGTACCCTACCCGCAGCTCGAGCATGAAGCGATCCAGCTGTGCCTCTGGCAAAGGGTAGGTGCCTTCCTGCTCGATCGGATTCTGGGTGGCCAGCACGAAGAAGGGGTCGGGCAGGGGATAGGTCTTGCCCGCGGCGGTCACCTGATGCTCCTGCATGGCCTGGAGGAGCGCGGCCTGGGTCTTGGGCGGGGTGCGGTTGATCTCGTCAGCGAGCAGCACGTTAGCGAACACCGGCCCCGGCAGAAAGCGGAAACTCCGTCTTCCGGTGGCGGGATCCTCTTCCACCATCTCGGTTCCGGTGATATCTCCCGGCATCAGATCGGGGGTGAACTGCACCCGGTTGAAGGTCAGCTCCAGCGCCTCCGCGATGGTCGACACCAGCAGCGTCTTGGCAAGCCCGGGCACACCGATGAGCAGCGAGTGGCCATTGGCGAGCAGCGCGGTGAGCATGCCGCTTACCACCTGGTCCTGGCCGACGATGCGCTGGGCGACCTGGGCACGGAGGGACGAGACGGCCTCCGCCAGACGAGCCAGCTGCTGCACGTCCGACGTCGCGTCCGCGGGCTGGGTGGTGGTCATTTGCAGGGTTCAGGGGTCAGGAGTCAGGGGTCAGGGAACTGTCTCAGTGCCGGGCTGCCCAACCCCTACGCTGCGATACCGCAAAGGGTTGCCGCACCGGGGAGATTACCCCCGAAAGGCCCCTTTCCGGAAGCCCGGATCGCTTGCGAAATATTTCACAAGCCCCTAAATTTGGCTTGGATATGAAGGAAGAAGGCCCGGAACCAGGGATCCGCCAGGGCAACAAGTACCTGGCAACCGGCCTCCGGTTCGGCGGCGCGATCGTGATGTTCCTGCTGCTGGGATACGCGCTGGACCGGTGGCTCCACACCGTGCCCCTGTTCCTGCTGGTGGGGACCTTCGTGGGCGCGGGGCTCGGGTTCCTGAGCGTGTGGCGGGAGCTCAAGGCGGACCGGGCCAACCAGCCCACCTGGCGGGACCGGCAACGGAAGCCCGAGTGAAGCCGGCGGTCGCGGCGGAGGGGCCCGGCGACAGACTATACCTGGGTCTGAACGGGCCGGTCGGTGAGTTCGTGCCGCAGCCGGGGATGGGTAGCCCAAACCCATGAGCCCATCGCGGCGACGGCGACGAGGTTCGCAACGCTTACCGCCCAGTAGCCCAAGTCGCCGAGGACCCATCCGCTGAGTGGGCTGAGCGTGCCGATGAAAAGCGCTTCGAGCGTGATGAACGCGAGGAGGGCCACCAGCCACATGCCCGGCGCGCGCTCAAGACGACTGGCGCTCCATTCGAGCACCGCTCCCATACCGGCGAACATGGCGAGGTGAAGCAGGCTATAGGCGGCGATGACCGCGACGCCGACATGCACTTCGGTCGGGCTCGTCGCGCCGAGGAACAGCAATGAGCCCAACGCGGCGGGGGTGTAGAAGGGCCGACCCCTCACGATGTCGAGCACGAAGAAGAAGAGTGCCACGGCACCTGCGCCGACGAGACCGGTCACCAGCCCCTTGGCCCCCAGCGGGTAATCCCGCAAAACCGCGAGCCCCAGTCGCGTCTCCGCGTACGTCGCGCGGTGGAGGTAGGCCATCATGACGAGGCCGCCGAGCAGGTTGGCCGGGAGTACATGCAGGGGCGGCAACACCGAGAGCACGCCCGTCCCGGTCAGCAGAAGGGCGCCGTAATGGACACTGTCGAACACACCGATCCCGAACAGGGCTCCGAGCAACAGACTGGGGGCGAGACCGAGGGCGCGCAGTAGGGAGGCCGCCCCCATTCCGAGCAGAGCGAAGCTGCCGAAATGGAGCAGGGTGTACATGGCCAGGAGCGCGAAGCTGGCCGGACCCGAACGCCCGATGAGCGCGTTCGCCAGGGCGGAGGGCGTGTGGAACGGTTCGCCGCTGACGAGATCCACAACGAGGAACCAGAGTGCGACGACTGCCCCCGCCAGGATTCCTGCGATCGCTCCGTGCACGAGCGTCTTGGACCGAGCGAGCTTCATCTCAGAGCCTCCTTCCCCCACCGACGAGGTAGAAACTACCTCCCATTCCCCTTCACCGCCTCCACGAACGCCCGCGCGTGCTCCACCGGCGTGTCCGGCAGGATCCCATGCCCCAGGTTGACGATGTAGCCCGGCCCGTCGAACGCCTCGAGCATGGCCCGGGTCCGCGTCTGGATGATTTCGGGAGCGGCATAGAGCCAGCAGGGATCGAAGTTGCCCTGCGCGGCGACAGCGAATGGGGCCAAGCGCCTCCGGGCCTCTCCCCCGTTCGTTTGCCAGTCGATCCCAACCACGTCCGCGCCGGTTTCACGGGTGATCTCCTCCAGGGCCCACCCGGCCCCCGGCGCGAAGGCGATCACCGGTGCGCCCGCTTCGCGAGCGAGACGCACCGCCATGACCAGGTAGGGCAACACGAACTCCCGGAAGTCCACCGGCGCCAGCGCGCCGGCCGACGATTCGAAGATCTGGACCACCTGAGCGCCAGCCCGGACTTGGGCCTGGAGAAATCGGCCTACGGCGTTGGCCAGCCGCGCCAGCAGCGCGTGCGCAAGGGCCGGACTCTCCACCAGGAGGCGTTTCGCCTGGGAAAACGGCTTCGCGCCGCGGCCTTCGATCATGTAGCTCGCCAGGGTCCACGGTCCGCCGGCGAACCCGATGAGGGGAACCCGGCCGTCCAATGCCCGTTTCGTGAGACCAATCGCCTGCAGGACGAACGCCAGATCCTCTTCCGGCACCGGGTCGCGCAGGCGCGCAACATCAGCGGGCGAGCGAAGCGGAGTGGGGAACCAGGGTCCCACCCCCTCCTCGACCACGAGCTCCATCCCCATGGCCCGGGGGATCACCAGAATATCGCTGAAGATGATAGCGGCGTCGACGCCGATCAGGTCAACCGGGAGCAGGGTCGCCTCGGTGGCCAACTCCGGATCGGTGACCAGGGTGAGGAAGTCCGCCTGGGCTCGCAGCGCGCGATACTCGGGGAGATAGCGGCCGGCTTGGCGCATGATCCAGACCGGTGGGCGTTCCACCGCTTCCCGTCGGCAGGCCCGGAGCAGGAGGTCATTCATCGTAGCGTCCGCAAGCGCTTCGCGACCTCCGCGACGGTCGGCCGCTCGGCCTCTGCGTCCGGCGGCCAGCCTCCTCGCCGGCTGGTCGCGGCGGTGGTCGGCCCAAGGGCGAGCAGTCGGGGCCGCCGCCCGGGAGGGCACACCGAGAGGAGCAGCTCGGCGACCCGCGGGCTCCCGACGACGAGGATGTCGGCGCGTCGGGCCACCTCGCCGGCGAGGGACGCCGGCACCGGCACCGAGCGGTAACAGATCACCTCTCGGACAACGAATCCCGCTTCCGTGAGTCGGCTGGTCAATTCGATCCGGTGGATTTCCCCGCAAGGATAGAGTACCGGCGATCGGGTGCCCGCGGCGAGCATCGCCCCGGCGAGGGCATCGCCGGCGCCCCGCCCCCGGCCCCGCGTCTCAGCTTCCGAGAGAATCCGGATCGCGCCGAAGAGAGATCCGAGCGGCGCGGCAGTCGCGGGACCGGTCGCCCAAGTGGCGGGCATTTGCATCCTGGGGCGCAGCTGCCGGGACGGCAAACGTGAAGCCACCGCTGCGGCCGCGCGGGGCGACGTGAACGCGACGGCCTGGTACTGATCCAGCTCGGCCAGCGCGTGATCCACCGGCCCCCAGTCGGTTGGCGGGGCGAACTGGAGCAGCGGACATTCCTCCATCCTCATCCCGTCATTTGCCAACGCCGCAGCAAGCCCCGCCAGCGCTCCACCGGACAGGGTCGAGACCACTCGAGTCATGGGTCGCCCGCTCCGAGCGGAGGCGCCGCGCGGCGCACCTGCAGCAGAATCCGGTCGGCGCCGTCTGCCAGGAGTTGCTCCGCCAGCGCCACCCCCAGCGCCACCGCACTGGCCCAATCCGCGACCGGAGCCGTGACGGAGTGCTCCACCGACTCCCGCCCGTCGAGGGAAACCACGCGGGCGGTGAGCTGAAGCGCCGGTTGCACCGATTCCCGGATGAAATCAGCGTAGGCCCCGACCGGCACTTGACAGCCACCTTCGAGGCGTCGCAGCAGGGCCCGCTCGGCGGCTACACAGAGGGCGGTGGCCTCGTGGTGAACCGCCGCGCGAGCCGCCGCGGCCGTGCTCCGATCGCCGACCCGCACGGTGATCGCGAGCGCGCCCTGCCCCGGTGCCGGCAGCATGAGTTCGCCGGAGAGTCGCTCCCCGATGCGCGCTGCGAGGCCCAGCCGGACCAGCCCCGCGACGGCGAGGATTGTCGCGGTCCACTCCGGCGTCGCGTCGAGCCGGGCCAGGCGGGTCTCCACATTGCCGCGGACCTCGACCACCGCCAGATCGGGGCGGGCCCGCAGCAGCTGGGCCCGGCGCCGCAGGCTGCTGGTGGCGATCACGGCGCCTCGGGGCAGCTCCTGCCAGCGCAGTGACCCTCGTCCTATAAGTGCA
Source organism: Gemmatimonadales bacterium (assembly GCA_045403135.1). Taxonomy (GTDB): domain Bacteria; phylum Gemmatimonadota; class Gemmatimonadetes; order Gemmatimonadales; family GWC2-71-9; genus JABFSM01. The sequence goes on along the minus strand of JAXIPC010000146.1, from coordinate 5,293 downwards.
TCCCGTGCATCCTCTCGCTCGCTCACGGCGGCGATCTCGATCCCGGAGGGGGAAATAGTCGGCAAGTCCTTGAGAGAATGGACCGCGAGGTCGATCCGGCCCGCGAGAAGCGCCTCGTCCAACTGGGCGGTGAAGATCGCGACGGTCCCAATCCGGGACAGGGGAACGTCGGCGATCACGTCACCGGTGGTGCGGATCGGTACCAGCTCCGTCCTCGTCCCGGCGCGCTGGAGCAGTTCCTGGACTCGGTGCGCTTGCCGGAGAGCCAGGGGGCTCCCCCGAGTTCCGAGACGAAGTAGCTGGGGCATTCAGCCGCCGCCGAGCCCTACACCGCGATCCGCGCGAGAGCGGCCGAGACGGCCGCCTCGAAAATGCCGACCTCGGCGGTCGCGTGGACTGCGGAAGTGAAGGCGGCCTCGAAGGGGGAAGGCGGGAGATAGACCCCCGCGTCGAGCATCGCGTGGAAGAACCGGGCGTAGGCCTCCCGGTCGGTCCGCTTGGCCTGGGCGTAGTCGCAAACCTGCGCTTCGGTGAAGAACGCTGTGAAGATGGTGCCCACGCGCTGCACCACCAGCGGGATGTCGCTGCGCTGAACCGCTCGCTCGAGAATCTCCGCGGCGCGGGCGGCCCACCGCTCGGCGGCGTTCCACCGCGTCCCGTCGGCGAGCAGGTCCAGCGTCGCGAGTCCGGCCGCCATGGCCAAGGGATTCCCGGAGAGCGTGCCGGCCTGATAGACCGGTCCGGCGGGGGCGATCCGCTCCATGAGATCGCGACGCCCACCGTACGCCGCGGCCGGCAGTCCGCCCCCGACCACCTTGCCGAGACAGGTGAGATCGGGCCGGATTCCATAGAGCACCTGTGCGCCCTGGGGATGAACTCGCCAGCCGGTCAGTACCTCGTCGAAGATGAGCAGTGCACCGTACCGGGTGGTGAGCGCTCGGAGTGCCTCCAGGAAACCGGTCAGCGGGGGAACCACGCCCATGTTCGCCGCCACTGGCTCGATGATCACCGCCGCGATCTCTTCACCTCGGCGCCGAAACAATTCCTCGGCGGCTTCGAGACCGTTGTACGGGAGAACCAGGGTGTTGGCAACGGCAGCCGGTGGCACCCCGGGAGAATCGGGGAGCCCCAGGGTCGCTACCCCTGAGCCCGCCGCCGCGAGCAGGTGATCGGCGTGACCATGATAGCAGCCGTCGAACTTCACGATGGCCTGCCGGCCGGTGGCTGCGCGCGCCAGCCGGATCACGCTCATCGTGGCTTCGGTTCCGGAGCTCACGAACCGGACCATCTCGATCGAGGGGAAGCTGGCGACGATCCGCTCGGCCAGCCGGGTCTCCGCTTCCGTCGGCGCGCCGTAGCTGGTGCCGCGGGCGGCGGCCTCGGTGATCGCCCGGACGACGGCGGGATGCGCGTGTCCCAGGATGAGAGGGCCCCAGGAGAGCACCAGGTCGACATACCGGTTGCCGTCGACATCCTCGAGATAGGGCCCGAACCCCCGCGCGATGAACCGGGGGGTCCCGCCGACGCCCCGGAAGGCCCGCACCGGGCTGTTCACACCGCCGGGCAGCACCCGCTGGGCCGCGGCGAACAGGGCGTCAGATTGTGGGGTGGGCATCCCGGAGCCAGCGGGCGGCATCCTTCGCGTGGTAGGTGATAATCCCGTCCGCTCCCGCGCGGCGCATCGCGACGAGGGCCTCCAGGACGATCCGACGCTCATCGAGCCAGCCGCGGGCGGCCGCCGCTTTCACCATGGCGTATTCGCCGCTGACATTGTAAGTGAAGAGCGGCAGCAGGGACTGCTCCCGGACCGCGCGGATCACGTCGAGATAGGCGAGCGCCGGTTTCACCATGAGGATGTCGGCGCCCTCAGCCTCGTCCAGCGCGGCCTCCCGCAGCGCCTCCCGCACGTTGGGAGGGTCCATCTGATAGCCCCGGCGGTCACCGAAAGCCGGCGCGCTGTCGGCCGCCTCGCGGAACGGCCCATAGAACGCGCTGGCATATTTCACCGCGTAGCTCAGGATGGCGACGTCCGAGTGGCTGGCGGCGTCGAGCGCGGCGCGAATCGCCCCCACCATCCCATCCATCATGCCGCTCGGCGCCACGATGTCGGCGCCGGCGGCGGCGTGGCTTACCGCGACCCGCCCGAGCACCTCGAGGGTGCGGTCGTTGTCCACTACCTCCCCCCGGAGGATGCCGCAGTGGCCGTGGCTGGTGTACTCGCAACAGCACACATCGGTGATGAGGAGGAGAGCGGGGGCGCGGTCCCGGAGCCGGCGCAACGCCCGTTGGACGATGCCGTCGGGCGCGAAGTTCTCCGAGCCGATCTCGTCTTTGGTCGCGGGCAGGCCGAAGAGAATCGCCGCGGGGATGCCGAGTGCCACCAGCCGGTCCGCCTCGCGGTCCAGCGCGTCGTCGACCGAGAGATGAAACACGCCCGGCATGGACGGGATCTCGCGCTCGAGCCCGGTACCGTGGACTACGAACACCGGTTGGATGAGGTCTCCGGGCGACACCTCGTGCTCGCGCACCAGTCCTCGGAGCGCGGGGGTCCGCCGGAGCCGGCGGGGACGGCGGACAGCGAAATCGCTCACGGAACGAGGCAGAAGAGGTTGGGAAGATTCGAAACGGATGGGCTCCACTTGCCGGGCATCCGGCAGAGAGATAGAACGCGCGACGCTTTCCCGCAAGGCCGGGGATAGCTAGGCGCCCAACGCCTCGTGCGCCAAGGCGCGTTTGAGGCTGGGATGCTTCCGCCAGAGGTACGTCACCATCACAACGACCGCCAACGTGTCCGCGACCAGGACCTCCCACCAGGGGAAGAGCTCCCGGGTCGCGACGAAGAACACGTATGTGAAACCGTAGAAGAAGAGCTGGAAGACCACGAACAGCATCAGGAGGCCGAACCGGAAGAGCGGCGACTTCACCGCCAGGTGGACCAGCTCCGTGATGAAGAGGCCCATGGCGATGAAGACGGCGAGGTGGATGAGGGTGTAGCCGATCACGCCTCCGATCACGATCCGGTCGGTCACCGGCGAGGTATTTCCGAAGAGAATGACCTGGCCCAGCACGCTCGGCGTGTGGAGCGGCCTCCCGGTGAGGAGGTCCAAGATCAGGAACCAGACCGCTACCGTCACCCCGCCCAGAAGGCCGGTAACCGCCCCCTCCTTGCCCAGACTGTGATGATGGCGAACCATTCGCCCTCCCCCCCCTTCGCGGGGTCAGCGTTGCGGCCGGTGGACCAGGTGGCTGCGGCCTCGCTCAGTGCTGGGACGGTGCTGCGCTGGTCTTGCGTTTCTTCCGGAGGTACCAGGTGCCGCCGATCACGACGGCTACCACGAGGATCGGGGTGAAGACGAACAGGACCCCGGTCCAGAACATCGTCAACGACAGCGTGTCTTCGTTCATCGGCCCAGAAACCGCTTGAGGTTGATCAGGTAGTAGCACAGGGCGCCGGCTGCCACGCCGAAACCGCTGGACAGCACTCGAAAGATGGTTCCGCCGGACGTCTGGTACGCCCCATAGGTCCACAGCGCGAATCCCGCACAAAAGACGATCGCGGTACCGATCAGGAAACGATGGAACGGGATCATGGGAGCTTGTCCGCCATCATCAGAAGGAGAATCCCTGGCAAGTAGGCGACCGAGACCCGAAACAGCCGGCGCGCGCTCGGGATGGACGGATGCTGCGCGGCAGAGGCGGCCGCCCAGAACATCCAGCTTGACAGTGCGAGCGCGCCCAAGCCGTAGAGATTCCCCGCCATCCCGGCCACCGCGGGCAGCAACGCCACCGAGAACAGCGCCGCCGCGTACCCGGTCGCCTGCCGGAAGGTGCGGTGCCCTACCGCGTCGCCCCTGCCCACCATCTTCAGCCCGGCGGACGCGTAGTCCTCCCGATAGATCCAGGCCAGCGCGAAGAAGTGGGGAAGCTGCCAGAGAAAGAGCAGCGCAAAGAGAATCCACGCGCCGGTGCCGAGGCTCCCGCGGGCGGCGGCCCAGCCACCGACCACCGGCAGAGCCCCGGGCACGGCGCCCACCAGGGTGGCCAGAGAAGTCCGCCGCTTGAGCGGGGTGTACAGAAAGACGTACGAAACCAGCGTCCCGGCGGCCAGCGCGGCCACGGTCGCACTGACGACCAGCAGCAGGTAGAGGACGCCGGCCAGTCCGACCGCCCAAGCGAACGCGCTGGCGGCCCGGCGGGAGAGGCGGCCGGCGGGAATCGGGCGGTGTCGGGTCCGCTGCATGAGCGCATCCACGTCCGCCTCGTGGACCTGGTTGAGCGCGTTGGTCCCGGCGGCGACCAGGGTGCTTCCCAGGAGCGTGTGCCAAAGGAGCTGGCCGGAGCCCCCACCGACCATGCCGAGGTAGTACCCCGCCGCCACGGTGACCTGAACCAGGGCGACGATGCGTGGCTTGGTCAACGCTATGAAGTCAGCCGGCCGGGCGCGGCCGGGAGCGCCTGTTACCACACGTACTCCGTGATCACCGCCATCACCATGATCACCGCCAGCGGCAGCGGGGCAATGGCGAGGATGCGCAGGCGGTTGGACTCGAACTTCAGGTGCATGAAGTAGAGCGCCACCATCAGCGCCTTCCAGACCGCGAGAAAGATCAGCAGGACAATGATCGTCCGTTTCGACCAGGGGAGGAAGGCCACCGTGAGCTCGACCCCCGTCAACACCGCGAGGCCGATGAAGACGCCGATGTAGTTGGGATGCTTTCGATGCGCGACCTGTTCCATGGGTGGGTTCTCGCCTCAGATCAGGTAGACGATGGTAAAGAGAATGATCCAGACCAGATCTACGAAGTGCCAGTACAACCCGATCACTTCGACCCCACGGTGGTCGGCAGCGGTGTACCGCCCCCTGAATGCCTTCCAGGTCACGAAGCTCATGCAAATCACGCCCATCGTGACGTGGAAGCCATGGAAGCCGGTCATGGTGTAAAAGGTCGAGCCGTAGAGCCCGGCGCTCGGCACGAAGGCCTTCTCGATCAGGTGATAGTACTCGTAGGCCTGGATCCCGACGAAGGTGGCGCCCATGAGCACCGTCAGGACCAGCCAGAGCCGCAGCATCTTCTGGTTCCCATCTGCAATGCTGGCATAGGCCTTCACCATCGACACGCTGCTGCAGATCAGCAGGAACGTGTTCACCGCGGTCACCGGGATGTTGAGCACCTTCCCGGGGGCGGCCCAGGCATCCGGGTGAGAGAACCGCAGGATGATGTAGGAGCCGATCAGCGCGGTGAAAAACATGATCTCGGAGAGCAGGAAGACCCACATTCCCAGCTTCTCGTCA
>JAXIPC010000258.1:0-6464 GCA_045403135.1 Gemmatimonadales bacterium | reverse complement strand
TGGATCTGACCGACCGGCCGGTCGTCCTGGTGTTCAACAAGATCGATCTGCTCCCGGACCCGACCAGCTTCGCGGGAAGAATCCGCCAGCTCTACCCCGAGGCGGTGTTCACCACCACCACGGGGACCGACGGGGTTGACTCGGTCAAGACCGCGCTGCGGGACCGGGCGCGCGCCGGCCGTCCCACGATCCGGGTAGTCATTCCCGAGGGCGACGGCGCCAGGCTGGCCGCGGTCTACCGGGCCGGTGAGGTGCTCGGGCGGGAACACACGCCCGAAGGCGTGGTCCTGACCGTGCGGATGGAGGGTTGGCGGGCCCGCCAGCTCAGCATCACCGACGGCGCGGCGTGAGGGAGGCACCCGACGTCTTCGCGCGGAAACCGGGGATCACGGGCCGGAAGATTCGCATGGCTCTGGTCGGGTGCGGCCGGATCTCCGCCAATCACTTCGATGCAATCTCGGCGCATGCCGCCGACGCCGAGCTGGTGGGGGTGGCCGACATCGACCCCTCCGCTTTGGAGCGCGCCGTGGCCCGGACCGGCACGCCGGGGTTTCCCTCGCTCGACGCGCTGCTGGCAGGCACTGATACGGACCTGGTGATTCTGGCCACGCCGAGCGGCCTGCACGCCACGCAAGCGATGCGGGTGGCCCAAGCGGGCAGCCACGTGATGACTGAAAAGCCCATGGCCACGCGCTGGCAGGACGGCAAGGCCATGGTACAGGCCTGCGACGAGGCAGGGGTCCACCTGTTTGTCGTCAAGCAGAACCGCCGCAATCCCACGCTGCAGCTCCTCAAACGCGCCGTCGAGGCCAGGCGGTTCGGCAAGATCTGCCTGGTGAACGTCAATGTGTTCTGGAGCCGGCCCCAGTCCTACTACGACAGCGCGGCGTGGCGGGGCACCTGGGAATTCGACGGCGGCGCGTTCATGAACCAGGCCAGCCATTACGTCGACATGCTGGATTGGCTCATCGGCCCGGTAGAAAGCGTGCAGGCCTACACCGCGACGCTGGTGCGGGACATCGAGGTGGAGGACACCGGCGTTCTCGCGGTCCGCTGGCGGGCCGGTACGCTGGGATCGCTCAACGTGACGATGGCGACCTTTCCGAAAAACCTCGAGGGCTCGATCACGGTACTGGGCGAGAAGGGCACCGTCCGGGTCGGCGGGATGGCGGTCAACACGATCGAGCACTGGCAGTTCGAGACCGGTGATCCGATGGACGGCGAGGTGGAGCTCGCGAGCTACCAGACCAGCTCGGTGTACGGCCACGGGCACCCGCGGTACTATGAGAACGTGATCCAGACCCTGCGGGGCGCGGCGGCAGCGGACACCGACGGGCGCGAGGGGCTCCATTCGCTGGAAATCCTGATCGCCACCTACCTCTCCGCGCGCGACGGCCGGCGGGTCGCCCTGCCGCTGGAGTATTGAGCCAGGGCGCGATGACCGCGCCTCCCGGACCACCGCTGCCGCGCGGCTGGAAGCCGAGCGCCTACCAGGCCGCCGTGGCGCTGTCGGGGATGAGCGCCGCGCTCGGTCTCGGGCGTGAAGGGCTGATCCTCCACCGGTTGGGAGTCAGCACCGCCAACGACACCCTCCAGTTCGCGCTGTCGGTCACCTATACCATCGCGCTGCTCGGCGAGCCGCTTCGGCTTGGCGCGCTCAACCTGCTGCCGCGGCGGCTGGGCTCGAGTCTGTGGACGGTCATCGCGACGGGCATCGTGCTGGCTGCGGTGCTGATGACGCTGCTATACGGCGCGGGCGGCGCGGGCATGCCCAGAAGCTGGCTCGTCGCGGCGGGAGCCGGCGGTGCGGCGAATCTCGTTTTCGCATGGGTGTTGCCGAGGGCGCAGCGCTCGGGGCCATTTCTGCCGGTCCACTTCGTGACCGTGATGCCCAATATTTTCATGGTGGCGGCCCTGCTCCTCCCGGCACGATCAGACGAGGCCTTTGCGGGTCGCGTCGTCGGCCTCTTTCTCCTGGCCCCGTTGCTCCAGCTCGCTGCGCTCGCGCTCCTGCGTCGCTTCGGCGACCACCCGCCCCTGACTTCGGCGCCGACGGCAGCGGACGGGCTCCGGCCGATCGCGTGGCACACGGTGGGCGCCGCCGGGGGACAGGCGGCTCAGCTCCTCATGCGGACGGCTTTGCTCGCAGCGCCGGTGGGCACACTCACCGCGTTCTCGATGACGCTCCGGGTCACCGAGTCGCTGCGTGCAATGTTCGTCGACAGTTATATCGCGTCGAGGGTGCGCGGCTGGGCGGCCGGGGAGCGGGCCACCAGTCCGCTGGTCGATGGCCGTCGGCTCACGGCAGGCGCCCTGGGTGCCGCGGCGGGTGTCGGTCTGCTCATCGCGGTCTTCTGGACCCGTTCGGGGCGGTGGATCTCGCCGACTTCGGCGATGCTGGTGATCGGGGCGTATCTGGTGCTCGCGTTGCGGGTGCGATACCAGTCGCTCAACACCTCGGCCCAGCCGATGGGGCTGGTGAAGCGCATCGCGGCGCTGGAGCTCCTCGCCGCGGCGGGAATCGGAGTCCTGAGCCTGGTGCCCGGCGCTCCGCTGGCGACCCTGCCCTGGCTGGTGTACGTGGCCAAGCCGGCGGCGGGACTGCAGCTCGTTTCATCCCGGGTCGAGGGAGAGTCGTCGCTCGCTCCGGAGGCCTAGGACGAGGAACCGCCGCCTCATTGTCGCTCGGTGACCTGGCCTTCGTGACTCTTGTGGCGGGCCACGACCTGGCCCCAATAGGCCAGGGTTCGCTGGGCCACGGCGGAATCCACGTACTCCTCGAGAATACGCTGGCGGGCCCGCTGACTCAGCGGCACCAGCCGCTCCGGCTCGGCCACCAGCTCCTGCAGCGCCATCGCCAGCGTCTCGGCGTCGTCGACCACGATGCCGGCGTCGCCGACGATCTCGGGCAGCGCGCCGGCCCGAGTGACGACCGGTACCACCCCGCGGGCCATGGCGTCCAGCAGCGCCGGCGAGGTGCGTTCGACCCAGGTCGACGTCTCGCGCGAGGGAACCACCAGGCAATCGAGATCGTTCCACACCGCTCCGAGCTCGGTGCGGGGGATACCGCCGAGCCAGCGAATTCGCGAGGCGAGTCCCAGGCGCTGGGCGAGGGCTTCAAGCGGCTCCTGTTCCGGTCCGGTCCCCGCGACGGTGAGCATCCAGGGGCCGAGCAGTTGGCCGCAGGCGAGGAGCAGCGTCTCGGCGCCCCGCTCGGGCACCAGCCGGCCGATGAAGCCAAGCCCGAGCCCGCGGTGGCCCGCGTCGCGGAGTGCCGGGGCCGCGGGGGATATGCCGGTCTGGGGGAGCACGGCGGACAAGGCGGATGGCGCCTGCTCCTTGAGGAGTGCCAGGGCGATCCGGTTCCCTCCCACCACTCCGGCAGCGTGGCGGAGTGCGCTCCGATAGCGGCGCTGCTCCAGGAGCCCACGGCGTCCGGGGAGGCTCTCCCAGCTGAACAAGACGTAAGGGATGCTCATTTTGCGGGCGGTCGAGGCCACCGCGGCGGCAACGGCAGAGGCGGGAGATTCCTCCACCTGGATCAGATCGGGATGGAAGTCGGAGATCACCCGGCGGATGGCCGGGGAGTTCCAGCTCAGCAGCTCCGGGGTCTCGGGATCCCCGGAGGCGGGGATTGGCGTCAAGCGGACGCCGTTGTCGAGCCCGGCCGCGCCGCCGGGAATGGCCACCAGCACATCGACGCCCTGGCCGGCGAGCGCGCGGAGCTTTCCGCGGTGCTCGGGATCGCTATAGAAATGAGAGACGAGGAGGGCCCGCACGGCGGGAAAGTTAATGGCGGTGGCATGCGCATGCGCTGGTACGGTGATAGGTTACGAACTCGTCGGGCCCTTAGCTCAGCCTGGTTAGAGCAGCGGACTCATAATCCGTCGGTCGATGGTTCAAATCCATCAGGGCCCATACTCCGCTGTGACAACTCTGGTGATCGATTGGAGGTCATATCGTGCGCAAGCCTGCCCTTGCTTTTCTGTCCCTGGCCTTGCTCCTCGCCTGTCGCGGCGAGACCATCACGGAATCGGCCGGTATCCCCGATGGTCCCTCCCTGGTGAAGAACGGCCAGGATCTCACCGGGCTTCCCGATCTCATCGTGGACAGCAAGGCGACGCAGAACAACTGGGTCACCCGGGTCGAGGATTTCCCCGCCGACTTCTGCAGCGTGATCGAGGGCGGAGTGAATCCGGGAACCCACAAGGTCATTCGCTTTACGGTCACCACTCCCAACGTGGGAAATGCGGATGTCTTTGTCGGAAATCCGCGCGATCATATCGCCCTCAACGACGGCCTCTTCGAGTTCGCCACCTGTCATGCGCATTACCATTTTCAGCACTATGCCGAGTACAAGCTGATCGATCCGGCGACAGGCACGGTCTGGAAGGCGGCCAAACGCGGTTTCTGCATGCTGGATACCGATCCCTACAATGTCGGAACGGGAGACGGCACTTGGAATTACCGCAGCTGCGGCTCGACCAATGTTGACGGACACCAGGGGATCTCCGACGGCTGGGCCGACACCTACGTCTTCACGCTGGGCGGGCAGTACTTCGTGCTCGATGGAGGTGATGGCCAACCGGTCGTGCCGCCAGGGGTCTACATCCTTCAGGTCCAGGTGAATCCAGCGTACGCTCCCGACGGGCAGGGTAATTGTCTCCTGGTCAAGGATCTGATCACCGGGATGTGCCACCAGTTTGCCGAGAGCAATTACGCCAACAACTTCGGCGAAGCGACCGTGATCATTACCGATCATCCCGGACGCTCAGGGTACGGGCCGCTCAAGAACTCGCCCAATAACCTGAAGCAAGTGGATGAAATCGAGCATAAGGGGAACTAGGCCGGAGGCCGGGCCCAGTTGACAAGCGGGGCCTGAAGTTGGCAGGATTCTCACAACTGGCGTACCTTCGTTTTTTGGACTGCAAGGAATGCTGCACATGCCACTTATGCTGCGGGATCAGAGGCCATCCTTCGGGGCGCAGACTTCAGAGCGTTCGGTAGGTCCGCTTTCACGACGGGCATTCACAGTGGCTACCACATTCATCCAGAGTTTCGGTCGAGGACGCGTGGCGCTCCTCGGAGCTGTAATTGGACTCACGAGTTTCGCCGGATGCGGCGAAACCACCGTGAGTGCGCCGCTCCCGGCAGCGCGGATGGAGGTCGTCGGTGGCCCAGCGCTGAGCGGTCCTGCGGGACTGGTCCTTCCTGATCCGATCGAGGTCCGCGTCTTCGGCAGCGACGATCAGGCGTTGCCAGGAGCGACCGTGACCTTCAGCGCGGCGAACGGCGGCTCCGTGAATCCCGCGACCGCGACGACCGATGGGAACGGCATCGCCAGCACCCGCTGGACACTCGGCCAGACGGCTGGGGCGAACGTCCTCACGGCCACCACTACGAGCGGCGTATCGATCACGATCACCGCCACCGGGAGCGCGGGCGCCGCGGCGACCGTCACCGTGGTAGCCGGGAACAATCAGACCGCGGGCGCCGGCACCGCCGTCCCGATCCCGCCCAGCGTCCGCGTCGCCGATGCTTTCGGCAATCTGGTGGCCGGCGCTCCGGTGACCTTCTCCGTCCTCTCGGGCGGCGGCCGGGTGACCAACGCCCTGATCCTCACCAACTCCCAGGGCGTCGCCACTGTGGGGAGCTGGATCCTCGGCCCGGCTGCGGGGGTGCAGACGTTGACCGCCCGGGTCGAGGTGAACGGGGTGACCAACAATCCGATCCTCTTCACCGCTACCGGGGTCGCTGGTCCGCCCACCTCGATGGTCGCCGTCTCCCAGACCACGCAGACGGCCCTGACCGGCGCCAACGTCAACGATCCCCCGAGCGTGATCGTGCGTGACGCGTCAGGCATTCCGGTATCGGGGCTCGCCGTTACGTTCACCGTGACGGTCGGTGGTGGAAGTGTGGTCGGCTCGCCGGTGACCACCAACGCCAGCGGCGTTGCGACGATTACGTCGTGGAAGCTCGGGGTGGTCGCCGGGCTCAACACCGTGATCGCCACCTCGCCCGGGCTTCCGAGCGTGACCTTCAACGCCACGGGCACCTCGGGCTCGCCGGCCACCGTCGTCGCGACCGCCGGCCTCAATCAGGTGGCGCTGCAAGGTACAGCCGTGGCCCAGCCGCCGACCGTCAAGGTCACGGATGTCAACGGCAACCCGGTGGTCGGGGCGATTGTGACGTTTGCCGTGACACTCGGCGGCGGGTCGGCCAATGGGTTGAACCAGATCACCGACGCGCTGGGACTGGCGTCGGTTGCCAGCTGGACCCTCGGCAGCGGAACCCCCCCCAACACCCTCGTGGCGACAGTCACAGGGTCCGGCATCACCGGCAACCCGGTCACGTTTACCGCGCAGTCGGCCACCCAGATCGCGATCACGAACGCGCCGGCATCGGGAACCCACGCGGTGCCCTTCACCATCACGGTGCGGTTGCGCAACTCGGCCAGCGCCGAC
>JAXIPC010000143.1:0-15935 GCA_045403135.1 Gemmatimonadales bacterium | reverse complement strand
CGGCCATGCAATCTTTCGTTGGAGGTGGACCGGGACGAACACCGGCCCTGGCGGGACCGGTAAGTTCGTTCGTATTACCGGGTACGAGGAATGGACGATTGGTGCCGATGGGCTGATCTCGGATTCGAAGGGGCACTATGACGAAGCAGAGTACCAGCGCCAGGTGAAGTTCGGTACTCCGCCGCATTAGTCCCACCGAATACCGTACGAGTCCTCCTTGGCGAGGCCGCGCTGGGACAGTGCCCCGAACACCTTCGCTGGGAGGTCACCGAAGCATGCCGTGCGCTCGATGCGCAGCTGTACACGGCAGCCGTCTTCCACGTCTATCGCCTTTGGGAAGGACTTGCTGATCGAGGTGGCCCGGCGGTCGGCGCGGAGGAACTCCCCGTGGCGGACCCCCGCGTTCATCCCACGCTTCGATGCAGCAAAGCCGACGCCGCGAGCCTGTTCGCGGTGGTCCGACGTCAGCTCGAGGCCCTCCAGAGTCCGCGCCGTTCGCTCGACTAGAGCGTCCTTTCCACAGTACGTGTTTTGTGCCAGCGAACCCGCCTACTTCCCCCATCGCCTCGCTGACCGCCATCCTCCCTTCACCCCCGCTGCAACGCGCTCCGCCTCCCGTGCGTAGCACACCGCCCCGAAGTATCGCTTACCGCCCTCGTTGCTCTCGCACACCGCATCCGATGTCACCCATCTGCGTCCACCGCCTAGGACACTCGCTCCATCTTTCAGATCACTGCTCCACGTGATCGGCACATCGCATGCAACGACTACGATGCGCGATCGACCATCCCGGACCCTTGGTGCGATGAACTGCAAACAGCGCCCGGTGCATTGCAAATCAAGCACTTCGACCACCGCACACCACGCCCGCACCACGTCACCCTAACGCGCGAGTCCGCCTGCCTGCTCTCTGGCCCGATCCTCGCTTTTCCCCCTGCGTCGGCCGACAGCTGGGGTGCCGGCCGAGCGGTTCCTTCGATGGAAACGGCCCGGCGCCCCAGCCACCGTGCCGGCAGAGCCAGGAGGCTCACATGTTGTCCGCAGTACGCAGGAAACTCGAGATGGCCGCCCGGGTCCGGGACTTCTCCCGGACACACCGGTCCGAGAGCCCCAAGTACACAGCCGTACTTGGCCGCCTCGAGGAACGGCTCGGCCGCGCCGACGCGCTGATCACTCAGCAGCGCGCCGGGTTCATCGCGGTCCACGCGGCCACCACGCGCCGGCGGGAGCTCCGGCGCGCGCTGCAGTTCAAGCTCCTCCGTCACCTCGTCCGGGTCGGCGAGATGGCGGCCGTCGAACGGCCCGAGCTGCTCGACCGGTTCCGTCTCCCCGGCCTCCGGTCCACCCACAAGTCCTTCCTGATCGCGACCAAGGCGATGCTGGCTGAGGCCGTGGCGGCGAAGGATCTGATGGTGAGCCATGGGCTGACGGAGTCGCTGCTGGAGGACCTCGCCCGCATGATCACCCAATTTGAGGAAGCCACCGAAACGGGCTTCATCGGCCGACGCGGCCACGTGGGTGCACGGGCGGATCTCCTGGTGGTGGCCTCGGAAATCATGGAGCTGGTCGAGTGGCTGGACGGACTCAACCGCTACCGGTTCCGGGAAAATCCGGAGCTGCAAGCGGCGTGGGACAGCGCGCGGAACGTCGTGGCGCGGCCCCACGTGAAGGGCGGTACGCCGCCGGTCGATGGTGGAGCGACGCCGCCGTCCGGCGGCATCGCACCGGCCGCGTGAGTCCGCGGGGAGGGTCGCGGTCGCCGGATGTGCCAGTACGGGTGTCCGGCGGCCGCGAGCAGCGGTCCGATTATTCCCTCAACACTTGTCGACAACACGACCCTGACCCCTGAGGTCGTCGCAGAGCGCGCCATTGCAGCCTTCGGGCTGCCCCAGGATGGGTCACGGACCGGTAACTGAAAATCGTCCGATACCGATTCGGCCGGGTTCTACCGATCTTTCACTCCATCGTTGAACCACTACTCTGGAGTGTTTGGTATGTCACGCACCCGACTCGGGAAATCGCCCGGTATCCGGGCATCCCTCATTCTCATGGCGGGGTTGCCCGCTCCGTTGACCGCCCAGGCGGTCCTCATGGGCCGCACCATCAGCGATTCGACCAAACAACCCATCTCCGGTGTCGAGGTGGTGCTCGAGAAGCCCGCCACGCGGGTCGAGTCGGATGCTCAGGGCAAGTTCAGCATTGGCAGCATCCCCTGGGGCATTCAGACGGCGGTCTTCCGGAAGATCGGCTACCGGCCGGTACGCCTCCGTCTCATGGTGGCGGGCGACGACACCGTGGAGGTCGACATTCTCCTGGAAGCGTCGGCGGTCGAGCTCGAGCCGATCGAGGTCACCGCGAGCACGGCGCGGCCGGGGATGGAAGATTTCGTGCGCCGGCGGCTCGCCGGGTTCGGGCGATTCTACGACTCGAAGGAGCTGCGCCGGGCGGAAGGCCGCCGCTTGAGCGACTTCTTCACCGCCGTCGCCGGCGTGCGGGTCTTGAACCGGGGACTCCGCGCCGTGCTGGTGAGCAGCCGGAGCGCCTGTCCCATGGCCATCTGGCTGGACGGGATCCAGCTCTCCGGCGGAGCCCGCCGGGTCACCCAGGACATCAACGAGTTCCCCATCTCTCAGCTCGAGGGAATCGAGGTGTATGCCGGTGCGGGGGAGACACCCGCGGAGCTGTTCGGGATGGGCAACGGATCTTGCGGCACCGTGGCGCTGTGGACTCGACGGGGACGCTGATCGGCGAACCTGCTCAGGGTGTGGTGCCTCTTGACAGGCAAGTCATTGCTTGCCTATCATTGGGTACGTGACGGACATCTTCGAGGCCCTCAGCGCACCGGCACGGCGGGCGATACTCGACGAGCTGCACCAGCGGGATGGCCAGACCCTCTTCGAGCTGTGCACCCGACTGACGATGAAGCACGGGCTCGGTCTGAGCCGGCAGGCCTTCTCGCAGCACCTCGACGTGCTGGAATCCGCGGGCCTCGTGACGACCGAACGACAGGGGCGATACAAGTTCCACTACCTCGCAACCAAGCCGCTCGAGGCGGCCCTCAGGCGCTGGTCGCGGCCAACATCGAGAGGACCGAAACGATGAGAATCGCGTTGAGCAGCGTGTACGTTGACGACCAGGACAAGGCGCTTCAGTTCTATACCAAGGTGCTGGGGTTCGTCAAGAAGACGGAGATCCCGCTTGGCGAGGCCCGCTGGCTCACCGTCGTGTCACCCGAGGACCCGGACGGCACCGAGCTCCTGCTCGAGCCCGACGGTCATCCCGCCGTGGGACCGTTCAAACGGGCGCTGGTCGAGGACGGCATCCCGTGCACCTCGTTTGCCGTCCCGGACGTGAAGGCCGAGTACCGGCGCCTGCGCGCGGCGGGCGTTCAGTTCACTCAAGAGCCGACCCAGATGGGACCCGTCACGACCGCGGTCCTGGACGATACCTGTGGAAATCTGATCCAGATCGCGACCAAGCCGTAGGCAGCAGAGTGCCCCGTCGCTGGCCAAGGCCGCACTCGATTGACGGGTAATCCCAGAGCAGTATGTTCGGATGTCCTCGCGGAAAGGGATTCTGTGGCACCTAGAATAGACCCTGAAAACAACGAAACCCGCGCCCTGTTCGGTATGGCGGATTTTGGCGGACAGCAGGTGCTGGAGATCGGGTGCGGTGATGGCCGGTTTACCTGGCGCTATGCGGACCAGGCCGAGCGTGTCACTGCCATCGAGCCCGCCGCCAAGCAGATTGCACTGGCGAGGGAACACCTGCCGAGCCAGTTACAGGACCGCATCGAGTTTCACCACATCGCATTCGAAGACTTCGCCTCCGCCAGTGCACCATCGGCCTTCGACATCGTGATTCTGTCCTGGGCATTGTGCTGAATGGAATATGGGGGCATGGTTCATGCCCTTGAGGAAATCCACCGCTTGTTGAAACCTGCTGGCACGCTCATCGACATCCACCCTGTTGCCGAGTCTTCGCCCATTGAGATACGCCAGGGCGGAAGAATCGCACTGGTAGGCTATTTGTCGGTGCGACAGTGGTGTATCGACTTCCAGGAGGCGGATAACGCACTAACCGCAATAGCCCAGCGCGGCCTGTTCGCCGTAGAGCAGGAGGGAGTGTTTGATTCTTTAACCCATTATGACTCTGCGGCCGAGCTGGGCACATCGGTAAAGGAATCCATCCATAAGTTCGCCAGAGATGCTCAGTCGGCAATCGAGGCAGTGCCGCACGCCGAGGCGCTGGCCGCGGTGGCGGAGGAGCTTATGCGGGCCGCAGCCAGCGGGGCGGAGTTGATCGTGCGCGAGCGGACTCACATCAGCCGGCTGAGGCCAACCTGACGATCCTCCTTGAGGTGTTTGGCCCTAGCGCGGGATAAGGCCATGACCGATGACCTTCAGACTCTTCCAAGTATTGGCCCCAGCCTGGCTCGGGACCTTCGCGCCCTGGGGGTACGCAGCAAGGCGGCCCTGAAGCGCCGAAACCCCGAGCGGCTCTATGCTCGGCTGAGCCAGCTCCGCGGGGAGCGTCAGGATCCGTGTGTGCTGTACTCGTTTCGTTGCGCCGTCTACGCTGCCCGAACGCGGAAGCCCAAGCCGGAGCTCTTGCTGTGGTGGCATTGGAAGGACCGGGCTTGGGGGACCGAACAATGAATCTCAATGGCAAACGCTTCCGAGTAGCGGCGACGGCCGAGCAGGGAGTGGTGAGCGAAGACACCCTCCTGGAGTTCGTGCAGCGTGGCACCCGCGTTCTCGGCCGATACCGGGGCGGAACCATCGAAAGGGGGTACCTGGTCGGCACAACTGCCGGGGCCGGCCTGCGTTTTCGCTACGCCCAGCGGGAAGCCGGCGGCCATATCCATGGCGGACGCTCGGTGGGTGACGTGTACGTCGTGCGCGGAGGGGGCCTGCGGTTAGAGGAGCATTTCACCTGGGACACCCGCCCGGGCTCCGGCACCAACATCTTCGAAGAGATCACCTCCTAGTCCCATACAACTTCCAGACTTGAAAGTTCTTGCGCCGAACTGCCGCCGCCACTTACTTGGTCGGCCATGAGCGAGTCGGCCACCGAACCCAGGCAAACGCGGTCGGCGTGTTTTGGGGCGTTCGGGCTCACCGTCGTGACGTTCCGGTGCCGGGCGCACGTGCAACGGCAAGGGCCGGAGGAGCCGAACCCGACCAACAGCATCGTGCTGGTCCGGCGGGGAGTCTTTGGCCGGTCGCGACGGGGAAACACCGTGTTGGCCGACGCCAACCACGTCCTCTTCTTCAACGCCGGCGAGCCGTATCGCTATTCGCATCCGGTTCCGGGCGGTGACGACTGCACCATCCTGACGGTCGAGACCGACCGGGCGCTGGAGCTGGTCGCCCGATACGCGCCTCGGGACGCCGAGGATTCCCAGGCTCCCTTCCGGTGGGGCCACGCGCTCAGTGACGCGCGGGTCGCTACGCTGCATTACGAGATGCTCCGGCTGGTGCGGCACGGCGGGAATCGCCTCGCGATGGAGGACGCACTCCTCGAGCTCGCCGATGAAGCGGTCGGGGCCGGCTATCGCGCGGATGGGTCCCTGGCGTATCGCGAACCGCCCGCGCGACACACCGCGCGGCGCCGGCGCGACCTGATCGAAACCGTCAAGCTGGCGGTCAACCAGCGCCTTGACTCACCGCCACCGCTCGGCGAATTGGCGACCGAGTGCGACTGCTCTCCGTTTCACCTCTCCCGCACCTTTCGTGACACCGTCGGCGTCTCGTTGCGGCGATACGTCGGTCGCCTCCGATCCCGGGTTGCGGCCGACCACCTGACCCGAGGCCCGCGCGACCTGACCCGGCTGGGGCTCGACCTCGGCTTCGCCGACCACAGTCACTTCACCAATACGTTCCGGCGCGAGTGGGGAATGCCGCCGTCGCGCTTTCGGGCCCTTCTCGGTCCGAGGTAAGCCGCCCCGCCAACCTCCGCAAGAACGTTCAAGCGGACCAGGACGCCCAACGCGACACTTGAGGAGCCACTCACTTGGCGCAGCCCAACGGCCGCGCCAGCACCCTCACAATTGCAAGTCCATTCATCGGTGGTCGGGACCAGCGCTCGGATTTATCGTAACTGCGTTCAAGAACCGGCCTAACGGAGGAAAATGCGCAGCGTTTGTGCCTTGATCATTCACGTCCTGCTCTTGTTGCCCACGCTCGGCCTTGCCCAAGCCGGGGATCCGGTCCTGCCCTCCAAGACGTCAGAGAGCGAGGCGGCGACTGTCGCACGGGCGGTGCGGACCCCGGCGCCTCCCAAGATCGACGGGCGGGAGGACGACGTGGCGTGGCGCGTCGTGCCATTCGTGGGGGAATTTCGGATGTTCGCCCCCAGGGAAGGTGGCACGCCCGCCTTCCGCACCGAGGCGCGCGTGGCCTATGACGACCGCGCCTTGTACGTGTTGGTCCGCGCCTTCGACCCCCGCCCGGACAGCATCGTGCGCCGCTTGGCGCGCCGGGATACCGACGGCCCGCCAAACGACCAGGTGCTTCTGTTCATCGACCCGTTCCACGACCGGAGGAGTGGGTACGAGCTCATCGTCAATCCGGCGGGCGTCAAGTCCGACTATCTGTTGTCGGACGACACCAATACGGATCAGTCTTGGGATGGCGTCTGGGATGTCGCCACCACGGTCGACTCGCTCGGTTGGATTGCGGAATTCGCGATCCCGCTGCAGCAGCTCCGATTCTCCGACTACCGGGCACCTACCTTCGGCCTCACTATCGGCCGGTGGGTGGGCCGGAACGACGAGCGCTCGAGCTGGCCTCAATACCGGCGGTCGCGGGCCGGACTGGCCTCGCAGCTCGGGACGCTCACCGGCCTGCGCGACCTGGCTCGCCCGGTGAGCATCGAAATGACACCCTACGTGCTTGGGCGCCTCCGCAACACCGAAGCCAGCGGCTTGGAGACCCGGCCGGCGTTCGGTGGCGATCTCCGATTCCAGCCTCGGCCCACCGTCGGGCTGTCGGCGACCGTCAACCCCGACTTTGGCCAGATCGAGGCCGATCCGGCGGTATTAAACCTCACTGGTATCGAGGTCTTTCAGGCGGAGCGCCGGCCCTTTTTCCTGGAGGGTTCGGGACTGCTCCGGTTCCCACTCGCCGCCGATGGAAGCGCTCTCCTCTTCTACTCCCGCCGCATCGGCCGGAGGCCGGCGCTCGCCGACCGATTCGGCGGAAGCGATCCGCCGACGGAGACGACCATCCTGGGCGCTGCCAAGGCGACGCTGCGCGTGGCACCGACGACCGCGCTCTTCGCGCTCTCCGCGGTTACCCAGCGGGAGGAGGGTGGAGTGCGGCCCGGTGGAAGGCCGTACCTTCTCGAGCCGCAATCGTACTACGGCGTGGCCCGTCTCCAGCACGACTTCCGCGCCGGGCGCAGCGGAATTGGCCTCATGGTCACTCGCGTCGACCGCACCGGAGGCGACTCCCTGTCCGAAGCCTTCCTGCCTTCGACGGCGCAGGCGGGCGCGGTCACCTTTCAGCATCAGACCTCCGATGGCGCCTACCAGGTGAGCGGGTGGGCTGCGGTGAGCGACGTGCATGGCACGCCTGGTGCGGTGGGGCTGCTGCAACTCTCCAGCGTTCACGCATTCCAGCGTCCCGACGCCGGAGTCTCCTTTGATTCGGTCCGGACGGTCCTGCGTGGAGGGGCGGGGTATCTCTTCGTCGGGAAGGCCGGCGGTGGCGTCACCCGGTTCGGACTATCCTATCGACGGATCAGTCCCGGCTTCGACATCAACGAGATGGGGTTCCTCTCCAAGGCAGGGGTGCAGAGCGCCTCGATGTCCGCCGGGTTGAACATCACTCAGGCAGGCACGCTGGCCGGCATCCACTACCGGCGAGCCTCGGCGACGCTCGGCTTCGGCGGAGACTGGCTGACCAACGGCCTGCCTCAGGGTCGCGGGCTCTCGCTCGCCGCCAGCATGGAGCTGCCCAACCAGGTCCAGCTCCAGCTGGACGCCATTCAGCAGGTGCCCGGCGCCTATTGTACCATCGCATGCACCCGAGGGGGCCCCGCCCTCGTCGATCCACCGCACTCCACGGTGATCCTCGCCCTCAAGGGCGACCCCCGCCGGGCCATCATCCCGGTGGTGGCCCTCGAATGGGACCGCGACGACTATGGACGCTCCAGTGGATTCGGTCCTCAGGTGGATGTCACCTGGCGTCCCCGCAGCAACCTCGACCTCTGGGCCTCGGTGACCTGGTTCGACTCGCGGTGGGACAGCTATTTCTACCAACGATTCGGGGAACCGCTCGCCGATACCGCGCACTACACCGTGGGTCGTCTCGACCAACCGACCCGCTCCCTCACCACCCGGGTGAACTATGCGCTCACCTCGACCGTGACGGTTCAGTGGTATGCGCAGGCGTATTTGTCTCGCGGCACCTTTTCAAACATTCGGGAGTTGGCCGACCCCCGCGCACGGGACTACGACGCGCGGTTCCGTTCCTACGGCGACACCACGGTGACCAATCACCCGGTGGGCATCGACTTCCGCCAATTCCGCTCCAACCTCGTGGCGCGGTGGGAGTATCGTCCCGGGTCTACCCTTTTCCTGGTCTGGACTCAGGGGCGCGATCTCGAGGCCCCGGGCACCGGCCCCCTCCGGGTTGGGCGTGACCTGGACGGCCTCTTCGCGCGTCCACCGAAAAACATCATCGCAGTCAAGCTTTCCTACTGGCTCAACCCGCGCCTCACCCGCTCGCCGCGAGGCGGACCGCGTTGAACCGCTCCAGCGCCGCGACTGGTCCCGTCCCGACGCGACTGACCCCCGAATCCGAATCGCGACGCCGAAAGCGGCCGTAGAATGTGGCGCCGCTCGCATCCGCGGGCGCGTCCCCGTCGCCCGGAGGCCGCATGCTACGGATTTCTGTTGGCTCCTTCCTGCCGGCTGTGCTGCTCGCTCTCCCGGCCTCGGTCAGCGCGCAACAACCATGGCCGGGCCGCACCCGCCTCGAGGCGGAGCGGTGCACGGTCGCGAGCGGCCGGGGCGCCGAGTGGCTGGAGCGCGCGGCACGGGCCACCGGGCTCGGATCCCTCACGGGCGCGCTTCGCTTCGCGGCCACCGAGAGCGATGCACAGGCCTACCAGTCGGACCGGATGTATCCGCCATTCATCGCCAGCAGCATCGCCGCGGAGTTCGCGTTCGACCCCGCCACCGGCGCGGAACGGATCACGACGCTGGTTCCGGGAGGCGGCCGGGGCCGCGAGCTGATCCGCACGCTGCACGCCACCTTCCTGGTGCGGGATACGCTACTCATCCCCATCGCGGCCCTGCACCGATTCGTCGAGCCGCAACGGCCGCTCAACCCGCTGGCGATCCTGGCGGAGTGGCGCGGCTCCGAGGTGGGTGTCGTTGCGCGCTGCACCTTCCGGGACCATCCGAGGGTGGTCCTCTCCCGCGGCCGCGGCGGTCCGGGTCAGCAGCGAGGCGTTCGAAACCGAATTCGTCTGCATTCCGAGGCCTCTCGAGCGGAGCGATCGCCCCGACGGCGGCCCGCTGCGCTACCGGGTTACCCACCGTGCCCGGTTGTGGGGCAAGGGTGAGACGCCGGTTTTGGAGCAGCGGGTGTTGGAGGGGAATCCGGTGCTGTCGATCTAGAGGCGCCCCCGCGTCCCCCGGCGCATGCCGAGACAATGTTCTCCTGGCCAACCCAAAGGAGCCCACCAGTGACTGCGGCCCCGGATCCGAAGCGTGAGCTGCTACGCCATACGCTCGCCACCGTCGCGTATCGGACCGGCAAGACGGTGCGAGACGCCCCGGCAGGGTTCGCCACGTTTCGCCTTGGAGACGGAACCCGGACGCCCGGTGAAATCCTGGCCCACTGTTGCGATCTGTTTGACTGGGCCTGGCACTTAGCGCAGGGGGTGCCTCTTTGGAAGTCCGATCCTCCTCAGGAATGGACGGTCGATGTCACGCGCTTCTTCAGCTCGTTAGCACGATTCGACGCCCTTCTCGGCTCTGACGAGCCGCTCCGATGCTCGGCAGAGCGCCTGTTTCAAGGACCCATCGCCGATGCGCTCACTCACTGCGGGCAACTTGGCCTGTTGAGGCGGGTGGCCGGTGGTCCAGTCCGCGGGGAGAACTATTTTCGAGCGGTTATTGCGGCGGGGAGAGTTGGCCCTGACCAGGCTCCGGCCAAGGCCGAGTTCGATTGAGCGGTCCCCGAACGGCGTGAGGCGTCCCGAGACACCTGGCCGGCGATGTAGACGATCCTTCCCCGATGGACCTCGGCCACATGGGAGTACCCCAGGGGCTCGGGCAGACCAGCCGGGTTCTGGAAGCGGACATTCGGTGTTGTCGCCATATCTCTCGGCTCTCGCCTCTGGTTGCCCGGACTCGTTTGCGGCGGCGGCATTGGCGCTGCGGCCGCGCGCCCGGAGGAGTACTCAACAACCTAGAGTGCACTCGATGTCAAGGTCGGGTGCTCACGAGCCGAATAGTTCTCGGCACGTCGTGGGGCGTGCCGAACGTCGTGACGCCTTGGCTTCTGGTATTGCTAGGCAACGCGGCCGCCGCGCGGTATGTTCTGCTATGGCCGGTGCCATCGCGCTGTCCGGGTGAGCGTCGACCAGAGAACCCTCAACGATTGGAACGAGATCGACGCGGTGAAGCTGATCGGGAACCCGTAGAGGATGACCGATGACGCTCTATGCTCGTTTATCCCCTCCCGGAAGGCTTCGATGCCGCAAGACTGGCAAACCACGCTCATCCACTCCGGAGCCGCCGTGCCTCCGGGATTTCGCTCACTCGTCCCCCCGATCTATCGCGGCTCCACGACGCTTTTTGCCGATGCGGCCTCAGTCGCCGATGTCTGGGACCATGACAAAAGCCCCTATACGTATGGCCTCTACGGAACCCCGACGACCTTGGAGCTCGCCGCCCGGATCTGCGAGCTGGAGCATGGCTATCGCACGTTCATCACGCCGGGGGGGCAGGCGGCCCTCGCGCTGATCTATTTCACATTCCTGGCCGCCGGTCGACACGTACTGATCCCGCACAGCGTGTACGGACCCAGCCGGGATCTCGCCACCTTTCTGCTGGCTCGGTTCGGGGTCGAAGTGGAGTACTATCCACCGCTCGTCGGCGCCGATATCGACAGGCGCATCCGGCCCAACACCAGTCTGGTCTGGTGTGAGAGTCCCGGCTCGGTCACGATGGAGGTGCAGGACGTGCCTTCCATTGTCGCGGCGGCACATCGCCGCGGGGTGCCGGTCGCCCTCGACAACACCTGGTCGGCGGGCATCTACTTTGACGCCTTCAAGCACGGCGTCGACATCTCGATGCAAGCGCTGACCAAGTATGTCGGTGGACACAGCGATCTGCTGCTTGGATCGGTGACCGTCCGCGAACGCGCGCAATACGAGGCAATAGGACCAGTCCACCAGAGCCTGGGCTTGGGAGCATCCCCGGATGACTGCAGCCTGGCGCTGCGAGGCCTGGAAACGCTGGGCGTGCGGCTGGAACGGATTGAAGCGACAGCTCGAACCGTGGCCGAGTGGCTTTCGCATCGCACCGAGATTGGCACGGTGCTGCACCCCGCGCTTCCGTCCTGCCCCGGTCACGCGGTATGGGCGCGCGACTTCTCCGGCGCGACTGGTGTCTTTTCGATCGTGTTCACACCGGCTTGGTCGAAGCACCAGATCGGTGTCTTTCTGGATGCTCTGAGGTTGTTCAAGCTTGGCTATAGCTGGGGCGGCACAACCAGCCTGGCCGTTCCCTACCCACTGGCGAGCGACGGGTCCCGGCCGCCATACGGGGATCGCTTGGTACGCTTGAACATCGGTCTCGAGGACCCGGCAGACCTGATCGCGGACTTGTCATTCTCGCTGGAAGTCATGGGTGGCCGCACGGACGGAGGGCAACCTGGAAGTGGGGGCTGACCCGGCCCGGCCAGGGCCGAGTTGTTGACGGGCAATCCCCGAGCGGTAGGTTCTGAGGTAACCTGCTTCTGAGGGACCCATGCGCGGCACCCTTCCCCGACACTCGATCTTCCGCAGCGTGGCTCTGTTCGGCGTGGCGGCCGCCGTCGGCTGTTCTTCCTACAGCCGAGGTACCGAGCCCGGTGCCATCGCGCTCGCGATCCTTCCGATCAGCGCCACCATCGTGCAGGGCGGGAGTTCTTCAATCGCGGTGACCCTCACGCGTACCGGTGATTTCACCGGCCCCGTGAGCCTGACGGTCACCGGCGCGCCACCCGGCGTCACCGGCACCGTCTCCAACGAACAGACTACCGGCACCGTGACTACCGCCACCGTCACGATCAGCGTGGCCGGCGCCATGACGCCCGGCGTTTACAACCTCGTGGTACACGGCACTGCGACCGGCGTCACCGAAGCCACAGCGACGTTGATGCTGGTCGTCACCGCGGCGCCCCTGGCGTCCTGCGTGCCGGGCGGCGTGCTTTGCGAGCAATGGGCGGCGGGCGCCATTGCCAGCTCCGAGTACACCACAACCCTGTGGAGCGCCAACCAGGCCACCGGCAATCCCAACGTCGCGGGATGCGCGGACGACGCCTTGGCCTGGGCGTCCGTCGAACCCAACGGGGTGGACTGGCTGGAGCTGACGTATCCGGTCAGCGTGCGCCCCACCGAGATCCAGGTGTACGAGAATTTCGCGGTGAGCTCGATCGTAAAGGTCGAGGTCAGGGATGGAGCGGGGACGTATCACACGGTGTACACCGCGCAGGCGGGGAGCGCTCAGTGTCCACGAGTGCTCACTATCACGGTCGCGGGCGTTTCGGTGGCGGTCAAAGTGGTTCGGATCAGCATCGACCAGAGAACCCTCAACGATTGGAACGAGATCGACGCGGTGAAGCTGATCGGGAACCCGTAGCGGTTCACAAAACCCTTCGGCGAGCCATCCTATGCGGCCAACCCTCCCTCCCATACAGTCGTCGGATTCGACACCTGCCCGCCCCGGTACTTCTGTGCCTCGATCCTGCTCCCCCACTCCCACGCGGTCCTTACCGGTACCTCCCTCGAGTTCCCCAGCGAGCATGGCGGGCAGGCCCTGGTGTACCGACAGCGCTGAGCCGGCCGTCTGCCGGGCCTGGGGAGGTGCCGCCTGAGCCGGAGACTCGCAAAACCCCCGGCAGTCAGGGATGGAGAGCAATCGTGCAATCCCGCGCATGCGGTTCCAAACGCGGGGGGCGATTGGATCGCCCCACCGCGGTCGGTGGTCTCGATTCAGGAGGGGTGAACGGAGCGGGCGGGGACCTTCGAGCCGGGCGCTATCCTGTTGACTGGTCGGCGATTGCCGAGGGTGGGAGCGTCAGGACATAGCCAGGATTGCCACCAGTAGATAGAACACAAACATGGGGATATAGTTGCGGCGCTGGCGCAGGGTGCGGGTGCTCATACGGTTCCTGTCGGGCTGACGTTGCTGGTTTCCTTGATGTATTGCCAATTTCGTGCCCGGTCAAGGGCACTCATCCGCCGATTCGCCGGGATGCAGGCAGGTGCAGGTGGTCAGCCCGGAGCGCAGGGGTGTATATTCTGGCCCCGCCGCGAGATCGGCGGGTCATACGGTAGCAGGACCGGAGTGTACGGGACGTTGAGCTCACCACCTGCGGTGGCTCGCTCTCCCCGCCGGGAACCTGCGGTCCCCGGCGTGGTGCGCAGCCCGGTAGCGCACCTGAATGGGGTACGCGCCCGAGGGCTTGGGAAAGATGAGATCGTGCAGGCGCGCGCTCGCCCGCTTCGCGGGGCTCGCGTCAGGGGGCGCGGGAACCCGCGACCCCCGTAGGATCAGGTAAACCGGCATTTCGGGACGTAGCGCAGCCCGGTAGCGCACCTGAATGGGGTTCAGGGGGTCGCGGGTTCGAATCCCGCCGTCCCGATGGAGTTACAAAAGTTGGGGTGCTGTCTGGGGTGCCGTTTCTAGGGCCTATGAGGCCCCTGAAGCGACTTCCCGGAGCTTACGCTCCTCGCTCATTACGGCGAGGAGCGTTTCGTTATCGGGCTGCTGGTAGCACTTGAGCAAGGTCTCGGTATCGTTCCAGCCACCGGCCGCGGCTACGTCCTTCAATGAGTGCCCCTTTCGCTCTGTTGCCCACTTTCGGCGATAGGGGTGCCACAGCCCGCCTTCCAGCTTCGGAAGTTTCGCGGCACTCTCGGCGACACTCAACCACTTGTCGAACAAGTGCCGGTCCATTGGCTGATCGGGGTTCCGCTCGGCAGCGAACAACCACCCTGCGACTGCGCCCAGCTTGCGCCGAAACTGTTTCAATTCCTCGACTAGAGGCGGAGGTATTGGAATCACCCACTCCCGCCGCTTCTTGTCTGCCTCGGCGCGCCATCGAATGGTCGCCTGCTGGAAGTTGATGTCCTCCCAGCGGAGTTGCCGAATCGACCCGAGACGGCGTCCGGTGGCCTCGGCCAATACGAGAGCCAGCTCTATCCTCGTCCACCGGGCGCCCTCGTTCTCGGATTCGGCTGCGGCTCCACGAGCTTGCATCGCCAAGCGGGTAGCCTGAAACCGCTCCCACGTTGCGACCGGCCGCTTTGGATTGAGTTCCCGGACCCGCCGTACTCCAGTCAGGGGATTGTGTTCGAGCCAGCGTCCCCCGCCGGGCACTCGAATAGTGGTCGCCCACGAAAGCATCGTGTGGAGGAGTGTAGACGCTGCCGAGCGGGTTGCAGTAAGCGCGGCCGAGTCCTTGCGCGCAGTCCTCCACCCGTGGATCGACGGCAAGGCCACGTTGCATTACGGCAGACTCGCTCGGACCCTTGCATGGCTACGGGCCGGGTTCGGAATCAATCCTTTCGACGATCCGGAGATGATTGCGAACATAAAGGCGCCAAAAAGATGCTCTGGTGCAACGGTGAAGCAGAAAACGAAACCGAAGCCCCCATCGAGGCGCAGACGACGCGCGAAGGGCTAGGCTCTCGCTAACTCCGATACCGCGATGAAGCGCAACCAGCGCGGGGTTCTCCGAGGAGGCGGTCCGCAACAAGTTCCATGAACCCCGTGGCGAGCGGCGGAAATGACTCGGCCGAGCAGCGCCGGAAGGCCCTGCTTCGCCGTTTGCACCGGTCCGGCCGCGCTCGATGCCAATCTCTCGTAGAACTCGCCGCGTTGACCGGACACCGGATCAGGGAGAACGTCGCGAATACACTCTTGTCTCACCGCGCGCCACTCGGCCCCGCAGTCACCGCAAGTCGGCGACGGTACAATCCTGCACTGCTCCGTCGATGATGCGACAGGCGAAATCTGTACAGGCGGTGACAGCGGCCGCTTCCGTCAGGCAGGTGGAGGGGTCGCCGAACGCTCGCAAACGTCCGTTGCGACCAATCAGAAGATCTATGGTCCAGCGGGCAGAGCCACGGAGTTGAAAGGTGCGCGGGGTGATGCTGAAGCCCTTGTAGGGGAAGGGGGGCAGGGGGTCCTCCTAAGGATGACCCCAGAAGTATAGCTGCTCGTACGAGTGGCGTAAGAGACCGACAGCTCCCGCGCGAGGCTCCGCGAGCGTCAGCTCCTCCCGGGCCAGCCGGGCGATCTGCTCCTGCTTGAACTGCGCCGTGAAAAGGCGGCGCCCATCCGCTCCCTGCCGATGCGTCTCCATCCGACGACCCTCCCTTGAGAAGTCAACCTACACTTCCCAAGGTGTCTCGTCGAATCGGGGTACCCAGCAGGAACGAACCAACCGGCCCCCATTGAGAAATCACTTTCCGGCGGAGGATGGTCTAGAAGAGCTTGTCGCATTCCAGGCAATGCTTCTTGTTCCCTTCCCCTAGCTTGCGATGCTCGTGCTTGATGCGCCTTCCGTCCAGGCAGGTATCCTTGTCGTGAAAGACCTCGCGATGCTTCGGAAGGTACGCGGGAGAATCCGTGTGGAACGGCGCGACCTTCGTCATAGCGACCTTTGTCATATGTCCCCACAGGGTGAAGTTCTGGGCCCGAG
>JAXIPC010000185.1:0-18893 GCA_045403135.1 Gemmatimonadales bacterium | reverse complement strand
CGACGGCGGCGGGCATGCCCCGCCCAACGTAGAGCCGTGTCATGGCGGAGTCAACGCGAGTCCCGAGTGTCCGGTGAGGGGGACGGACGTCGCCGGCCGACTACCGGCCACCCCCCAGCAAGTACCGTCGGGGCAGCAACTTCCAGATCGGGCCTCCCGGCCTTCGGGCGTGGCATCTCCCCTGCAACACCTACCCGTGATGCTTACTCCACTTCTTTTCGTCCTGGCATTGGCCAGCCCGGGATCTCTCCGGACCGCGACGGATACCGTCAAGGCCGCCACGCGGCCCCCGGCCGCGGCACCCGCCCCTCGGCGGCCGGCCGTGAAGGCCCCCCCGAAACCTCAGACCAAGCCCATAGGAGAACCGGTCCTCAAGCGCCGCACCCCAGGGCGTTACATTCCCTCCGCTTAGCGTCTTAGCGTCCTAGCGTCTTAGCCTCTGAGCCTCAGAGCCGTCATGAACGTCCGCGCCCTCAGCATCATCCTGATCGCCTTGGGCGCGCCCGCGACCCTATCCGCGCAAGCCACCGCCTTGGACAGAGCCGCCGCCACCATTACAGAAACGGACGTCCGCCGGCGCATC
Source organism: Gemmatimonadales bacterium (assembly GCA_045403135.1). GTDB lineage: Bacteria > Gemmatimonadota > Gemmatimonadetes > Gemmatimonadales > GWC2-71-9 > JABFSM01. The sequence continues at coordinate 18,310 of JAXIPC010000185.1, read as the reverse complement.
AACATTATCGCCGACGATTCCATGGGCGGCCGGAACACGCCGAGCCCGGGCCTGGACAAGACCGCGCGACACATCGCCGGCGAATTCAAGCGATTGGGGCTCAAGCCGGGCGGCGACGGCGGCACCTACCTGCTCAGCTATCCGATCGTCACGAGGCGACTGCTCCCGGCTCAGTCGATGGTTCGTTTCGGGCAGATCTCGGGCGAGCGGGGTGTACGGACCACGCTGGACGCCGGTGCAGCCTTGTTATTCGGACCGACCGATGCCGCGGTGAAGGGCGGCGTGGTGCTGGTCGGAGGCGCGGTGGTAGTGGACAGTCTGAAGGCGGAAGCAATTCGGAATCGTATAGTCGTCTATGTACCGGGGGCAGCGAGCCCGGCCAGCATCCCGGTAGTGCAGCGCCTGATGCTTTCCGGCGCCCGCGGAATCGTGGTGGTGGTGAAATCCGATTCGGTGGTCGCCGCGGGCATTCGGCAGCAGGCCGGGCTGCGCACCAGCGCGGGCGAAGGCCAGCGGACCCGGCCGATCATCTTCATCAAGGCAAGCGTCGTGGTGGCGCAGGTGCCGGAGGCGGCTCAGCAATTCGAGCAGCTGCGCGCCGCGCCGATCACGGTGGTCCAGCCCCAGCTGGATTGGGAGGGAGAGATCGCGCTCCGGGACACGATTCTGTCGGCGAGCTCCGCCCCCAACGTCGTGGGCATCCTGGAAGGCAGCGATCCGACCCTCAAGAACGAGTATCTCGTCTACTCGGCGCACATGGATCACGTCGGTATCGCCGGAGAGCCGGGAGGGCAGTGCGCCAGGATGGGCGCCGACAGCATCTGCAACGGCGCGGATGACGACGCCTCCGGAACGGCGGGGGTGATGGAGCTGGCCGAGGCGTTCAGCCGGAGCGGTGCCCGTCCCAAGCGCTCAGTCATCTTTCTCACGGTGAGCGGCGAAGAGCACGGGCTCTGGGGCAGCGAGTGGTTCGTCGCCCATCCCCCGGTGCCGCTGGCGCAAATCATCGCCAACATCAACATCGACATGATCGGCCGGAACTGGAAGGACACCATCGTGGCGATCGGCAAGGAGCACTCGGACCTGGGCAGCACGCTGAACCGGGTGAACGCTGCACATCCCGAGCTCAACATGAGCGCGATCGACGACCGCTGGCCGGCAGAGAGCTTCTATACCCGGAGTGACCACTACAACTTTGCCACGAAGGGCGTCCCGGTCCTGTTCTTCTTCAACGGAGTCCACCAGGACTATCACCAGGTGAGCGACTCACCTGACAAGATCGACGCGGAGAAGGAGAGTCGGATCTTGAAGCTGCTCTTCTATCTCGGCCAGGACCTGGCCAACGCAAAGCAGCGGCCGCGCTGGGTACCGGCCAGCTACCAGCAGATTGTGACGCCCTGAAATGACCGAACCTAGCCCCGGCACTCTCGCCGATTTCCACAGCTTCCGGGAACGGATGAACGCGGTCATCCTGGGCGCCGGGAATCTTACCATCAGTCGCTTCTTTGCCCTGGACGGCCGCGCCTACGAGGCGGGGGCGCTGGGCGTCAAGACCAAAGAGCTGCTGGGCCTGGTGGCATCGTTGGTGCTCCGCTGCGACGACTGCGTCACCTATCATGTGGTGCGTTGCAGGGAGGAAGGGGTCACCAACGAGGAGATGCTGGAGGCCTTCGCTGTGGGCCTGGTGGTGGGCGGGAGCATCGTGATTCCCCACCTGCGGAGGGCGATGGATCGTCTCGAGGAGCTCAAAGGCGGTGAGAGGTAACCGCTCACCGCCTTCTCATACTGACCGCCACTCCCCCGATTACCAGCCCTACCCCGACGTACTGCAACCCCGTCGGCGCCTCGCCCAGCGTAAGCCAGGCAATCACCATCGCAACCAGCGGTGTGACGCAATTGTAGATCGCCGTCCGGCCGCTCCCGATGGCCAGCACGGCGCGGTTGTAGAGCACGAAAGAGAGCACCAGGGCCAGCAGGATGGCATAGGCCACGCCGGCCCAGGTTGCGGCGGTCATCCCGGCCCAGTCCTGGCGCACCAGGCCGGGAGCACCCAGGAGCAGGAGCCCGGGCGCACCGGCGAGTGTGGTGACGGTCGTGATCTGCAACGCGTCGACTCCGGCACCCACTCGGCGCAGCATGACGGTGTAGAACGCCCAACAGAGCGTCGCCAGCAGCACGAGAATATCGCCGGTCAGACTCTGAGCGTGGAAGTGCACGCCGCGCGACGTCACCACCAGCAACACACCCCCGGTGCCCAGCACCACGCCCACCCAGGTGGCCGGGGTAGCGCGCTCGATGCCCAACAGCGTGCCGAACAAGGCCACTGTCACCGGCAGCGCGGCCACGATCATGGCGCTGTTGGTCGCGGTCGTAAGGGCGAGGCCGGTCATGAAGACGCTTTGATACAGTGTGTTACCCACCACGCCGAGCCCGGCCAGGGCCAGCAACGTCTTCCGGGGGAGCGACTTCATGATGCCTGCCCGCCGGGCGATCAGCAGCAACAGCGCGCCGGCCAGCGTGAAACGAAAGCCGCTGAAGGGCAGCGCGGGGAATTGCGTCATCACGAATTTGCTGACGGTGAAATTGCCGCCCCAGCACAGGGAGACGATCAGCATCTCGAAATCGTGAACGGAAAAGCGGCTCGCCGGCTGGCGCATGCGGGAAAATAGGCGGACAGACGGACGGAACGCTTGGGTCCTCTTAGCCTCTTAGCCTCTTAGCCTCTTATATTCGGACATGCCGCAGTCCCGCATCCGCAATTTCTGCATCGTCGCTCACATCGACCACGGCAAGTCCACCCTGGCGGACCGGCTCCTCGAAGCCACCGGTACCCTGGATAAGCGCCAGATGCGCGAGCAGGTCCTCGACACCATGGACCTGGAGCGCGAGCGCGGCATCACCATCAAGCTGAACGCGGTCCGGATGCAGTACACCGGCGCCGACGGCGTCGACTACGAGCTCAACCTCATCGACACGCCGGGCCACGTCGATTTCACCTACGAGGTGTCGCGCTCCCTCGCCGCGTGCGAGGGCGCCATCCTGGTGGTGGATGCGTCCCAGGGCATTCAGGCCCAGACCTTGTCGAATCTTTTTCTGGCCATGGACGCCGGGCTCGAGATCATCCCGGTGCTCAACAAGATCGACCTGCCCGGCGCGGAACCGGAGCGGCGCGCCCGAGAGGTGATGGATCTGATCGGCGCCAGGCGGGAGGAGATCCTCGCGGTGTCGGCTAAGGAAGGCATCGGCATTCCGGCCCTGCTCGAGGCCGTCGTGGCGCGGGTCCCGCGGCCCTCCGGCCACCCCGATGCGCCGCTCAGGGCGCTGGTCTTCGACTGCCACTTCGACCGGTACCGCGGCGCGGTACCGAGCATCCGGGTGGTGGACGGGTCGGTCCGGAAGGGCATGCAGATCCGGTTCGGGTCCCACCCCGACGATGCCTACTCGGTGGACGAAGTGGGCTACCTGCAACTCGGCCAGCAGGAATGCGAGGAGCTTTCCGCCGGCGAGGTGGGTTATCTCGTCGCCAACTTGCGCGGCGTCAAGGATGCCCGACCCGGCGACACCATCCTCGATGACGCGCACGCCGCTGCCACGCTCCTCCCCGGGTATCGGGACGTCAAGCCGATGGTGTTCGCGGGCATCTATCCGACCACCACCGACCAGTACGAGAACCTCCGCGACGCGCTGGAGCGATTGCAGCTCAACGACGCCTCGCTGCATTACGAGCCCGAGACGTCCACCGCGCTGGGCTTCGGTTTTCGCTGCGGATTCCTCGGACTGCTGCACATGGAGATCGTGCAGGAGCGCCTGGAGCGGGAGTTCGATCTCGACCTGATCACCACGGTCCCGACGGTCGAGTACCACGTGTACCGGACCGACGGGGAGATGGAGATAGTCGAGAATCCCTCGCATCTGCCCGAGTCGGCCAACATCGACCGCATCGAGGAGCCCTTCGTCAAGGCCCGCATCATGGCCCCGGCGGAATACATCGGCGGCATCATGAAGCTGGGCCAGGACCGTCGCGGTGTGTACCACGGGATGCACTACCTCGACACCCAGCGGGTCGAGTTCCACTGGGAGTTTCCGCTGGGCGAGATCGTGCTGGATTTCTACGACCGGCTCAAGTCGCTCTCCCGGGGCTACGCGTCTCTCGACTACGAGCTGGGGGGCTATCGTGAGAGCGAGCTGGTGAAGCTGGACATGCTCATCAACGGCGAGCAGATTGACGCGTTCAGCGTCATCATTCATCGCGACAAAGCCTACGAGTGGGGCCGCAAGGTGGCCGAGAAGCTCAAGGAGCTGATCCCGCGGCAGCTCTTCCAGGTCGTCGTGCAGGCGGCGATCGGCCAGAAGATCATTGCCCGGGAGACGATCTCCGCCCTCCGGAAGGATGTGCTCGCCAAGTGCTACGGCGGCGACGTCACCCGGAAGCGAAAGCTCCTCGAGAAGCAGAAAGAGGGCAAGAAACGGATGAAGCTGGTGGGCGCGGTCGAAATTCCACAAGAAGCGTTTTTGGCCGTGCTCCAAGTCGAGTGAGCTCACCGGTCGTAGTCATTCAAACGGCGTTTCTCGGCGATGTGGTCCTCACCACCGGACTGCTCTCATACCTGGCCGAGCGCGTTGGACCGGTGGATGTGGTGACCACGCCCGCGGCAGCGCCGCTGCTCGAGACCCATCCGGCGGTACGGCGAGCCATCGGCTACGACAAGCGCGGCGCCGACCGGGGATTCGGCGGACTGGTCCGTCTGGCCGGCCGGCTCCGGCGCGAGTCGTATTCGCGGGCCTACCTTCCGCACCGCTCGATCCGCTCGGCCACGCTGGCGCGGCTGGCGGGGATCCCGGAGCGGATCGGCTTCGCGGGGAGCCCGGGCTCGTGGAGCTATACCAGGCGGATCGCGCGGCCGGAGGGAGTTCACGAAGCGGAGCGACTCCTGGCCCTCGCGGAACCACCGCCCGGCACCGAGGCGGGCGTCTCGCTCGGCCTTACGGCGGCGGATCGGCTCCGCGCCGCGGAATGGTTGGAGGCCAAGGGGGTCGACCCGGGCTTCGTGGCGTTGGCGCCCGGTTCGATCTGGGGCGCCAAACGATGGCCCGGATACGCCGAGCTCGCGGCGGCGCTCGATGGACCGGTAGTGATTGTCGGCGGCACCGAGGACCGGGGGCTGGCGGAGTCGGTGGCGGCGGCGGCGCCGGGCCGAGCGTATGTCGCGGCCGGAGAGCTCCCACTTCGGGTGACGGCGGCACTACTCGAACAGGCCCGGGTGCTGGTCACCAACGACTCGGCCCCGCTCCACCTCGCCTCGGCCGTCGGCACACCGGTCGTGGCGATCTTCGGCCCGACGGTCCCGGTGTTCGGCTTCGGGCCACGAGGGTCGTCGGACCGGATCGTGGAACACAAAACGCTGCCCTGCCGGCCTTGCTCGTCTCACGGGCCGCCGGTGTGTCCGCTGGGGCACCACCGTTGTATGCGAGATTTGAGTGTCGGGAAAGTGTTGGAGGCGGTGAACAGGGAATCCAGATGAGATATGTACTGGGCATCGACATCGGCGGAACCAACATTGTCGTCGGCGCGGTAACCGAGGACGGGAGCCGGGTGCGCGGTCTGGTCTCCGAGCCCACCGGTGTGCCCGAAGGGCCGGATGCCGTGATCGACCGGATTCTCCGAATGGCCCGGAGCGTCATGGGGGCGGCCCGCTCCGAAGATGCTCAGGCCGATATCATCGGCGTGGGGGTCGGCGCGCCCGGCCCGCTCAATCGCAAGAAAGGCCTGGTCATCTTCACGCCGAATCTCCGGTGGACCAACATGCCCCTGCGCGACCGCATCGGGAACGCGCTCGAGCTGCCCGCCTCGCTGGACAACGACGCGAACTGCGCAATGCTCGGCGAGCACTGGGTCGGCGCGGCCAAGGGAGCCCGGAATGCGGTGTGCTTCACCATCGGCACCGGCATCGGCGGCGGGATCGTGGTCGAAGGCAAACTGGTGCACGGGGCGTCCGACGTCGCCGCCGAGATCGGGCACATCACCATCGACGTCAACGGGCGGCGCTGCGGCTGCGGCAACGACGGCTGCCTCGAAGCCTATGCCTCCGGACCCGCCATCGCCCGGCGCGCCCTGGAGGCGATCGAGGCGGGCGCGGTCTCCCGGATGTCGACCACCCCCGGCGGACCGGCCAGCATCACGGCCCAGACGGTCTTCGAGTGCGCCGCCGCGGGAGATCCACTGGCCGACGAGCTGGTGCGGGACACCGCGCGCTACCTCGGCGTCGGCATCGCGAACATGCTCAACATCATGAACCCCGAAGTGGTGGTGATCTGCGGCGGCGTTACCAAGGCCGGCGACCATCTCTTCGTCCCGCTCCGGCGCGAAGTCAGCCGGCGCGCCTTCAAGCCGGCGGTTGAGGCCTGCCGCATTGTCCCGGGGCAGCTCGAGGGAACCGCCGGCGTGGTCGGGGCGGCCAGGGCGTGGCTCGATCAGCATGCCTAAAGTCGGAGTGATCGGCTCCCTGGTCTGGGATGAAATCCACGGCCGCGATCCCACGGCCGGAGTCGTCGAAGAGTGGGGTGGCATCGCCTACGCGCTGGCGAGCCTGGACGCCCACCTCCCCTCTGACTGGGAGATCGTGCCGCTCATCAAGGTCGGTCACGACCTGGCCGAGGAGGCCAGCGCCTTCCTGGGGACCCTCCGGCGCCGCGCCCCCGGCGCCCGATTCATCGAGGTGCCGGTCCCCAACAATCGGGTGGTCCTCTACTATCAGGCCGACGAGCGCCGCTGTGAGCGAATGGCCGGGGGCGTCCCGGCGTGGAACTGGTCCGAGCTCGGTCCCATGGTGAGGGACCTGGATGCGCTCTACGTGAATTTCCTGTCCGGCTTCGAGATGTGTCTCGGCACCGCCGAGGCGCTCCGTCAGGGCTTCGGCGGTCCCATCTATGCCGACCTCCACTCCCTCCTCCTCGGCATGCAGGGTGACGGCGTGCGGGTGTTGAAGCCGCTGCCCGACGCGCCAAGCTGGTTCGGCTGCTTCGACGTGATCCAGGTGAACGAAGACGAGATGAACCAGCTGGGTGGAGACCCGATGACCCTCGCCGCGGGGATGCTCGCCCAGGGGGTGTCGACGCTGATTGTGACGCTGGGGCCGCGGGGGGCCGTGTATGTGACGGACGGACGAACGGGAAGACGGGAAGACGGGAAGACAGGAATCGGCTCCCGTCCTCCCGCCCTCCCGTCCTCCCGTCCCGTCACCACGTCCCTCGTCCCAACCGACATCGTGGATACCATCGACCCCACCGGCTGTGGCGACGTGTTTGGCGGAGCGGTGTATTCCCGGCTTCTCGCGGGAGAGAACCTCGAAGCGGCGATCGCCGCCGGCAACCGCGCCGCGGCGCGCAACGCCGCGTTCCGGGGTGCCTCGGGATTGGCCAGCCACCTCCGCGGCGAGCTGGTGGCCCCCTGATGCGCATCATCTCCGTACCCCACTCGCTCGACGACAAGACCCTGGACGTCCTAGCCCAGGGAATCGGCGAGTGGCCGCCCGCCGAAGGGTTGCTCTTCGACGCGCGGGCCTCTCAATGGGCGTCGCCCTACGGGCTCACGGCTATGCTCTCCCTGGGCGAGGCGCTCGCTGAAGCACGACTGCCGACACCCCGATTCACGGTGCCCGAGAAAGACGAGGTGCGGAGCTACTGGTCCCGCGCCGGCTTCTTTCACGCCGCCGCGGAGTGCTTCGAGCTGGTGGGCAAGGTGCCGAAGCGCAGCTCCGACCCGCCGTCCGAAGTGCTGCTCCCGGTGACTCCGATCCGCGCGGCGGAAGACGTGCACCACGTAGTGGGGCGGATCCAGGAGCGGGCCCAGCGCATTCTCGCCGCCGAGCTGAATCTTGCGCCCAAGGCGACGGTCGGCTTCGCGATGGCCCTCTCCGAGGCCTGCCAGAATGTCGTCGAGCATGCCGGCACCGGCGGCTGGGTGGCGGTGCAGAGCTACCACTGGCGGAAGCGGCTCGGACGGAAGGTGGTGGTGATCGCGGTGAGCGATTCCGGGATGGGCTTCCGCCGCTCCCTCGAGCCCACCGAAGCCAAGAAGGTCGGCGACCGGTGGGGTGACGGCGCCGCCCTCGAGCTGGCCCTGCTGCAAAACGTCAGCCGGTTCCGCGATCCCGGCCGGGGGCAAGGTCTGGCGGGCATTCGTCGTTACCTTGGAAGGTGGCAGGGGAAGATCTCGGTCCGGAGCGGCACGGCGCGGCTCGCCGTGGTGCCTTCCTGGGACGACGACGACCCCCTCGCCGAGTATCTCCCGTTCTTCCCGGGCTCACAGGTCCAAATCACGATTCCCGCCCAGGAGGCCGACGCGCCATGATGCAGCGAATCGATCTGGCTCCGATGTTGCGCGAAACCCTGACCACGCCCTATTCCGACATGGTCACCCGATCGACCGGGGTGGCCCTCCGCAACCGGATAGAGCACGCCATCTCGGGCGTGAGCCACCGCACCACCCAGCTCGACTTTACCGCGGTCGGTCTGCTCGATTTCAGCTGTGCCGACGAGGTGGTGGCCAAGCTCCTGCTTCGCGTCTTCGACGAGGAGGACCACTTTGTGGTGCTCTCCGGCGTCACCGACAGCCATCTCGATGCCATCGATCACGTGCTCGAGCGCCACGGGCTGTCTGTGGCGGCGCTGGGCGACGGACCCATGGGGGCGCGGGTGCTCGGCGTCACCACCCCGGACGTGCAGACCGCCTTCCAGGCCATCCAGCGCCTCGGTGCCGGCGACGCCAAGCGGCTCGCCGATGCGCTCCACTGGACCGTGGAGCGGGCCGCCGACGCGCTGCAATCCCTGGCCCTGCGCCGGCTTATCCAGGCCGCCGGCGGCACCTATCGCCCTCTGATGCTCCCATGATCGCGCCCCGACTCGGCCGGTCTACCATCTCGGTGCACGGGCTCCCCGAGCCGCGCAAGGAGGGGGAGCCGGTTGCGCCGGCCATCTTCCAGTCGTCCACCTTCGTGAACGCGGTGGGGTCCGACCGGGAAGTGCGCTACACCCGGTACGGCAACAATCCGAACCAGCTGAGCCTGGCGCGGAAGTACGCCCTGCTCGAGGGCGCGGAAGACGCCGTCTTCGTCGCCAGCGGTATGGGGGCCACGGCGCTCGCCCACCTGGCCGTGCTCCGGCCGGGCGATCATCTGGTGGCGAGCAAATGGATCTACGGCGGCACCCTGAAGCTCTTCGACGAAGAGTTCGGGCGCTTGGGCATCACCGTCAGCTACGTCGACCCGACCAATCCGCGAGTCTGGCGGAAGTCCATCAAGAAGACCACCCGGGCGATCTTCGTCGAGTCGCCGGTGAACCCGACGATTCGCGTGCTCGACCTGGGGCCGATCGCGGCCATCTCGAAGGAATTCGGAGTCGCCCTGCTGGTCGATTCCACCTTCGCGAGCCCCATCAACTTTCGCCCGCTGGAACACGGTGCTGACCTGGTGATTACCAGCGCCACCAAGTATCTGAACGGGCACACCGACGTCATCGCCGGCGCGGTGGCGGGCACCCGCTCCGTCATCGAGGAGATCGTGCGGCTCATGCGCGTCTGGGGTCAGGCCATCGATCCTCACGCCGCGTGGCTCATCGACCGCGGCCTCAAGACCCTCGCCATCCGCATGGAGCGCCACAACGCCAACGGCCTGGCGGTGGCGCAGTTCCTCTCCGGCCACAAGAACGTGGCCGAAGTCGGTTACGCCGGACTCGAGTCCCACCCCGACCACGAAATCGCCACTCGCACGCTGGACGGGTTCGGCGGGATGATCGGGCTTACCCTCAAAGGCGGCCACACCGCCTCCGAGCGGTTTCTGCGGCGCCTGCGCCTGTTCGTCCACGCGCCGAGCCTGGCCGGAGTGGAGAGCATGGTGTCCGATCCCCGGTTCACTTCGCACAAGGGGCAGACGCCGGAGCAGCTCGGGGAGGCGGAGATCGGGGACGGCTTCGTGCGGCTCTCCTGCGGTATCGAGGATGCGGACGACCTGATTGCCGATCTTGAGCAAGCCTTGGGTCGGTAGCAATCCCGACCGCTTACACTTAAGCCCGTGATTCGATTCAGCTCCGTATCCAAGACCTACCCGAACGGCGTCCAGGGCCTCCAGGACGTTTCCTTCCACATCCCGAAAGGCCAGTTCGTCTTCCTCACCGGCCACTCCGGCGCGGGGAAGTCCTCCATCCTGTCCCTGATCATCGGGGAACAGAAGCCGTCCTCCGGCGAGGTCAAGGTTTCCGGTTTGCCGGTCGGAAAGCTGTCCCCCAACGAGGTGCCTCGGCTGCGCCGCAAGCTCGGCATCGTGTTCCAGGATTTCCGGCTTCTCGAGTACCGCACCATCGAGGAGAACATCGGATTCGCCCTCGAGGTGACCGGCGCCCGGCGGGAAGCGATTCCCGGCCGGGTGATCCGGGTGCTCACCCAGGTGGGCCTGGCCGGGAAGGCACGGGTCTACCCGAAGGAGCTGTCCGGCGGTGAGCAGCAGCGGGTGGCCATCGCCCGCGCGCTGGTGAACGATCCGCCGATCCTGATCGCCGACGAGCCGACCGGCAATCTCGACGAGCGCGCCACCCGGGGGGTCTTCCAGCTTCTGCAGAAGATCAACGGGGGCGGCACTGTCGTGGTGATGGCCACCCACAACATGGGCCTGGTCCGGGGCACCGGATACCGCGTCATCGAGCTCAAAGGCGGCCGAGTGGTGTTCGACGGGGCGCAAGAGACGCCGGCGTGAGACATTCCTCCCCCCTCAAGGAGGCGCTCCGCACCTTCCGGAGAACCCCGCTGCTCTCGGCGCTCTCGGTCGCCTCGATCGGCTTTTCCCTCTTCACCATCGGCCTCTTTGGGCTGGTGGCCCTGAATTTCCGGGCAACTCTCCAGGGCCTCGCCGAGCGGGTCGAGGTGGTGGCCTTCGTGCTGCGGGGCACCCCCACCGAGGCGGTCACGACCGCGAGCCAGGATATTCAAGCCTTCCCCGAAGTGCTGGAAGTGCGTTACGTCAGCGAGGCGGAAGCGCTGTCCCGCGCTCGCGAGGAGCTGGTCGAGTTCAAGGAGGCCTATCGCGATCTGGAGACCAACCCGCTGCCCGCCTCGCTCGAAATTCAGCTCCGCCCCGCCTTCCGCGACGGGGCCAGCGCGCAGCGAGTGGCGGAGCGGGTCAAGGCCTTCGACTTCGTGGACGACGTCCGATACGGCCGGGATTGGGTCGAGCGGCTCGACCGGCTCCGCAACATGGCGGCGGTGGTTGGGCTGGTCATCGGGTTGGCGTTCGCCATTGTCGCGATCGTGATCATCGGGGTGACCATTCGTATCACCGTGCTCCAGCGCGCCGGCGAGATCGCGATCATGCGCCTGGTGGGCGCCACCAACCGGTACATCCGCGGGCCCTTCCTGCTGGAGGGGGGGCTGAAGGGGGTGTTGGGAGGATTCCTGGCAATCGGGATGTGCTGGCTCACGTTCACGATCTTTCGCACAACCAGCGGCGAAGTCGGCTCCGGCCTGGTGTTCTTCGAGCCGGTGCATCTCGTCCTGATGGTCATCTTCGGAACCTTCATCGGACTCCTGGGAAGCTTGCTCAGCGTCGGCCGGCATCTGCGACATGTCTGATCACCGGCGGGAGGGCAGTCGGGCGGATGGTCGGTCGGTCATCGCGAGCGTAGCGAAGCGATCCCTCCTCCTGCTGCTGCTGGCGCTTCCGGCGAATCCGGCGCACGCCCAGCAGCCGGACCCGGAGGCCTCCCGCCGCCGTCTGGAAGCGATCAGGGCCGAGCGGGACATGCTCCGCCGCGAACAGGAACGGCTGGAGAGTCAGGTCCGGAATACCGGAGCCGAGCTCCGCAACATCGAGCGGCAGCGCGAAGCCACCAACCGCATTGTCAACGAGCTGGAGCGGCAGATGCGTGGTCTGGGCGACCAGCTCGGCAGCTCGAGCCAGCAGCTGGCATTGGCCCAGGACAATCTCACCGACCGCCGCGCCGTCCTGGAGCGACGGCTGGTGGACATCTACAAGCGCGGACCGCTTCACACCTTTCAGGTGCTGCTCACCGCGGAATCGTTCAGCGACCTCCTGTCCCGGTACAAGTATCTCTACCTGCAGAACCGCCAGGATCGCTCGCTGGTGGAAGACATCCGGCGGCTGGAAAACCGCATCCGACACCAGCGCGGTGAGCTGGTGAACGTGCAGGAAAGCCTCGATCGCCGGCGCGAGGAACGGGCCAGGGAGCTCCGGAGCTATCAGGCGCTGGCCGAGGACCGCGCGGCGAGTCTCTCGCGGCTCCGGCGGTCCAGCGAATCCACCCAGCAGAGAATCACCGTGCTGGAGCGCGATGAGGCCTTGCTCAACGAGGTCCTCGCGTCGCTCGACCGGGCCCGCCGGGCGCCCCGCTCCACCCAGCCCAGGCCGACCGCGCCTGGCGGCGGCGACCTCACCACCGCCGATCTCGGATCGCTCGATTGGCCGGTGTCGGGCCGCATCCTGTTCGGCTTCGGCCGGGATACGCTGCCCAGCGGCGCGGTGATCCGCCGTAACGGCATCGGCATCGCGGCGCCGCTGGGTACGTCGGTCAAGGCGGTGTCCAGCGGGCGCGTGATGCTGGTGCAGCGGCTCGGCACCTACGGATTGACCGTGGTGCTGGAGCACGGCAACGGCTACTTCTCTCTCTACATGCAGCTCGCATCGGCCAGCGTGCCGAAGGATGCCACGGTGCAGAAGGGCGAGACGATCGGCACCGTGGGCGGGGAAAACAGCGACCAGGGTCCGCACCTCTACTTCGAGATCAGAGGGGAAAACCAGATAGCGTTAGATCCGGCGGACTGGCTTCGCAGACGGTAAGCTGTCCAGCACCAAGCTCCGCCTCCGCGGCGGCAAGCAACTCTTCCACTCGCGCAATCCCCGGGTGGGGGAACGTCGCCAACCCGGCGGCGAGCCGGGGACGTCCGGGGAGCGCCAGGTGCTCCCAGGACATCGACTGTACCCGCGCCGACAACCGGTTGATCACCGCCCTCGCCTCGTCAGGGCCGGTGCACGGAAGCAGGAGCGCGAACCGGTCGCTCCCATAGCGCGCCACCAGGTCGGGGCTGCGAACTTCGTTCCTCAAGAGGCCGCCCAGCTCGGCAAGAAAGGGTTCGCCGGCTCGCGGGCCTGCTCGAGCCACGAGCTCGCGGTGCGCATCGACACCGAGCACCACCAAGGAGAGGCTGGTTCCGTAGCGCCGAACCCGCTCCATCTCCGGACGCAGGCGGCGGTCGAGGACCTCGAGCGTGGCGCAGCCAGTCAGTGGATCGGTCACCGCCGACAAGCCCTGACGGCGGGCGTCTTCGGCGCGATCGTCCTCCCGCTCCAGCAGCGCGGCGGTGGAGTTGACCAGACGCTCGATGAGGCCCACCTGCTCGGTCGTCAGGGGCGCATCACCGCGGCGGGTGCGGATCACGATGACGGCGCGCACGGCCCGATGGGTGATGAGGGGAACGGCGGCGGCGCTCTCGATCTCCCGTACTTGGGGGGAATCGGGCCACTGAGCCAGGTGGGCCAGGAAGAGCCCGTCGCGCAGCACCTCCGGCGCGTGGACGGTGCGGCACGAGACCACGGCTTCCACCACCTCGGGGTAGTGGAAGAGGTCGACGGTGATGTCCCGGAGCGCCGGATTCTCATGGACCGCCACCAGACGGGCGTACCGGCCATCGGCCGAGGGCATCAGACAGGCGCAGTGGTTGGCGGCAAGCCCCGCTCCAAGGCGGCGCACCAGGTTCTGCAGCATGTCGTCGGGACGCTGGGCCGAGGCCACTTCCTCGATCGCCTGAAACAGCTCCGCCTGGAGCGACCCTGCGCCAGCGGCACGCTGCATTTCGGCGCGCAACCGGAGCCTCGCTTCCATTCGGGCGCACAGCTCGGCCAGGTCCACCGGCGCGGCGACGGCATCCGCGGCGCCCAGCGAGAGGGCGCGGGTGATTCCGCCCGGCTCGGAACCGGCCAGGAGCACGATGACCGGCACCCCGGCCCATTGGCGCTCCTGGATGAGGCCAAGTGCGCGCTCCAGGTCCGCCCCGGCGTTCGGTACCGCCACCAGGACCAGATCGGGAGGGTTCCAATCGCCCGCCTCGGCTTCGGCGAGAACGAATCCGGCCCTGGCCAGGGCCCGCACCAGTCCCTCGGGGCGGGACGAGCTGTCTCCGAAGAGGATGACCCGCTCTTTCATCGGGTGTGAGGGCCACAGGTCAGGCATGACGGCACGGGCATGACTCCACGAAAACGAGATGGCAACGAGCTGCTGGGCGCCCACGTGTCGACCCAGGGCGGTGTCCACACCGCGCTGGAGCGAGGCCGAGCGATCGGTGCCACCGCCATTCAGGTCTTTACCAAAACCCCGAACCAGTGGCGGGAGCCGGAAATCCCTCCCTCCACCGTGGAGGAATTCCGTAAACTCTTGGCCGAAAGCGAGATCCAAAGTGTGGTTTCGCACGATTCGTACCTCATCAACCTCGCCTCTCCTGACCCCGTCCTAAGCCGAAGATCCACAATGGCTTTCGTGGCCGAGCTCCGCCGTTGCCGGAGCCTCGGAATCGGCGCCGTGGTGTCGCACCCGGGCAACTACATCGACGAGCGTGACGCAGGGCTCGCGCGCAACGCATCCTGCTACACGAAGTGTCTTCGCGCCGTTCCGGAAGTGATGCTGCTGATCGAGGGCACCGCGGGCAGCGGCACCTCGCTCGGCGGAAGTTTCGAGGAGCTCGCCGGGTTGCGGGAGCGGATCGGGGCAGACGTGCGGGACCGGGTGGGATTCTGCCTGGACACCTGCCACCTCTACAGCGCAGGTTACGATCTCGTGAACGACTACGGTGGAGTCTGGGACAAGTGGGACCGGGTGGTGGGCGCGGGGCACTTGCGATGCCTGCACCTGAACGACTCCAAGACGCCCTTCGGCTCCCGGCGGGATCGCCACGAGCTCGTGGCGGAAGGCTCCCTCGGCGCGAGCCCCTTCCGGCGGATCATGCGCGACCCCCGGTTCGGGTCGATCCCCAAGATTCTGGAGACTCCGAAGGGGGTCGATCTGGTCAGCAACGACCGGCGAATGCTTCGGCGACTACGGGCCTACGCCAGGTCGGTAGGTCGGTAAGTCGGTAGGTCGGTAGGTCGGTAAGTCGGTATGGCGTAGGGGGCCGCCAACTGCGTTCCCGACCTACCGACTTACCGACTTTCCGACGATCTTTATCCCCCTGTTCGACGTTTCAACCGTTCCATTCTGACACAAGGAATGCTCGCCTCATGGCAACACATACGTCCGTCCGGCGCGAAGGTCTCCCACTCACCGCGCATGGTCTCACGCCGAAGCGGGTATGGGCCAACCTGGGAGCCAGCGAGCTGATCGAGCAGGCGATTCGCCGGCAGGAAGGCCTGCTGAGCGACCGCGGCGCCTTTACCGCGATCACCTCGCCGCACACGGGACGGAGCCCCAAGGACAAGTTTGTGGTGGATGAGCCCGGCTCGAGCGCCAGAATCTGGTGGGAGAAGAACGAGAGAATGTCGCTGGATCGATTTGACCTGCTGCTCTCTGAGGTGCAGCGTCATTTGAACGAAGGGGCCGAGGTGTTTGTGCAGGACCTCTTCGGGGGCGCCGACGCCCGCTATCGGCTGCCGGTGCGCTTCGTCTCGCCCAATGCGTGGCAGGCCCTCTTCGTCCGCAACATGTTCATCCGGCCCAGCCTGGCCGACCTGGCCCAGTTCCAGCCGGAGTGGACGGTGTACCATGCCCCTGAGTTCCAGGCCGATCCGGCGCGCCACGGAACCCGGACCTCGACCTGCATCGTCTTGAACTTCTCGCGCAAGACCGTACTGATTGCCGGCACCCGCTACGCCGGCGAAATGAAGAAGAGCATCTTCACCGTGCTCAACTACATCATGCCGCAGCAGGGCGTGCTCTCGATGCACTGCTCGGCCAACGTCGGGAACGCGGGCGACACCGCGATCTTCTTCGGACTCTCCGGAACCGGCAAGACCACTTTGTCGGCCGATCCGGCGCGCCACCTCATTGGAGACGACGAGCACGGCTGGAGCGACCATGGCGTGTTCAACTTCGAGGGGGGCTGCTACGCCAAGGCCATCCGCCTTTCCCCGACCAGCGAGCCGGAGATCTACGCGGCAACCGGCCGGTTCGGCACGGTGCTCGAAAACGTGGTGCTCGATCCGGTGACCCGGGAAGTGGACTTCGACAGCGACAAGATCACCGAGAACACCCGGGCCAGCTATCCGATTCATTTCATCCCGAACCATCAGCCCAGCGGCGTGGCTG
Source organism: Gemmatimonadales bacterium (assembly GCA_045403135.1). GTDB lineage: Bacteria > Gemmatimonadota > Gemmatimonadetes > Gemmatimonadales > GWC2-71-9 > JABFSM01. The sequence continues at coordinate 2,014 of JAXIPC010000185.1, read as the reverse complement.
GACATCCGAAACACGTGATGTTCCTCACCGCGGACGCGTTCGGGGTGCTGCCTCCGATCGCGCGGCTTACCCCCGAGCAGGCGATGTATCACTTCCTCTCGGGTTACACCGCCAAGGTGGCGGGCACGGAGCGAGGAGTGACCGAGCCGTCGGCCACATTCTCGTCGTGCTTCGGGGCTCCTTTCCTGCCTTTGCCGCCGGGAGTCTACGCCAAGATGCTGGGCGAGCGGATCGCCAATCATGGCGCCAAGGTCTGGCTGGTCAACACCGGCTGGACCGGCGGCGCCTACGGCACCGGGAGCCGGATGAAGCTGTCCCACACCCGCGCGATGGTGACCGCGGCACTTGCCGGCCAGCTCGACGCGGTCCAGTGCACCAAGGACCCGGTCTTCGGGTTCGAGGTGCCGGTCGCGGTACCCGGGGTGCCGCCGGAGGTGCTGACGCCGCGGAACACCTGGCCCGACAAGGCCGCGTACGATGCGCAGGCAAAGAAGCTGGCCGGGATGTTCCGCAAGAACTTCGAGGCGTTCGCGGCGCAGGTGCCGGCTTCGGTGGCGGCTGCGGGGCCGGAGGCCTAGATGGTAAGCGGTGAGCGGTGAGTGGTAAGCGGTAACTACCCTACGGTTTCTACCGCTCACTGCTCACCGCTCACCGCTCACCCGTTATGCGTCCCCAGGAAGTAATCCGCGACCCCCTCTGGGACAACATCACCCTGGATGATACGGCGCTGAGCCTGGTCGACTCGGCGCCGTTTCAGCGTCTGCGCTACGTCCGCCAGCTGGGCCACGCCTTTCTGGTGTACCCGGGAGCGACGCACAGCCGGTTCGAGCACGCGCTGGGCGCCTATCACCTGACCCGGCGGACGCTGGCGGCGCTGGAGTCGCGCGGGGAGCTGGTCGGCGTAGCCGAGGAGGACCGGCTCGCGGTGACGCTGGCCGCGCTGCTGCACGACGTCGGACACTATCCGTTCTCCCACTCGCTGGAAGAAGCCGGATTCCCTTCCCACGAGGCCCAGGGCGAGGCCCGGCTCAGCGGCGGGGTGCTCCACCAGCGGCTCCTCGCCATCGGCGGTCAGCTCTTCCCCCGGAAGGTCGTGGACCTGATCCGCGGCCGGAGCGGAAGCCCGCTCCAGGGCCTCATCTCCGGGACGCTCGACCTGGACAAGATCGACTACCTCTGCCGCGACTCCCGGATGTGCGGGGTGCCCTACGGCATGGTGGACGTGGACCGGCTGCTGGCATCGATTACGATCGTGCGGGATGGGCCCGCGGGGCTCAACCGGCTTGGGGTGCAGGAGAAGGGTGTGAGCGCCCTTGAGTCGCTGCTCTTTGCCAAGTATCAGATGTACCGCAATGTCTATTGGCACCACGCGGTCCGGAGCGCGACGTGCATGTTCAAGCGGGCCGCCCGCGCGGCGGTACGGCAGGGAGCCGTGACGGGGGAACAGGTGGCGTCGCTCACTGACGACGAGCTGATGCAGGTGATGATCGGGAGCGCGGCGAGTCGCCTGGCCGTGTCGTTGAGGGAGCGGCGGCTCTACAAGCGGGCGCTCGATCTGCCGGGAAGCGACGTGACCGCGGCGACGCCGGAGTGGGTGGCCGAAGATCCCGATCTGCTGGAGCGGGTGGAGGACGCGCTCGCGGTGGAGGTGGGTCTCGCACCCGGGGAGCTGCTGCTCGACTTCCCGAGCCGGCACAGCATGCTCGGCGTCGATCTGCCGCTCAAGCTGCGCGATGGCACAGTGGAGCGGCTCACCGACGAGGGGCGGGCCGGGCACTTGGGCTTGCCGCGAATTGCGGGAGAGCTGTACCAGAGCGCGCGAAGGCTGCGGGTGTTTGTGGCGCGCCCGCTGCCCCGCTCCATGGATGGGGTGCCGGCGCTGCTGGAGATGACGGCGGCGGAGGTCAGCGCTCGGCTCAGGCAAGGGGAGATGCTGTTGTCACCCTGAGCAAAGCGCTTGTCACCCTGAGCGTAGCGAAGGGACCCATCTCTGGTGAGCAGTCGCGATGTCTCT
>JAXIPC010000153.1:0-3476 GCA_045403135.1 Gemmatimonadales bacterium | reverse complement strand
ACCCGGACAAGGTAGAAGAGGCCGCCGCGGTGCTGTCGGACTGCTGCAGTCCGGCCCGGAAGTGGCTGAAGGCGGGGTGTTGCAGCTAGGGGCAGGGAGCGAGGGAGCCAGGGAAGGGACCCCGTCATGGCGAGCCGCCATCGGCGGCGGGGTAGTCCCCGGCTCTATTCATCAACGAAACTTGATCTCACAACCAGGAGGCACCATGTCGGACGAGTCGATTCGAACCACTGTGCGGGAACGCTATGGCGAGGCCGCGAAGCGCGTGCTCCTCGAGGGGAAGCAGGCCGAATGCTGCGCCAGCAGCTGTTGCGGCGGCAGCGCCGACCCGATTTCTTCGAACCTGTATTCCAGCGCCGAAACCTCCGTGGTACCGGAGAGCGCGGTGCTCGCCTCCCTGGGCTGCGGCAATCCCACCGCGCTGGCCGAGCTGCGGGAGGGTGAAACGGTACTCGATTTGGGCAGCGGCGGCGGGATCGATGTGCTGCTCTCCGCCCGTCGCGTCGGCCCCGCCGGCAAGGCCTACGGCCTCGATATGACCGATGAGATGCTGGCCCTGGCGCGCGAAAACCAGCGCAAAGCCGGTATCACCAACGTCGAGTTTCTGAAAGGCGAGATCGAAGCCATTCCCCTCCCCGATGCATCGGTAGACGTCATTATCTCCAACTGCGTGATCAACCTCTCGGCGGACAAGCGGAAGGTCCTTGCCGAAGCGTTCCGGGTGCTCAAGCCCGGCGGGCGCTTCGCCGTGTCCGACGTGGTGGTCCGAGGTGAGGTACCCGATGAGGTGCGCAGCAGCATGGAGCTCTGGATTGGCTGCGTGGCCGGGGCCCTCGAGGAGCAGGAGTTCAAATTGCTCCTCTTCCAGAGCGGCTTCGTCGGGGTCAGCATCGAGCCCACCCGCGTGTACCGGGTCGATGACGCCCGGGCCTTCCTCGAGGGTGCCGGGCTCGACGTGGACGTGGTGGCCACGGCCATCGATGGCTCCTTCATGGGTGCCTTCGTCCGGGGCACCAAGCCGCTGCGGTGACGACCGTCCTGTTCGCGTGCGTTCACAACGCGGGCCGGTCCCAGATGGCGGCTGCGCTGTTCAACCTTCTGGCCAACGGGACCGTGGCCCGGGCCGTTTCCGCCGGCACCAAGCCCGGTGACCGGGTTCACCCCGAGGTGGCCGCGGTGATGGCCGAGCTCGGGGTGGACCTCTCCACGATCCGCCCCCGCCTCCTGAGCGACGAAGTGGCCGCAAGCGCGCAGATTCTGGTCACGATGGGCTGCGAAGAGGACTGTCCCATCGTGCCTGGGGTCCGCCGGATGGACTGGCCGCTCCCCAATCCGAAAGGGCTCCCCCTCGAGGAAGTACGCAAGATCCGAGACGAGATCCGCTCGCGCGTGCTTGCCCTCCTCACCGAGTACGGCTGGCAGCGCCACTGACCCGGAGACACTCGCGTAACACGGCGGGTTAGCGGAAGAGCATCTCGAAGGGTGTGTTGCCGATCCGGTAGCGCTTCCAGTCCTTGTGGTCGAAGTGCCACCACTCTGCGCTGTTGACGGTGAAGCCCTGGACTTCCATCGTCCGGCGGAGCAGGTCTCGGTGCCAGCGTTGCCGGGAGGTGCCGCCGGGATAATCGGGATTGGAACGGCGGGAAAACTCGTCGTAGACGCCCGGCATCTCGACCGGGCGGCCGGTCCGGAGCTCGTAGAGGGTGAGGTCCACCGCGGCGCCGCGGTTGTGGCGCGAGCCGGAGGCCGGGTCGGCCACGAACTCCCGCTGGGCCGCCGGAGTGGCGTCCCAGAACATCCGGGTGACGAACCAGGGCCGGTACCCGTCGTGAATCAGGAGCCCGTAGCCCTGCGGCGCGAGCATCCGGTGTGCTCGTACCAGGGCCAGCGCCGCCGGCCGCTGGAGGAATGCCCGCGCCTGGGTGTAGATGGGCGTACCGAGAAAGTTGCGTGATGTGGCGTAGCGGATGTCGAGCTTGATCGTGGGTTCGAGCCGGACCAGCTCCATCAACTCGGCTGCGTGGAACATGCCCGGCTCGATTGGGGGACTGCCCTGCAGGGCCTCCCGCCGTAGCTGCGCGATCGGCCGGACTGGAGTGATTCGGAAGACCGCACCGTCGTCCGGACCCAGCGCTCGCCGGGGCCAGGTCGACGTGCCAGTGGTGATGGCGGTGACAGCGGCCGCGGCGTTTCTCTGAAAGCGGAATTCACGGGGTGCCTTCGGTCCCCGTCCTCGCCAGCGATCCTGCGACACCTCGTCGAGGATCACCTCCTGGGCCGAGTCGAACCGCGCGACCAGCACTCCCCCGCGCTCCAGGACCATCACCCGGGTTACGCTGTCCGGTCCGTACTCCCCGATCAGGCCGCGCCAGGCCGCCGGTGGGGCGGCAGGCGGCGTCGACGAGGGTGCTTGAGCGGGGAGTGGCGCGGCAAGGAAGCTCCCCATGAGGGCGCAAAGACGGAAAGGCGCAAGGACACTCCTTGCGCCCTTTCGCCCTGTCGTCCCCACTGTCCTCACCGGCCCCACCGACCTCACGGCTTGGGCCGGCTTCTCCACTTCAGGTACTCTCCGGTGTGCCGGTCGTCCCAGGGCATCCGCTGCCCCCGGATGAAGACCTCGCGCACCTGGCTCCGGACATCGAGCGGATCGCCCGTGGTCAGAAAGAGATTTGCGACCTTGCCCGGCTCGATGCTACCGAGCCGGTCCGCCACGCCCCAGATCCGGGCGGGGTTGATGGTCACGGCGCGGAGCCCCTCTTCGGGATCGAGACCGTAGGCGGTGGCGAGCGCGGCGTTGTAGGGCAGGTTCCGGGCATCGCCTTCGCCGCCGTCATCGGTCTGGAACGCGATCAGCACCCCCGCTTTGGCCAGGACGCCGGGATAGGCGTATACGGCGTCGTACGGCGCGTCGCCACTGGGCACCGCGGTCAGAGGCCCGACAATGACCGGGATCTTTCGGGCCGCCAGCGTGTCGGCCAGCATCCATGACTCGGTGGCCCCGCGAAGCACCGTCTTGAGCTTGAAGGTGTCCGTGAGCGCCAGTACCCCCCGGATCTGACCCTCGGTCTGCACGTCGAAGATGACCGGTACTTCGCCGCGCAGAGCCGGGCCGAGCGCCGCGAAGGCGAGGTTCTGCGGCACCGGGTTGGAGCGCGCGTTGTAGGCCTTCGCTTCACGCAGGTAATCGTAGAGCTCGCGCACCTGGCGGTTCTGGGTTTCGGCGGCATCGCCGGCCGGGGCCTGCCCACCGCGGAAGCCGCCGCGGCCGCGTCCGCCGCCAACGCTCGGATAGGTCATCACCATCGCGACCCGTCCGTTCTGCGCCATCTCGTCCGGAGTCCAGCCCACCAGATCGATGAGTGCGGCCCAGCCCTGGATCATGCCGCCCTGGGCCGAGGTGAGTGCCGTGGTGACGCCGTTCGCGCGGGTGATCGGGACATGCACCGAGCTCGGATTGACCGCCGAAAGCACCGCGT
>JAXIPC010000209.1:0-14083 GCA_045403135.1 Gemmatimonadales bacterium | reverse complement strand
CAGGGCAGGTCGAAGCTCAGGAAGACTTCCAGCGCGCGCCGGCGCGCTTCGTCATCGAGCGACTGGAGATAGGAGACTTCGGTCTCGCCCAGCACGTGAAGCCGCGCGGGGACGAAGCGGCCGGTGTACCCGGCCAGAACCAGCCCGGGGCTGGCCACCTCCAGATCGGGGAGCGGGCGTTCGAGGCCCTGCTCCCCGGTGAGCGACTCGAGCTGAAGCGGGTCGCCCCGCCGGGCCAGGAGATCCCGCGGGCGGAGGCTCACGAATTCCGCGTGGACGTCCGGCGGGGCCGAGCCCGGGTCCGCGTCGCCTTCTCCAGCTGGGGACGAAGCTTTTCCTCGGCACGGTCGAGGGCGGTGCGGTGATCGGCGCCTGCCCCGATTCCCACCAGGACCTTGCGGCCCCGGGCGTGGAGCCGGATCTCGACCGCGTGGGTGAGCGGCGCCGCATCGAAGACGATGGTGGCATCCAGCGCGTGCGGGGAGGCCTGCGCCAGCCGCTCGGCGAGAGCAGTGGCGCGCTCCTTCAAGGTATCGGTGATCTCACAATGCCGGGCGCTGATCGTGATGCGCATCGGACTCTCCGGAAAGTGGGTCGCGGACCTAACCCGCGATGAGCTCCAGCAGATGGGCTTCGGTGGCCGCCGCCGCGTCGTCCCAGCTCCAGCTGCAGGCGGCGTTGCGGGCCTCGCCGCCCAGCCGAGCCACCACGCCCGGATGCTCGGCCAGCTCCAGCATGCGTGCCGCGAGCGCCTCGGCGTCACCGTGCGGCACCAGGTATCCGGTGACACCGTCCCGCACCGAATCGCGGAGGCCGGGACTGTCCGAAGCGATGGACGGAGTGCCGCACGCCGCCGCCTCGATGATGGTGAGACCCCACCCTTCCTTGGGCGAGGGGAAGAGATTGGCCCACGCCTTCCGGAACAGCGCCCGTTTCCGGTCCTCGGTCACGAAACCGTGAAATCGAACCCCGTCCGCCACCCCGGTGTCCCGGGCCAGCCGAACCAGGCGGGATGCGTCGTCGCCGGTCCCCGCGATGTCGAGCGAAAGGTCCGCCCGCTGCCGGCGGGCCAGTTGCAGCGCCCGGATGGCCACCTCGACGCCCTTGTAACGCTTCAGGCGTCCGACATATAAGAAGGTCGGCGGGAGGGCCCGGTCAAGCCCGGCGTCGGGCGGGTAGGCCCCGCAGTCGATTCCGGGATGAATCACCCGGACCCGCTCGGCCGGCACGCCCCGCGCCACCAGGTCGTCGCGGGTGCTCTCACTGATCGCGTGAAAGCCGGCGCGCCGGTACACCCGGGGGATCGGCCGCTCGGCGACCGCCACGATCGCGGCCATGGGCCAGGGCGCTTCGTCGAAGGCCGTCGTGCCAAAGAGGTGCGGCACGACCGCGCAAAACGGCAGCGGCGTGAGCGTCGGCAGGTAGAGGGGAAGCTTGTTGATGTCCTCAAGCACCAGGTCCCAGGCTTCCCGCCCGAGCGCTGCCCGCACCGCGCCCCGGCCCCGCGCCGCGAAGCTGTGCCGGCCGCCGTGCCGCTCCACCGACACTCCCTGCACCACGGCCCGGGGGGCGGCACCCGGCCAGCCGGAACAGACCAGATGGACCCGGTGCCCCCGGCCGACCAGCCGCTGCATCAGCTCGAAGAGATGCAGCTCGGCCCCACCGGCGTGCGGGTTCTCGAGGTCCTGCCAATTCGCGGCGAGGATCTTCACAATCGCCCGAGCGAGCGAGCCACCGCGTCCAGCACGCCGTTCACGAACGCAGCGGACTGGAGGCCGCCGAAGCGGTGCGCGAGCCAGAGCGCCTCGTCGATGGCCACTTTGGGAGGCACCCGCTCGTCCAGCAGCTCGGAGACCGCGAGCCTGAGGATGTTGCGGTCCACGACCGCGAGGCGTTCCACCCGCCAGTGCTCGGCGGACCGGGCGTAGGTTGCGTCCAGCGTATCGCACCGCTCGATCACCCGAGCCGCCAGCGCGGCGGCCTGCTCGAACACCTCGGGACTCGGCCGAGTGAGCCGTGACAGCCCGGCGAGCAGCGTCTCGAGCGCGGGGTGGCCGTCGGTTTCCCAGGCGTAGAGCAGCTGAAGCGCCCGCGCCCGGGCGCGGCTTTCGGGCCGGAGCGTCATCCCGTCCGCGCCCGCCGAATCGCGTCGGCGGTCCGTATGGCGGCGGCGGCGGCCTCGTATCCCTTGTTGCCCGCGGCGCCCCCGGCTCGCGCCAGTGCCTGCTCCAGCGTATCCACCGTCAGCAACCCGAATCCGACCGGCAGCGCGTGGAGGGTGGCCAGGGTGCCGAGGGCGCGCGACGCCTCACCGGCGACGAACTCGAAATGGGGTGTTTCCCCGCGGACCACCACCCCGAGCGCCACCAACGCAGCGTACCGGCCGGTGGCGGCGAGGGCCGACGCGGCGCTCCCCAGCTCGAACGCGCCGGGCACCCAGAGCACGTCCACGTCATTCTCGGAGACCCCCGCCTCGGCGAGGCAGGTGCGGGCGCCGTCGAGCAGGCGCGTGGTGACGCGCTCGTGGTAGCGACTCACCACGATGCCGATCCGCCCCACCGGGGCCAGCTGTCCGCTGATCTCCGCCACGGCGCCCTCAGTGAAAGAGGAAGTGGCCCAGCTTGTCGCGCTTGGCGTCGAGGTAGGATCGATTGTGACTGGTCGGATCGGACCCGAGCTGGACCCGCTCGACGATGGTGAGATCGTAGGCGTCGAGACCGATCACCTTCCGCGGGTTGTTGGTCAGGAGCCTGATCGTGGAGAGTCCCAGATCGCGGAGGATCTGCGCGCCGATTCCGTAGTTCCGGAGGTCGGGGGCGAAGCCGAGACGCTCGTTGGCCTCGACCGTGTCGTTGCCCTGGTCCTGCAGCGCATAGGCTCTGAGTTTGTTCAGCAGCCCGATCCCGCGGCCTTCCTGGTCCAGATAGACCACCACGCCCTGCCCCGCCTCCACGATCAGCCGCATGGCCGCCGCCAGCTGGTGTCCGCAGTCGCAGCGCAGCGAATGAAAGACGTCGCCGGTGAGGCACTTCGAGTGCATGCGCACCAGCACGTTCGGCGCGCCCGAGACCGTGCCGTGGATCAGCGCCACGTGTTCGGCGGCATCGACATCGTTGCGGTAGCCCACCACGGTGAACTCGCCAAACTCAGTCGGCAGCGAGGCTTCGGCCACCCGGTGCACCAGCCGCTCGGTCCGGAGCCGCTCGGCGACCAGCTGCGCCACCGTGACGAAGGTGAGGTGGTGCCGCTCGGCAAATGCCAGCAGCTCAGGCACCCGCGCCATGGTGCCGTCGGTGTTGAGGATCTCACAAATCACCCCCGCCGGATAGAGCCCGGCCAGTCGGGCGAGGTCCACGGCCGCCTCGGTGTGACCGACCCGCTGGAGCACGCCGCCGGGACGGGCGCGGAGGGGTGGGATGTGCCCGGGACGCCGCAGGTCCTCGGGCCGCGTGGCCGGATTGATCGCGACGTGGATGGTCGTGGCACGGTCCGCGGCGGAAATCCCGGTGGTGATGCCGAAGCGACGGTCCGCGTCGATGGTGACGGTGAACGCGGTGCCGTGCTCGTCGGTGTTGCGGCCGACCTGTTGCGGAAGATCGAGCTGCTCGCACCGCTCGGCGGTCAGGGCCAGACAGAGCAGGCCGCGCCCGTGCAGCGTCATGAAATTGACGAGGTCGGGAGTGACCATTTGCGCCGCGCAGATGAGGTCGCCCTCGTTCTCGCGGTCCTGGTCGTCCGCGACGACGATCAGCTTGCCGTTTCTGAGATCGGCGATGGCCTGATCTATGGTGCCGAAAGGCATGTTGCTCAGGGGTCAGGAGTCAGGAGTCAGGGATCAGGCGCCAGTGGCATCTCCGGGGTAGTTCCCTGACCCCTGACCCCTGACCTCCGACCCCTATCAAGAAATGCCCGCACGTACTTCCCAATCACATCCCCCTCCAGGTGAACCCGGTCTCCCTCGGCCAGCGAACCAAGCGTCGTCTCGGCCACCGTATACGGCACCAGGGAGACTTGAATGATACCATGCCGGGGCATGGCGTTGACCGTGAGGCTCACACCGTCCACCGTGATCGACCCCAGCGGAATGGAGACCCGCTCGACCGCGTCGGGCACGTCGATATCGAGGAGGCGCGCGTCGGACTGCTCTCGCACCCAGACCACGGTGCCCACCGCGTCCACATGACCCTGCACCAGGTGACCGCCCAGCGCGGTGCCCGCCGTCACCGGGCGCTCGAGATTGACCCGCGCGCCCTTCTCGAGCTTCGCGAAACGGGTGCGTTCGAGCGTGGTGGCCACGCAGTGCACCCGGAACCAGCCCTCGCCCACCGCCACGACCGTCAGGCAGGCGCCGGCCACCGCGATGCTCTCCCCTTCGGTCATGCCGCGGTAGGAGGCGGTGATCCGGAGGTCGAGGCCGCCGTCCACCGGCTCCACGCTCCGGACTTGTCCGACCTCGGTCACGATGCCGGTGAACATGGCTCCCGATCCAGCACCAGCAGGGTGTCTTCCCCGAGGGCGCGCCGCTCCACGACGCACCACCGTTCGGCATCCCGGAGCGCCGCCACATCCCACCCGGCGGTGGCCGGCACGCCGGTGTCTCCCAGCCACACCGGGCTCTGTATCCAGTAGTACCGGTCGACCAGACCCGCTCGCAGCATCGCCCCCGCGAGCCGCCCGCCCCCTTCGACGAGGAGCGAGCCTACGCCCGAACCGCGGAGCGCGGCGAGGGCCTCCGGCAGGGTGTCGGCCGGCAGAATCGCGGCGTGACGGAACCGCTGGCGGGCGTCCGGAGCCCCGGCCTTCGAGGTCACCACCACCGTCTCACCCGCGAACGCGAAGACGGCCAAGCTCGGCGGCAGCGGTGCACTGCCCGCGAAGATCACCCGGGTCGGGGGGACCCGGGGCGCGATGGGGCCGCGGGGAGAAAGCAGGGGATTGTCCCGGATTGCGGTGCGTCCGCCGACGGCTATCGCGTCGAAGCCGGCGCGGAGCGCGTGGGCGAAGCTCCGCGCCACGCTTCCTGAAATCCACTTCGACTCTCCCGATCCGTCCGCAATCCGATGATCCAGGGAGGTGGCCAGTTTCAGGGCAACCCAGGGCCGGGCCGCGGACCGAACACCGTGAAAGAACCCGGCGTTCTGCCGCTCGGCGTCCTGGCGCAACAGGCCCAGCTCCACCTCGATGCCGGCAGCGCGAAGCCGTACCGCGCCCCCCGCGGCCACGGGGTGGGGATCCGCCGCCGCCGCCACCACCCGGCCCACGCCTGCGGAGATGATGGCATCGACGCACGGTGGCTGCTTGCCGGCGTGCGCGCAGGGCTCGAGAGTCACTACCAGCGTCGCCCCGCGAGCCCGGCCGCCCGCGGCGGCGAGTGCCACGCGCTCGGCGTGCTCCCGGCCGTATTCGGCGTGGAAACCTTCACCCACGGACTGGTCGCCCGAGAGCACCACGGCGCCGACCATCGGATTGGGGTGCACCCGTCCCCAGCCGTGCCGTGCCAGTGCCAGCGCGCGGCGCATTGCCTCGAGCTCGTTCACTCGAACCGGACGCCTCGCTCCCCGGCGCGCACCTCGCCGAGTATCCAGCTCTGCACCGCGGCGGCGGCGGCGGCGGCGCGAATCGCGCTCACCTGCCCGGGCGGCGCCGCGACGATCATCCCCACGCCCAGATTGAACACGTCGCGCATTTCATCGAGCGACACGTCGCCGGCCCGCTGGAGCAGCTCGAACAGCGGGGGAAAACGCCACGAGCCCGCGTCGACCACGGCCAGCCTGCCTTCGGGCAGCACCCGCACCAGGTTGCCCGGGATTCCGCCACCGGTGATGTGGGCCATGCCGTGGATTCGGGACAGCACCGGGGTGACGGCTTTCCAGTAGCTCTGGTGGACCGCGAGGAGCGCATCCGCCACGGTGGTCCCGGTCTCGGGCAGCCGGGCGCCCGGCGTGAGCTTGAGCCGACCGAAGAGGATGCTGCGCGCCAGCGTGTACCCGTTGGTGTGGAGGCCGCTCGAGGCGAGGGCCACCAGCGCGTCGCCCGGGACGATGGCGTCCCCGTGCATCGCCTCCGATTCCTCGACCACACCCACAATGGTGCCGGCGAGGTCGAAGTCCCCGGGCTGATAGAGGCCCGGCATCTGCGCCGTCTCCCCGCCGGCAAGCGCCATCTCGTGGGCGCGGCAACCCCGGGCCACTCCGTCCACGATCCCGGCGATCTGTTCCACGGTCAGGCCCGCGCCGGCCACATAGTCCAGGAATGCGAGCGGCCGGGCGCCGTGCACCAGGATGTCGTTCACGCTGTGGTTCACCAGGTCCTCGCCGACGCTCTCGAAGCGGCCGGCAGCCCGCGCCACCATCACCTTGGTTCCGACACCGTCGGTGCTCATGACCAGCACCGGCGACCGGTAGCCCTCGGGTACCCGCACCATGCCGCCGAACGCGCCGATGTTTCCCGCCGAGTGGCGGGTCCGCGTGCCGCGCACCAACTCGCCGATGCGCTGCTTGGCGGCTTCGGCGCTGCTGAGATCGACGCCGGCGGCGGCGTAGCGCGACTCGCTCATGGGAGCGGCTCCGCCTCCGGCACTCTGGTCAGGTCCACGAACGCGTCCACCCGACGCTCTACGGCGGCGGCATCGATGCCGTCGAACCCCTTGATGCCGAAGCCCTCGACGGCAAAGCTCCCCATCGCCGCTCCGTAGACCATCGCCCGGCGGAGATGTCTCGGCTCGGCCGAGTCGACCCGGGCGAGATAGCCCATGAATCCGCCGGCGAACGCGTCGCCCGCGCCGGTCGGATCGAAGACCTGCTCGAGCGGATACGCGGGAACGTAAAAGGTGCGCTCCGGCTCGATCAGCAATGCCCCGTGCTCCCCCTGCTTGATCACGACCCGCTTGGGACCGTGGGCCAGGATCCAGCGTCCGGCCCGGTGAATGTTCCAATCGCCGGACAGCTCGCGGGCCTCGCCATCGTTCACCAGTAGCATGTCCACCTGCTCCAGCAGGGCCAGCAGGTTGTCCTTCTTGCTCTGGATCCAGTAGTTCATGGTGTCGCAGACGACGAGCGCGGGCGCCTTCATCTGCGCCAGCACGTTGAGCTGCAGGACCGGATCGATATTGCCCAGGAAGATGTACTTCGCGCCCTGCCACAGCGGAGGGAGCTTGGGCTCGAAGGCGGCGAACACGCCAAGCCGGGTTTCCAGAGTTTCCCGGCTCTGCAGGTCGTAGGAATACTTGCCCTTCCATCGGAAGCTCTCTCCTTCGGCGCGCTCGACCCCGCTCCAGTCGATGCCCCGCGGAGCCAGGTGTTCGAGGGCGTCGACCGGATAGTCGCTTCCCACCACGCCGACGACCCGGACCGGATGCAAGAGCGAGGCGGCCACGCTGAAATACACCGCTGATCCGCCGAGGGCGTCGGCGGTCTGCCCGAACGGGGTGTAGATCGAATCGAGCGCCACGCTGCCGACGACGAGCAGACTCATGCCGTCACATCCGGTCGGGGGCTTGGAGGCCGAGCAGGCGAAGCCCGTTGGCGAGCACGATCCGGGCCGCCCGGGCCAGGACCAGTCGGGCGCGCTCGGTCGGCGCCGCCTCTCCCAGGACCCGGCAGTGGTGGTACCAGTGATGGGCGCTCCGCGCCAACTCTTCGAGGTAGCCGGTGATCCGGTGCGGTTCCCCGGACCGGGCGGCGGTGACCACGACCTCGGGAAACCGGCTGAGCTGTTTCAGGAGATCGGCGTCCTCCGGCGCGGGCAGCGCGTCGAGCTCCGCGGTGGGTCCCGTCGCGTCGGGTTCGATCCCCGCCACCCGAAAGATGCCGCTCATCCGCGCGTGGGCCATCTGGACGTAGAACACCGGGTTTTCGTCGGTCTGCTTGCGGGCCAGGTCGACATCGAAGACGAACGGGGTCTCTCCCTTTCGCATCAGGAAGAAGTAGCGCGCGGCGTCGACTCCGACCCAGTCGAGCAGGTCGCGGAGAGTCACGAATTCGCCGGCGCGCTTTGACATCCGGACCTCTTCCCCGCCCCGGATCACCTTGACCAGCTGCACCAGCGCCACCTCGAAGAAATCGTCGGGATAACCCAGGGCGCGGAGGACGGCGCGCATCCGGGGAATGTACCCGTGGTGATCGGCTCCCCAGACGTCGATGACCCGGGCGAAGCCGCGGTCGTGCTTGTCCCTGTGATAGGCGATGTCCGGCACCAGGTAGGTGAAGGATCCGTCGCTCTTCCGGAGCACCCGGTCCTTGTCGTCTCCGTGCGCCTCGGTCTTGAGCCAGAGCGCGCCGTCCTTCTCGTAGGTAAGACCCTTCGCGGCCAGCTCTTCGAGGGAGGCCTCGACCCGGCCGTCGTCGTACATGGCTTGTTCGGAGGAATGGACGTCGAAGCGGACCCCGAAATCCCGGAGCAGCGCGTCCTGCTCCTCCCGCTGCAGAGCCAGGATGAACTTCCGGAGCACCGGCGCCGCGGCATCGGGCGGGCCATCGAGAAGCGCGGAGTCCAGCTCCAGCCCGGCACGCTCCGCGGCCTCGGTGAGGTATTCCCCGTGGTAGCCGCCCTCGGGAATCGCGCCCGGCCGGCCGCGCCGCTCCTGGATCCGGGCCCAGAGGCTGTCCACCAGCCGGTCGATCTGGAGCCCCGCATCGTTGACGTAAAACTCCCGGGTGACGTTGTGCCCGGTCCACTCCAGGAGTGCCGCGATGCCGTCGCCCAGCGCCGCGCCCCGGCCATGCCCCACGTGCAGCGGGCCAGTGGGGTTGGCGGAAACGAATTCGACATTGACGTTGAGCCCCGCGCCGAACCCGGACCTCCCATAGCGGTCTCCCGCCAGGATGATTGCGCCGAGCGAAGCGGCAAGTTGATGCTCCGCGAGCCAGAAGTTGATGAAGCCGGGTCCGGCAATCTCGACCTTGGACACCACGCCGCTCGGAAAGGAGAGCATGGCCACGAGCTCCTGGGCCACATTGCGCGGATTGGTCTTCCGGGCTCGGGCCAGGAGCATGGCGAGGTTGGTGGCCAGATCACCGTGGCTCGCGTCACGGGGTCGTTCCAGGACGAAGGGGGCGTCCGGCGCGCCCATCGTCCCGGCCACGCGGGCAAGCTCGGCCCGGATTGCCTCGCTCACGACTTGGGCTTTTTCCTGGAGGATTTGCCGGGCTTGTCGGAGGCCGGCGACGAGGCGGCTTTCTCGGTCTTGTCGGCCGGCTCCGACGGGCTCGCCTTCTCAGTGGCGGGGGCCGGCTCTCCAGACTTGGCCGGTGCGGCATCCGGCTTCGCTTCCGTCTCCTTCTCCGGGCGAGGGCCCTTTCCATCCTTGCCGTAGTCGGTGATGTAAAATCCGGAACCCTTGAAAATGAGTGCCGCCCCACCCGAGATCTTGCGAACGGCCGGCCGGCCGCACCGGGGGCACTTGGCCCGGGGCAGTTGACTCATCTTTTGGAGCAGCTCGAATTGATGCCCCGCGGGGCAGCGGTATTCGTAGGTCGGCATGTCCGTCCAAGTGCGCTAACCAGCGACAGGCCAGAAACTTAGCCGCTCGGAGCCGGGGGTTCAAGCTCGCCATGGGCCTGGGATGGTGGTAAACTGCATGGTAGGTTTGTCGGGATCATGCGGCCGTCATTTTTGAGCGTCCTCGGAGCCGCGGTGCTGACCGCCGGCCAGACGTCAGGACCCACGCACACCTGGATCGCGGACGTGAAGGCCAACCGGGTCGCACTGGCTGGCCAGGACATTCGTCTCGAGGGCGAGGTCGTGGACGTTCGCTCGACTTCGCCCACGGCGCGGCGCGGGTTCTATCGCCTAACCGACGCGAGCGATCCGATCGGAGTGCTGGTGCGCACCGAGCGGATCCCGATCGACGGCGGATTGTTTCGCCTGCGCGCGAAAATTGCAAGCGATCAGATCGTGAACGGCACGCTGCTGCTCGACGAGGCCGAGCGGAACCGGGTGGACGCGCGTCCATTCCTCCCGGTGATTGCGGCGCTGGCCTCCGGCTTGATCTTCGTGATCCTGCTGGTGTTGCTCCGGCGCGCCGTAGCGGAGGAGCGACAGTACGCGGTGGCTCCGCCACTGTGGCTCCTCCCCGACGCCGGTCCGTACGGCAAGCCGGCGGCTGGCGAAGCGGCGCCGGTCCAGCCGCCGCTCAAGTACCAGCCTGAACTCGAGGAGGCCGACCGGTACCAGCGGGCGCAGCTCAAGCGCCGCAAGCGGAGCTTGCTGCAGGCGCTCGTCGGCTCGCTCGCCATCACCGGCTCTAGCGCGGCGTGGGTCATCGGCACGCGGCCGGCCCAGGGCCAGGTGCCGGCGTTCATCTTCATCGACTCCAACGATCCGGAGTCGAGGGCGTCGCGCAGCCAGATCGCCAGCAGCGACACCGCTTTGACGGCGGCGGCCGCCACGATCCCGCTGGATTCCATCGACCTGGCGCTGCTGCCGCGCCCGGTTGACCCCGTCAGGCTCGGTCCGACAGCCCGGGCACTCCCACCCCCCGGAACCCGTATACCCGGGCCGGGGATCAGCCCATTCCGCCCGGATTCGGCGGTGACGACCCGGGATACCGCCCGGACGGAAGCGGCGCCACCGGCGACACCGCCGCCGGTACCGAGCCCGGCGCCCCCACCGCCGCCACCGCCGCCACCCGAACCCGTGGTGCCGGTGCGCGACCCGGCGGTGGATCGCGCCCGCGCGCAGAGCCTCATTCAGGATGCGGCGGCGAGGCTGGTGGCCGCCCTCAACGCCCGGCGGAGCGCCGACGTAGCGATGCTGGTACCCGAGGCCATGGCGGGAGACCTGGGACGGCGCGAGCGATTCCTGAAGTTGATCAAGGACTTCGGACCCCGGGCATCGATCGCGGCAGTGGATGAGGCTACCATGGGGGACGAGCGCGGCGAGGCGGGTATCGCGATCGCCTTCTCGTGGCGGGGAGATTTCGGCGTGGACCGGAAAAAAACCGGGCGCCTGGTCGCTGTCGTGCGCAGAGACGGCGAGACGTGGCGCTTCGAGGGCGCCCGCCTGGTTGATGCCATTCCATAGACGGACTTCGGGAGGATTGTTGAGATGAGCGTGTCGCTTCGCACCTCCGGCCTGCTGATCGCCGCGCTCGTGGCGATGGCTACCCGGGGGGCCGCGCAGTCGCTGCAGCGACTGTCCCTGCAGGCATCCGGCGCCATGCTCTTTCCCACCAACGAGGATCCCATTTTCGACTCGAAGACCCGGCTGGGCATCGAAGGCCAGCTGCGCTACACCTTCGGCCGCTTCTCGCTCGGCGCGGGTTACCAGCGCAGCACCGTGTTCGCGTTCACCAACAGCTCGCTCACCATGGCCCTGTCGCTGGGCTTCATCGAGCCGCGCTTCGTGGTGGCGGCGGGCAGCGGCGTGGCGTTCTACCTGGCGGGCCGGGTCGGGGCCGGCAAGCTGATCTGCAGCAGGCAGGGCGAATGCAATGCCGGCGGGACCAACGCAACCTATGGCGGCGGGGGTGGCCTGCTCTTCCGCCTGAGCCAGCGGTTCTCGGCGGACCTGGGCGGTCAGTATTTCCAGGTCACCGGCGACCTCTCCTCCGGCTACGCCATGGTGCGCGCCGGCCTCGGCGTCGGCTTGTAGCGCGCCCCCAGCCAACTCCCTGCTTCTCCCGATGATCAGAGCCCGCGCCGCGCTTGCCGCCGTTGCCGCCCTCGCGGTCTCGCTGGGATGTTCCGGCGACGAAGGTGGCGTGGGAAATGTGCTGGTGGTGGCCAGTGTGGAGGTCACGCCCGGGATCACCACGGTAGTCCTGGGCAGTACCACGCAGCTCACCGCCGCGCCGAAGACTGCCAGCGGACTTCCGGTCCCGGGCCGGCCGGTGACCTGGTCGTCTACCGACCCAGCCAAGGCGACGGTGTCCCAGACCGGGCTGGTGACCGGCGTGAACCTGGGCGGGCCGGTTCGGATTCGGGCTACAGTGGAAGGCGTTACCGGAGACGCGCTGATCACGGTTCAACCGGTTCCGGTCCACCATGTGACAGTAACTCCGGGCGATACCCCGATTCTGGTCGGCGGCACCGTCCAGCTCATTGCCACGGCCTTCGACGCCGCCAACGCGCCGCTCTCGGGCCGGAGGTTTGACTGGGAGTCGAGCGCGCCGGCCACCGCCGCGGTCACGTCGACTGGCGTGGTAATCGGCCAGTCCGAGGGTGGGCCGGTCACCATCATCGCAACGACGGAAGGAAAATCCGGATCAGCGACGGTGTCGGTGTCGACGCGGCCGGCAACCCGGCTGGCATTTGCCACGCAGCCCGGCCCCTCGACCGCCGGTGCGCCGCTCAATCCGCAGATCCGGATCGCATTGCAGGACGATCTGCTGACCACGGTCATCGGCGCGAACAACCCGGTCTCTATTCAGTTGGTTGGAAACCCCAGTGGAGCGACCCTCGGCGGCACGCTGACCGTCTCGCCAATAAATGGGATTACCACATTCGGAAACCTGACGATCAACCGGGTGGGAACCGGCTACATCCTCCTGGCCACCTCAACGGGGCTCGTGTCGGCGACCAGCGTTCCGTTCAATGTGTCGGTGGGGGCCGCGGCGCAATTCACGTTTACCACCGCACCGCCGGGAGCCGCCCAGAGTGGCGCGCCGCTGGCACCGCAACCGGTGCTCCAGCTCCGGGACGGCGGCGGAAACGCCGTTCAGCAGGCGAATGTACAGGTCACCGCGACAGTCGCCTCGGGTGCCGGCACACTGGGAGGCACCGCAGCGGCGGTGACCAACGCCCAGGGCGAAGCGGCGTTTACCAACCTGGCCATCGTGGGCGCCGCCGGGAGCTATACACTGAGCTTCGGCGCTCCCGGAATCACCGCGCTGGTCTCGGGTCCGATCGTGCTCGGCTCCGGCGCCGCCGCGGCGCTTACGATCACCACCCAGCCCAGCCCGACCGCCCAGAACGCCGTGCCGCTCGGACAGCAGCCGGCGGTGCAGCTCCGCGACGGCGTGGGAAACCCGGTGCCCCAGGCCGGCGTCGTGGTGACGGCTTCGCTGGCGAGCGGAACCGGCACCCTGGGTGGCGCGACGAGCGCCACGACCAACGCCAGTGGCCTCGCGACGTTCACGAGCCTCGCGATCAACGGAGCGGCCGGAGTCTACACTCTCCGGTTCAGCGCGCCGGGCGCCGTTACCCCGGTCGTGTCCGGCCCGATCACGCTGGGCGCGGGCACGCCAAGCAAGCTTGCGATCACGGGGCAGCCTTCCTCGACGGCTGCGAGCGGAGCCATCCTGGCCGTGCAACCCGTGGTCCAGCTCCTGGATGCGAGCAACAATCCCGTTCAAGTCGCAGGCGTTTCCGTGACCGCCACTGTTTCGATTGGTGGAACGCTCGCCGGGACCATCCCGTTGAACACCATCGCGAACGGCAGCGTTTCCTTCACCGATCTGGCAATCAGCGGACTGGTGGGGAATTACACGCTGACGTTCACGTCACCCGGCCTGGCTTCTTCCCCAGCGTCCAACCCCATCTCGCTCACCGCCGGTGCGGCCAGCCAGCTCGGCATCACGACCCAGCCTTCGCCGGGCGCCGCGAGCGGCGTGGCGTTCGCCCAGCAGCCGGTGATACAGGTCAAGGACATCGCGGGGAACCCGGTGGGGACGACCCCAGGCGTCACGGTGACCGCCGCGCTCGCCTCCGGGCCGGTAGGTACGCTGGGGAGCCCGCTGGCGACCACAAACGCCGCGGGTGTCGCAAGCTTCACCAGTCTGGCCATCACCGGTCCTTCGGGCAGCTACACCATTCGCTTCACCTCTCCCGGGCTGACCCAGGTGGTTTCGAATACGGTGACACTGGGATCGGGTAACGCGGCGACCATCGCGGCGAATTCCCCCACCCCCCAGAACGCGGTCGCGGGCAGCGCGGTCGCAACACCTCCTTCCGTGATCGTGCTCGACGCAAGCGCAAACCCGGTGCCGGGCGTGCCGGTCACCTTTGCCGTGACGGCTGGTGGCGGCACCGTAGTGCCGGCCGGGCCGGCCACCGTTCTCACCAGCGCGTCCGGCATCGCCACCGCGACCAGCTGGACGCTCGGGCCGGTGGCGGGCGCCAACAACAACACGGTAACGGCGAGC
>JAXIPC010000066.1:0-8253 GCA_045403135.1 Gemmatimonadales bacterium | reverse complement strand
CTACATGGCGCCGGAGCAGGCCTCGGCCGATCCCAACGTGGATTCCCGAGCCGACATCTACGCGCTGGGTGCGATGGCCTACGAGATGCTCGTCGGCCAGCCGCCGTTCACCGCCATGAGCGCCCAGGCGGTTCTCGCGTCCCACATCACCCAGACGCCGGCTACCGTCACCAGCCACCGGCCGGCCGTGCCTCCGGCGCTCAACGCGATCGTGATGCGCTGCCTCGAGAAGCGTCCCGCCGATCGCTGGCAATCGGCCGACGACCTCATGCCACACCTGGACGCACTGCTCACGCCGAGCCACGGCACCGCACCGACCGGCGCGGTGGCGCCGGTGTCCAGCGGCACCGAAGCCGCGCTCCGGAAGTCCCACCCGGTGCGGGTGACGCTGCTCTTCGGCATCGGCTCCCTGCTGGTGCTGCTCGCGGTAAACCTCCTCGTCAACAAGATCGGTTTGCCCGGCTGGGTGATGTACGCGGCGGTGGGGCTCCTTGTGATCGGGTTGCCGATCATGCTGGCCACCAGCATGCGAGAGCGCCAACGGATCCTGGCGCGCACCACCGGCACTTCCCTGCCCCGGGTCGAGAGCGGTATCGGAGGGATGCTCACCTGGAGGAACGCGCTCACCGGCTGCGGACTGGCCTTTGCGGGCCTCGCGGTCGGGGCCGCGGCGTTCATGGGACTCCGCGCCGCCGGCGTCGGTCCCTTCGCCACGCTGCTCTCCGCCGGCGTGATCAAGGCGCGGGATCCACTGCTCCTGGCGGACTTCGAGAACCGCACCTCCGACTCCACGCTCGCCCAGTCGGTGACCGAGGCGCTGCGGATCGACCTGACCCGCTCGTCGCTGGTCCGGCTGGTGGAATCGGGCGACGTGAGCGCCGCGCTCCGCCGGATGGAGAGGGACCCCGCTACGCCCCTGACCGCGCAGGTGGCGCGAGATGTGGCGGAGCGGGTCGGCGCCGCCGCGGTGGTGACGGGAGAGATCTCCACGCTGGGCAGCGGATACGTCCTGTCGGTCCGACTGCTGTCGACGAAGGACGGCTCCACGCTGCTGGCGGATCGGGAGACGGCGGACAACGCCAGCGGCCTGATTCCCGCCGTGGACAAGCTCTCCCGGAAGTTGCGCGAGGGCATCGGCGAGTCGCTCCGCAACATCCGGGGCGGCGAGCCGCTGGAAGAAGTGACTACAGGGTCGATGGAAGCGCTCCGCAAGTTTTCCCAGGCCAACCGGGCCGCCGACCTGGCCCTGAATGATGAAGCCCGGAAGCTCCTGGAGCAGGCGATCCGTCTCGATTCGGGCTTTGCCATGGCGCACCGAAAGCTGGCGGTGATCCTGGGCAACATGGGCGCCGACCAGGGCCTGGTCATCGCCGAGGCCACGAAAGCGTTCCAGCTCCGGGAGCGGCTGCCCGAGCTGGAGCGGCTCCAGGCGACGGCCTACTACTACCTGTTCGTGGAGTACACGTCCGAGAGGGTGATCGCCACCTACCGCCAGATCCTGGACACCTGGCCCGATGACGTCACCGCGCTCAACAACCTGGCCATCGAGCTCAATACCCGGAGCCGGTTTGCCGAAGCGGAAGAGACGGCGATGCGGGGCATCGCCGTTGCACCGCGAGTCTCGGTGCTCTGGGTCAACGCGATCGACGCCATGGTCATGCAGGGAAAGTTCGCCCGGGCCGACAGCGCCTACGCCGCCTGGGGAAAGCAGGCCCCGACGAGCCCACAGCGCATCAGTTACGGAGCCCGCCTCGCCTTCGCCGAGGGCAGGTATGCCCAGGTGATGAGCACGGCTGATTCCCTGATCGCGGGCTCCGACCCGAGCTGGCGCTTCCGCGGACACCTCCAACGAGTGATCGCTTTCCGGTTCCAGGGGCAGGTCGCCCGGGCCGACCGGGAAGTGCTGGCCCTGGTGGATGAGGGACGGAGGGGCGGCGCGGAAAGCCAGGCCATGGTGGCCGCGATCGATTACGCCAGCACCGAGGCCCTCACCCGCCGACGCCCAGCCGTCGCGCTGCAACGCATGGACTCGATCCTGGCCCGGTTCCCGATGGATTCCATCGACCCGCTGAGCCGGCCCTACCTGGCCCTGAGCGAGTTCTATGTCAACGCCGGTGAGACCGCGCGGGCCGAGCGGGTACTCGCGGAGTACGAGCGCGTGGTGCCGGCGGAGATCCGAAAGGGAGACTACCAGGCGCTGTTTTCCCGGGCCCTGCTCGCCTGGGGCAAGAAGCAGTACCCGCAAGCGGTGGCGGGATTTCAGCAATACCACGAGAAGTGGGGGGGCAATCTCTCCGGCGTTTACGAGCTCGCCCGTACCTTCGACGACATGGGCCAGCCGGACTCCGCGCTCGCCACCTATGAGGCCTTCGCCACCAAGCCGGATCCGGGCCCCGCCTGGCGGCAGCTCTATCTGGCCAACGCTTACCGCCGGCTCGGCTCGCTCTACCAGGAAAAGGGCATCAAGGACAAGGCGCTGGAGTACTACGGCAAGTTCACGGCGCTCTGGAACGACGCCGATCCCGATCTGCAGCCGGCGGTGACCGAAGTGAAGCAGCGGATGTCGGCGCTGGTGGGGGAGCCGAGGCGGCCGTAGAAGACGAAACTTTGCCGTGACGCGCCGCGTCGAGTTTGGAGATCCCCGGCACCTCAGAGTCCCCGCCGCGCTTCACTCTTTCCCCGAAAACCCATGATGGCCGATCAAAAACTGCAGGGACGCCTTCTCTGGCATGAATTGCTCACCACCGACATGAAGGCCGCCGAGAAGTTCTATACCGCCGTGGTCGGCTGGACCGTCACGCCGTTCCCGGAGGCCCCGGATCCCTACGACATGTGGACCCGCGCGGGTGGCGTTCCCATCGGCGGGGTGATGAAGATCCCCCGCGTTCCGGGTTCGGAGTCAGGGCGAGGTCACCGAAGCCGAGCGGGGTCGAGCGCCACGTACATGATGTGGTGCCGGTTCCAGGTGTAGGTGATGTGCAGGTTCCCGTCGCGTGACTGGATGACCGCAGGATAGGAGTACTCCCCCGACTCGGTTTCGAGCTCCATCACCCGGCGCCACGCCCTGCCATCGGACGACACCGCGACGAACAGGAGCGAGCGGCCCACACTGCTGTGATTGTAGACCATGATATGACGGCCGTCCCGCAGCGTGACCGCGTCGATGCCCGAATTCGGGTTGGGAAACTGGGTGAGCCGGAGCGGAGTCCAGCTGCGTCCGCCGTCCCGGCTCCAGGTCTCGAAGATGAATCCCGAGCGAGTGCGGCCGAGCGCCTGGAGCACCTGGCCGGAGTGGGTGAGGATGGTGGGTTGAATTGCATTGATCTCCGGATCGCTGGCCGGTGATGCGAGCGGGACGATGCGGGTCCAGGTACGGCCCGAATCCGCCGAGCGCTCGAAGTGGATCCGCCAGCGGGACGGATCGTCGGTCGTCTCGGTGCTGCTCGGGCTCAGCACGCTGCCGTCTGCGAGCCAGATTGGTTTGTTCTTGATCGGGCCGAGCACGCCGACGGGGAGTCGCTCGCCCGTGGCCCAGGTTTTTCCCCCGTCCCGCGAGACGCTCACCATTCCCCACCAGCGCGCCGGACTCGGCCCCACCTTGTAGTAGAGGCGGAGCGTGCCGTCGGGCCAGGGAGCGAGCACCGGATTCCAGCAGGGATAGCGGGTGCCGTCGGACTGGTTGCCGTTCAGGACTTCGATCGGCGTGGTCCATTTCCCGTCCACCATCCGCGAGAGCCAGATGCCGACATCGCGGCGGCCTTCGGCGGCGCCGCCGAACCACGCCGCGACCAGTCCCTCACGGGTCTCGGCGATCGTGGATGCGTGGGCGCTCTCGATCGGCATCGCGACGTAGATGAACTCCCAGCGGAAAACGACGGGGTGGGTGGACGCACCCTGTGCCCCCAGGCTTTCCGCGGCCAGGAGGGTAACGAGGAGGAGTGAGCGCGCGCTTCTGCTCATATTGCTGCCGGATCGGTGAAGCAAGACGCTAAGACGCTACGACGCTAAGACGCTATGAAAAAGCTCTTACGACCTAGCGTCTTAGCGTCATAGCGTCTTTTCTTAGCCTCTTAGCCTCTCATGAAACAATCACATTCCGCGCCCGGAGCCGCGCGTTGTAGCGTTCCACCTCCTGCATAACCCGCTCGTACTCCCGCCGCACCGCCACCAGCTGCTCCTCCAGATAGCGGTACGCCTCCCGGGCCTGAGCCGTGGGCGTCTCGTCGGATCCGCCGATCGTACTCGCGAGATAGCCGAGCTGCCCGGCGAGCTTGATCGGCCAGCGCACCCCGTCCTGTCCCCGGCCGGTGGCCTTGAGCTGGTGCAGCTGGTCCTCGACCGCCACCAGTTTCTGCTCCAGCGAGTCGGCGCCGGCCACCAGATCGCGCGTCGTCGCGGCCGAGCCGAGCTGGGCCTTGGCGCGGACCAGCTGGCCGCGCGTTTGCTCGAGCTGGTTGATCATGTCCACCGAGCCGTTGAGGCTCTTCTGGAGATCAGTGAGCAGCGTGGTCTGAGCCCGGATGCCTTCGACGCTTCCACCCGAATTGGGATCCTTGCGCACCTCGAGCTGGCGGGTGAATTCCCGGCCCCCCGCGGTCAGCTTCACCGTGTAGGTGCCCGGTGGAACCAGGAAATCCACGCTGCCGACTCCCGGCGCCGGCATCCCTTCGGCCGAAACCACGATCTCCGGAGCGTACAGGGGCGACACCCGGATTCTGGCTTGCCGAGTGGACTCCCCCCGAAGGTTCCAGACCACGCGGTTGAGCCCCGCATCGCGCGATCCGCGCAGCGTTCGCACCACGGCGGCGCCGGCATCGAGCACCGTCACCGTCACATCGCCCGCCGGGGCCGACTTGAGCCAGTAGTTGATGGTTGCGCCATAGGGCGGATTCTGCCCCGACACCGGGTCCGCCGAAGGCGTCTCCGGCGGCGCCACCCCGATGAACCGGTAGGCCGGCCGCGGGGAGAAGAGATGGACATCCATCGCGGCCACTGCATCAGTGAGTTGCTGCAGCGGAGTGATGTCGTCCATGATCCAGAAGCCCCGGCCGTAGGTCGACACCACCAGATCGTTGAAATGCTCCGGCACGGTGATCGAGTAGACCGGTGCCGGCGGGAGATTGGTCTGGAGCGGCTGCCAGTTCTCGCCGTCGTTGAAGGACAGGTAGAGCGCGTTCTCGGTGCCGAGGTAGAGTAATCCGCGTCGGACCGGGTCCTCCTTGATCCAATGGGCGTAGCTGAGCGGGCTCTTGGGGATCCCGGTCACGGTCAGCCGCCAAGTCTTGCCGTTGTCCGCGGTCCTGTACACCCAGGGATCGCGGTTGTCGACCTGGTGTCCGTCCACCGTCAGATAGGCGGTTCCCGCGTCATAGCGAGAGGCCTCGATGTTGCTGATGGTGCCCCAGTCGATCAGGCCGGGCAGGTTTGCGCTGACGTTGGTCCAGGTCTTTCCGGCGTCCCGGCTCACGTGCACCAGTCCGTCGTTGGACCCGGCCCAGAGCAATCCCGGCGTCACCCGTGACTCGGCGATCGCGAACAGCACGCCGCCGTACTCGACCCCGATGTTGTCGGGCGTGAGCCCGCCGGAGATCCGCATCCGGTTCTTGTCGTTGCGGGTGAGATCGGGACTGATCACCTGCCAGCTCTCTCCCCCGGTGGTGGTGAGGTGCACGTGCTGGCTGCCGACGTAGAGCCGTTTGGCATCGTGGGGCGAGAAGGTGAGCGGAAACGTCCAGACGAACCGGTAGCGCAGATCGGCTGGCGGCCAGCCACCGGTGCTGATCGGCCAGACCTCCACGTTCCGGGTCACACCGGTGCGCACGTCGTAGCGCACCACAATGCCGCCCCGGCTCCCCGAGCCCGAGGCGCTCGACCAGACGATGTTCGAATCGGCCGGATCGGGCGTGGCCCAGCCGCTCTCACCGCCGCCCACCGAGTGCCACATCCCCCTCGGAATCGCGCCGCCGCCTCCCCCCCCGCCGCCGAACCCGCCGAGCTTGCTGTTGCTGGGCCCGCGCGCGGAGGGTCCATCCTGCCGGTTACCCATCACGTAGTACGGCACCCGGTTGTCCACCGTGACGTGGTACATCTGCGCGATGGGGAGCTGCACCCGGTTCCAGGTCCTGCCCCGGTTGTTCGAGATGGCCACCGCGCCGTCGTTGGCCACTGCCATCCGGTTGCCGTTGGTCGGGTCGATCCACATGATGTGGTTGTCCCCGCCGGGCGACTCGCCGAAGCCGATGTTGACGGTGGTCTTGCCGCCGTCGAGTGTCTTCGAGAACGCCGCCGTGAGGAAGTAGGCCTCGTCGGGATTGTCCGGTGACGCGAACATCGCGTTGTAATACGCGCTCCGGCCGCCCAGCTGCCGGTCATAGCTCACCACTTGCCAGGTTTCGCCGCCGTCGTCGGAGCGCCACAGCTTGCCCCGGTCGGTGGGCTGACCCTGCCACGGCACGCCGTCTCCAGCTTCGATCAGTGCGTACACCCGGCTGGAATTAGCCTTGGAGATAGCGAGGGCGACCTTGCCGAAGGGCCGAGTCGGAAGACCGTTGCCCGCCAGCCGCTTCCAGGTCGTGCCCCCGTCTTTCGACACGTAGATCCCGCTGCCCGGGCCGCCGCTCTCCCGGCCCCAGGTCTTGATCTCGATCTGCCACATCCCGGCGAAGAGGATCTGCGGGTTGTTGGGGTCCATGATGAGATCGGACGCGCCGGTGTTCTCGTCGACGAACAGCACCTGCTGCCAGGTGTCGCCCCCGTCGCTGCTCCGGTAGACCCCGCGCTCTCGTTGCGGCCCGTAGCCATGACCCTGCGACGCGGCGTACACGATGGCGGGATTGGTCGGGTGCACGACCACGCGGGAGATGCGGCCGGTGTTCTCCAGTCCCTTCCGGGCCCAGGTCCTCCCGGCGTCGGTGGACTTGAAGATTCCCCAGCCGATCGAGATGTGGCTCCGGATGTGCGGCTCGCCGGTGCCGGCCCACACGATGCTCGGGTTGGACGGGGCCACCGCGAGCGCGCCGATGGAGGAGACCGGATGGTCGTCGAACACCGGCCGCCAGGTGTTGCCGCCGTCCTCGCTCTTCCAGATCCCACCCGAGGCGGCGCCGGCGTACCAGGTGAGCGGGTCGCCCGCCACGCCGGTCACCGAGGCGAAGCGATTCCCCTCCGGACCGATGTGTCGGTAGCGGAGCTGGGCGTAGGCGGCGGGATCGACCGGGCGTTGAGCGAGCGTGGAGATCGGAAATGCTGCAGCGACGAAAACCCCGAGGGCCAGGGCCCTCGGCAAGAGCGCGATCGTCATGGAAAAGCTCCCGATGCGGGGCAGGAGATGAGAATACTCCCGGCCAAGGCCGCCGCAAGGGTGTCGAGGGCCACTATGGGGCGGTGCAGCCCACCCGCTTCATGGGGAAGTCGATCCCCCGGGTGCCGCCCTGCCCCGGCCCTTCGATCCGGGCGACCAGGGAATCGGCGCCGCGCCTCCGATAGATGATCCGCTGGGGAAAGTCGTGCTTCAGGTTTTCCACCACGAAGCCGGTATCGCTGGGCGCGCCGCCCTTGAACGCCGCGGGTGGCTGTCCCGACGGCTGGGCAAAGTACACCAAGCTGTCGGACATCCAGCCCAGCCGGAGCTGCTCGAATTCCCGGACCGTGCCGCCTGACATCGTGCGGGACGCGCCGAGCATCATGCTCCCGGCCGGGGGCATCCACATCTCCAGGGTGACGCGATTCCCCTGGCGGAGTTCCCAGCAGCCGCCCAGCCACGCGAGCCGGTCGAGCGGCGTACCCTGAGTCCGAGCCGCCGCGAGCAGGCCCATCACCGCCCCGGCCAGCATCACCGGGTAGAGCACCGGTCTCCCGCGCATGCGATTGTCCCGAAGAGAGGAACCCGAACGATACGGAATGCCCGGCCGGGACGATTGTACGGATGCGACGCTATGCCGCGGTGCCTTCGCCCGAGAGCATCGCCCGGGAAAACGCTGGATCCGACTCCAGAAAAGCGGTGGGCGCGGCGCCGGCAAAGCGGCGGAACTCGCGGATCAGATGCGCCTGGTCGAAGTACCCCGCCGCGTGGGCCACCCGCCCCCAGGTTCCGGGCGGGGCCTCGTCGAGCAGGCGAAACGCGCGCCGGAATCGGAAGACGCGGTGCAGCATCTGTGGAGCCAGCCCGACCTCGTGCAGCACTCGCCGCTCCAGAGTGCGCCGGGTCACTCCCAGCCGAGCCGCGACCGCGTGCATCGGCGGCGCCTTGGCCTG